>CAZGOG010000006.1:0-64689 GCA_964527555.1 uncultured Planctomycetia bacterium | reverse complement strand
TTTTTTATCTATTTGATTTTAAGCTTTAAACAGGTATCTTATATAGTATGAAATGTCCGCATTGCCATAATGAGATATCTAATACGGCTGTAAGATGCAAATACTGCAGGGAACCTGTGGGACAAGAAGAAAAACAGTCTATTTTCAAGGTGTTTCTCAAAAACATCAAGAAGTCTATTGCTTTTTTCTTCTCAGAAGGAAAGAAAGACGCACCTTGTCCGTGGACCCTCTTAGACGTTTTTGTGCTTACAGCCATTATTGCAGCACTTATCTTTAAAGATCCTTTTCACTTAGGTTCAAATGTACTTAGATTCTTACGCCTGCATTTTTTTATCTTTACCAAAGAACCAAAACTTTTCTATTATCTTACGATATATATAAACACGATCATACTTAAAGGTATAAGTGTTATTTTTTTGATGATTCTTGTTCTTTTGCGAAGAGTATCCTTTTGGAAGACCGTTGTTTTTCCCGGTAAGCTTCCCAACTTCTGGGCAGTGGGGCTGCCGCTCTATCTTGCAGGCTGCATAATAGCACAGATTATTTGCAGGATGAATCCGCTGGTACCTAATATACCGTTTAATTCGGTGTTTATAGAAGCCAAGATTATCGGTAATATTGTTATAATATTGTCAGTTTTATTTGTGGCGCCTTTTGTGGAAGAAGTTCTTTTCAGGGGTTTTTTATACCCGGCATTAAACAGATATATGGGAATATATCCCGCGATAATATTTACTTCTATTCTTTTTACGTTTGCGCACTATCCGCAGATAAGAGAGGAATACGCGTTTATGGGGGTTATCTTTGTTCTTAGCGTGGTGATCACTTACGCCAAAGCCAGATCGGGCTCGACAATGTTTGCGATACTTTTACACCACATTTTTAATCTGGTTTCTGTCGGGATGGGTTTTATTGATTATTTGATATTCAAATATTGAGGGACGCAGAATGTTATCAGGGAAAAAATTGTTTATTTTTTTTATAATGTTTTTTTTGGCAAGAGTAGTAGTGGCGAATGACGCCTATGGCAAGGAAGAAGCTTGGCAGAAAGAGTTAACTGAAATCGAATATAAGATGGTTGCGGATGGCAAGTACGAAGAGGGCCTTGCCGGTTTAAACGAATTAGTTCAAGTCTATCCGGAAGAGGCCCGGATATATATGGATCTTGGACAGGGGCATTACGGTCTTATGGAATATACAAAGGCATATGAGTATCTAAAGAAGGCCGAGGGAATAGGCACAAAGGGGGAAGAAACGAGAGCCCTTTCATATGCTATATCAAGTTTCGAGAAAAACCGCGATCTTTTAGAGAACATCGAAGAACTTAATGATCTTTTGAAGCGGCCGGAAGAAGACGCTGGCAGTATCCACCAGAAAATGGTGACAGCACATTTTACTGTCTTAAACAGGCTTTTAAGCGAAAAATATTATTATCCCGCTGTCGTGGTGCCGCATATCATGTGGCTAAAAGAAAACGTTCCGGAAATGGAGGGCCTGAATGCGCTTTCCGGTGACGTTTATTATGCCGCCATGTTTTATAATAAAGCCATAGAGTCTTATGAAAAAGCGATAGAGGAAGATCCGGAAAACGTCCGTCTTCGTCAAGCTCTGGCTGACTGCCAGGTAGCTATAGGGGATTTTGATAACGCAGAGGAGTCTTATCAAAAGGCAATAGAGGTGCACATGCAAAAAGGTGCCAAAAAAACTTCCAGCGAAGTGCTTGAACTTGAAAAGATTAAAAAATCGCTTCCCAGGACATACAAAGATATATCAGTTCTTATAGAGGCTGGGCAGCTGCAAGAGGCTGAGGATATCTGCAGAAAAAGGATATCACTTAATCCCGGCGATTATGCCGCTATAACCCAGCTTGGCCAGATATACTGGGAGAAAAAGAGAAGAAGGGCTGCCATTCGGCTGTTTAGAAAAGTTACCCAGAGAGCCCCCGATTATCCCCTCGCTCATTTTTTTCTGGGAAGGGCGTATGTTTTTGAGCGTAAACCGGTGAAAGCGATAGCTGAATTTAACATCTTTAAGAAGAAGATGGAGATGCTTCCTGCAATGGACGAAGAGACGGTCGATTTTTATGTCTCTGCGCTTCATTACATAAGCTACATGTACTCTACGATGAAGCGGTACGATGATGTAATAATAGAATGCCGGAAGATAATAAAACTGAAACCCGACGACCAGAGAGCCCATTATAACTTAGCAGTCACATACTACCTGAGTTATAATGAGCCTTCCCGCGCTTATAGCGAGCTGCAGAAGGTCATTGAAATCGATCCTTCGACTTATATGGCAGGTGCGGCAAAATACTATATCGATTACATACGAAGGAATCCCGACCCCCGGCTTATGAGCGATTTTAGATTTATCTATGAGGAGTAACCGATTATGAAAAGGCACAAAACCTTGATTGTCAGCGGCAGGATTGTAGAAAAGATTGTTACTATAAAGGACGCCATTAAGGCAGTCGAGAAAGCCTTTAGATTTTCAGGAAAGGGAAAAGCGGAGATGCCCCCTAAGATTTATGTTCATCTCGAGAAATATAACGGCGATTTTAGGGCCATGCCGGCATATCTTGAAGGTCTCAAGAGGTGCGGTATCAAATGGGTAAACGTGCATCCGGGAAACCGCAGGAAAAACCTGCCGACAGTTATGGCGATAATAATACTCAGTGATCCGTCAAACGGCCTTCCTCTCTGCATTATGGAAGGCACGTATGCAACCGCGCTGAGGACGGGCGCAGCCGGAGCTGTCGCCGCCAAATATCTTGCAAAAAAGAATTCGCAAAAAGTTGCTCTTGTAGGATGCGGCATACAGGCAAAAACGCAGCTAGTAGGCCTAAACAAGCTTTTTAAAATTAAAGAAGTAAAAGTGTGGGGTCCCGAAAGAAAAGAAGCACGTACTTTTAAAAAAGAAATGCAAAAATTAATCCCTTCTAAAATAGAACTTTCTGACAGCGTCAAGTCCTGTGTAAAAGATGCCGACATAATAGTCACAACCACGCCTTCCCGAAAACCTCTTGTACGGTTAGAATGGATTACAGAAGGCGCGCATATAAATGCAATAGGGGCAGACGCTAAAGGTAAACAGGAACTTGCCCCGGAGATATTAAAAAAAGCAAAAGTTGTGGTAGACGCCTGGGGCCAGGCTTTTCATAGCGGCGAGATAAACGTGCCTTTATCCAAAGGCCAGATAACAAAGAAGGATATATATGCTGATATCGGGGAAATAGCCGCCGGAGAAAAGAAGGGCAGGACAAAGGAAAAGGAACTCACGGTCTTCGATTCAACGGGTCTGGCGGTACAGGATATCGCGATAGCTGATCTTGTGTATAAAAAGGCAAAAAAGCTTAAGATTAAGAAATACCTGGAATTTTGACTTATAACTTTAAGAGCTGAGATGAAAAAAATAACAGATGACCTCATAAACGGACTTTCGAAAAAAGCGAAAAAGTCCCCAAGAAAAAGATGCAATTATAATTTTCACGGTGATTATCACGACCCCATAAACAGGATGATAAACGTTATAGAAAGAGACGCGTATTTTCCGCCACATAAGCATGAAGCACCTGATAAACGGGAAGTTTTCATCATCTTAAAGGGGAGAGTTTTAGCCGTCGAATTTGATGATACCGGGCAAATAAAAGATTATATAATCCTGGACCCTGAGATTGGCAACTTCGGCGTTGAAATCCCTTCCGGCAAGTGGCACTCGCTCATTCCCCTCGCGGAAGAGTCTATTCTCTATGAGATAAAAGACGGGCCATATGATGAAGAGACGGACAAAACTTTTGCAGAGTGGGCTCCTCTTGAGGCTTCAAAAAATGCGGGCGGTTTTGCCGCGAAAGTGCTGCAATCGCTGAATATCCCATCCACCTAAAAGATGATCACACACGTCGAATTATTTGCAAATTGCCCGGATAAAGGTAATATATATTGTGGGGGGAGAAATTAAACTTACTATAATTATGCGCTTATAAAAGGTAGGGAAGTTTTTTCGAAAACTCAAGGAAAACAGCATGAGAAATAAATATATCATACTTCTTCTTGCAGCGATTGGAGGGATGCTTTTCTGGATAATAGACGCTGCATTCGGTTCAATGTTTTTCTATAAAAAAAGCTTCTGGGATCTTTTGATCCTGGAAGTCCCCGCGCATGCACTATATATAAGAGTAAGCGTATTTCTCATACTTTTAACGTTCGGATGGTTCTTGTCTAGCAGGTATCACGTACTTTTCGGAAAAGCCATGGGCAAAATGAGGGGCAGTCTCGCGGAACTTGATGATAGCGGAAAGCAACTTGAGACAGTCAGCAAACAACTTACAGCCAGCCAAAAACAGTTAAAAAACAGTGAACGGGAATTATTAGCAAGCAAAAAAATACTTGAGCGGTCCAACTACGACCTGGGGGAACGCGTCAGAGAACTTAACTGCATTTATAGCCTTTTTAACGTTGCCGAGAAGTCCGGGTCTTCTAAAGCGGAAGAGTTACTTGAAAGAGCGGTAGGACTTGTCCCTTCTGCATGGCAGGATTCAAGCATAATATGCGCTAGGATAGTTTTTGAAGGCAAGGAATTTAAAACTTCCAATTACAAAGAAACAAAATGGAAACTCGCCGCGCCCATAAAAGTCTTTGGAGAGGAGATAGGGACCGTTGAAGTATTTTACAAAAAGAACAAGCCTGAATTCAAAGAGCATAAGTTTCATCATGGTAAAAAGATTTTAATAAACGCTTTGGGCCAGCGTCTTGGAAAGACGATCGAAGGTATGCGCGCGGAAGAAGCTATGCGCAGCAGCGAGATGCACTATCGCAGGATGGCGGCGAATGTGCCGGGTCTGGTGTACCAGTTTTTCATGAGTCCGGACGGGTTTATATCCTTTTCTTTTGTCAGCGAGAGCTGCCGTGATCTTTTCGCGATTGACCCTGCGGATATCCGAAAAGATGCGGATAGGTTCCTGAGTTTAATATACCCTGAGGATCTTAAGAGGTTTTACAATTCGGCCAGAGAAGCGGCCAGGACGCTTTCACCCTGGATATGGGAAGGGCGTATTACTGTCCGCGGGGAGGAAGGGTGGTTTCGCAGTATTTCGCGGCCGGAACGCCAAGCTAACGGGGATATGCTCTGGGATGGTCTGATAATGGATGTGACTGAACGGCGGAAGGTCGAACAGGCGCAGAGACTGGCGCAACTCGGGAAACTTATATCGCACATGGCCCATGAGGTGAATAATCCCCTGCAGATTGTTTCGGGAAGGGCAGAACTCTCTCTTATGGAAGCACCCGAGAACGAGGGTATCAGGGAAAACCTTAAAATTGTCGTGGATCAATGTGAACGCGCCAAAGGTATCATTCAGCGCCTTCTTATGTTCTCCAAGCCCAGCAGGGGGGAGATGCATACAGTCAACATAAATGAAACGATAGATTTTATGATTAACCTTGTAGAACATAGTTTTACGCTGAGCGACATAACGATAGTAAAAAACTTCGCTAAAGACCTTCCTTCGGTTAAAGTAGACGGGAAACAGATCGAAGAAGTCTTTATGAACCTGTTAAGAAACGCGGCTGAAGCGATAGGCGAGAAGGGTACCATAACGATTTCAACCGCGGAAAATGATGATAAAATACAGATTGATTTCACTGATACCGGTCTAGGTATCTCACAGGATGACATCGAGAAAATATTCGAACCGTTTTTTACGACCAAAGAAAAAGGTACGGGGCTGGGACTATCGGTATGTTTCGGTATAATCAAAGCCCACGGGGGTGACATAAAATATAAGAGCAAACTTGGGCAGGGGACGACCGCGACTGTGCTCTTGCCGATTAACAGCAAGTAGGATGAAACCGGCAGCTATCGAGTTTATATGGAAAAACCAAAATTAAAAAAAGAACTGAACCTCTTAGACGTTTTTTGCGTTGCGACCGGCGCGATGATAAGCTCGGGTCTTTTTATTCTGCCGGGGTTAGCCCATGCCCTGGCAGGGCCTTCAGTCGTTGTCTCCTATTTTTTAGCGGGGTTACTGGCGATGACCGGTATGTTGAGCCAGGCGGAACTGGTTTCAGCGATGCCTAAGGCGGGGGGAACTTATTTTTATGTCGCACGCAGTATGGGGCCTGTGGTTGCGACAATTAACGGGCTTTTAACGTGGCTATCCGTATCTTTAAAAGGTGCGTTTGCGCTTGTCGGTATGGCCGCTTTTGCGAGTCTTTTTTCGAATATTGATGTGCATATACTGGGTGTGATATTTTGTATCTTCTTCCTTGTTATCAATTTTATCGGTATAAAGGAAGCAGGCAGGGTCCAGGTTTTTATCGTAGTTGTGCTCCTGGCATTGCTTATTTTTTACGGGATACGCGGCCTGCCGGAAGTCAAAATCCAGAACTTTACGCCTTTTGCGCCGCGGGGAATAGCTGCGATATTTTCTACCGCGGGATTTGTGTTTATCTCATATGGAGGGCTATTAAAGGTTGCCAGTATTGCGGAAGAGGTAAAAAATCCGGGTAAAGTTGTGCCGATGGGGATGATATTGTCTTTTGCCTCAGTTAGTATACTTTACACGCTGGTCATTTTTGTGACCTCCGGTGTGCTGGGAGCCGAGCAGCTTGATCACTCGCTTACTCCCATTTCCGACGGCGCGGTTGTTTTTATGGGTGCAGCAGGGAAAATTGCACTCGGTATTGCGGCTATCCTGGCGTTCGTATCAACCGTAAATGCCGGGATCATGTCCGCTTCCAGGTATCCTCTGGCGTTAAGCCGGGATGGCCTCTTGCCAAACTTATTCGGAAGTATCAACCGCACCTTTAAGACTCCGGACGTTGCTATACTCGCAACAGGTATTATCATGATCGCTGCGCTTTTTCTGGATCTAAAGATACTGGTGGAGGTGGCCTCTACCGTTCTTATCTTTACTTTTATCTTGTCATGTATCTGTGTGATTATAATGAGAGAAAGCGGCGTGAAGAATTATCAGCCCCAGTTCCGTGCGCCTTTATATCCCTGGCTGCAGATTATAGGCGTTTTCGGTTGCTGGCTCTTAGTGGTTAATATGGGAAAAGAAGCTCTTTTTATAAGCTCTATCCTTTTTGCATGCGGGATAGCTGTATTCTGGTTTTACGGGCGTCAAAGGACAAAAAAAGATTTTGCTCTTTTGCATCTTATTGAAAGAGTAGCGGCAAGAGAGTTCGTGGACCTTTCTTTGGAGTCGGAACTAAGAGAAATAATCCGTGAAAGAGACGAAATAATAAAAGACAGGTTTGACGGGATAATCGAAGAAGCAATCGTTCTGGACATCGATAAATCCCTGCCGTCGGGTGAATTTTTCAAGCTGGCGGCGGAGAAAATGTCACAAAAACTCGGCATCAAAGATCTGGTCATTCTCAGGCTATTACTGGACAGGGAAGAGCAAAGCAGCACCGTCTTGAGCCCCGGTTTAGCCATACCTCACATAATAATCGAGGGTGATCACAGGTTCCTTATACTGCTTGCGCGTTGTAAGGAAGGTATTGTGTTCCCCGAGGCGGATCAAAAAGTTCATATGGTTTTTGTGATAGCGGGTACGCGGGATGAAAGGAACTTCCATTTAAGAGCGCTATCGGCTATCGCCCAGATCGCACAGGACCCGACTTTCGAGAATAAATGGATAAACGCGAAAGACGGGGAGGACCTGCGTAACATAATACTTCTGGCTCAAAGGAAACGTTTCGGTAAAGGATAAAAGAAGCATCTATAGCTCTTTCCCGCAGTCAATCTTCTAAAAATTCTTTTTATTTTCCTCTTGACATCCCGGTATAAAAGTATTATATTTGTGAATTTAAGAACGAAGTTTGTGAATATTATCACAAAATCTATTACAGCCAAAATCCATGAACGGAAAAAAAGTGCCAGAGGGCACTATAACACGGCTTTTCATATATTTGAGGAAAATCACCGAGCTGGTTGATCTGGACATAAAAACGATCTCTTCAGCGGAGCTGGGCGAGAAAGTGAACCTAAGTGATGCGCAGGTAAGAAAAGATCTCGGTTATTTCGGGCAGTTCGGGGTAAGCGGTTCGGGTTATAATACGGGCGAACTGAAAAAAGCTTTAGAGAAAATACTCGGTAAAGACAAGACCTGGAACGTTGCCGTGCTGGGAGTGGGGCATCTGGGTTCAGCGCTGCTTTCATATTCCGGATTTGAAAAACACGGTTTAAAGATAGTGGCAGCGTTCGATGCATCCGCCAGTAAGATCGGCAAGCGCCTCGGAGGGATAACGGTTGAGCCCTTAAGTGAACTTGCCAAGCGGGTAGCGGCTAACAAGATATCCATAGGGGTTATAACCGTTGATGCCGAGAACGCGCAGGACGTAGCGGATAAACTGGTTTCGTCAGGCGTTAAATGTATCCTGAACTTCGCGCCGGTCGCTTTAAACGTGCCGGAAGAGGTAAAAGTAAAAGACGTTGATCTTTCAAGGGAGCTGGAAACGCTGTCGTATTTCCTGGTGAATAAGAAATAAGTCATCATGAGTGATATAAAACACATATCAAGTGAAAAATTTCCGCTTTTCCTGGATTCTTTAAAGGAAGACTTCCGTGTTTTCGTACCCGTCAAAAAGGGCGAGAAACGTTTCTATAAAGAGTATACGAAAGAGGCCGAGAAAATCGTTATAGGTGAGGTGCGTCCCTTCGAGCCGCTTAAGGCTTTTTTCTCACGCGCAAGAGAGGTCGTCGCCGAAGATTTCAAAAAAGGAGCTCCTCACGCTGCCGACAAACCTTTTGCAATAGTAGGCGTTAAAGCATGTGACCTTAAAGGCTTTAAAATCCAGGACCATGTCTTTCTGGACCATGATTACAAGGACCCTATTTATATCAAGCTGAGGGAAGAGAACCTCATCATCTCGTCTGATTGTACCCTGGCGATCGATACATGTTTCTGCCTTGCGGTGGGGGTGGATCCTTACCCGAAAGAGAATTTTGATATTAATCTTTCCGAGACGGAAGGCGGGTATCTTGTTGAGGCCGGATCGGATAAGGGGAAGAAGATTATAGATAAAAACTCTTCCTTTTTCGAGGAGGCAGCAAGCGGGCTTATTAAAGCAAGGGACAAGGTAAGGGAAAGCGTCACAAAACAGGTCGAAAATAATATCAAGGAAAACAACGTTCCACGTCAGGACGTATTTGAAAATATCATCGAAAGGAACTTTGAATCCGATATATGGACGAGCGAAGCGGAGACCTGTGTCGAATGCGGAGCGTGCACCATAATATGCCCGACATGTCACTGCTTTCTTCTCTATGACCAGAAAAGCGAAGATAAGATGGCGCGTCTGCGCATCTGGGATTCATGTATGCTGAAAGAATACGCTAAGGTCGCCGGGGGACATAATCCCAGGGGTAAACTCTACCAGCGCCTTCGTAACAGGTTTGTGAAGAAATTCGATTTTTTTCCGAAAGTCTCTGAAGTATACGCTTGCACGGGATGCGGACGCTGCATCTCGGCATGCCCTGCGAAGATAGATATCAGAAAGGTTTTAAGAAGATTGGTAGATACTGATGGCAAAAAGTAAGTCTCCATGCGAGAATCCATACAGGCCCATAAAGGCGGAAGTCCTTGACGTTATAACGGAGACCCCGACTATAAAGACCATAAGGTTCAAGCCGGAAGAGGAGATAACCTTTAAGACGGGTCAGTTCGTGGAGATAACCATTCCCGGAGTGGGGGAAGCGCCGTTTACCCCGTCATCGAAACCTTCGGTCAGGGATATAATGGAAGTGAGCGTCATGAAGGTGGGAAAAGTCACTGATAAGATCCACGAACTCGAAAAAGGCGATATAATCGGGGTAAGGGGTCCTTTTGGAACTGGGTATCCGGTGGATGACTTCGAAGGCAAAGAGATATTAGTGGTAGGCGGGGGGTGCGGTTTCGCGCCTTTAAGAAGCCTTATGTACGAGTTTTTTGATAGAAGCGGCAAATTTAAAAAACTCTATTTTAGAGGCGGGTGTAAAACCCCGAAAGAACTGGTATATAAAGATCAGACAGAGGAATGGGCCGAAAGGGACGACTTGAACCTTAAACTTACGGTCGATGCCGGTGACGATAAATGGAAAGGTAACGTCGGAGTTGTCACGACGATCCTGGACGATATCGACATGCACTATCCTACGGCTATCGCGGTTGTCTGCGGTCCTCCTATAATGATGAAGTTTGCGACCATGAAGCTCTTGGAACTGGGATTTAAAGAAGGGAACATCTATCTTTCCATGGAGAAGAACATGTCCTGCGGTATAGGGAAATGCGGGCACTGCAGGCTAGGTACTTATTATGCGTGTAAAGACGGCCCGGTCTTTACATATGATAAGATAAAGGACTTTCACGGGATCTGGGATTAAAAGAGGTTTATAAGCATGGCAACTAGCGCGGAACAGGTGCATCAGGGTAACGTAAACACCGAGCCCAAAAAAGGCAAAGACAAGAGGCTCTTCATCGACCTCGATGTCTGCGCGTCAGGCGAATGTAAAGAATGCGTAATTAAATGCAGTTATCTTTATCATCGCCAGACCGGAAATAACGGGATCCTTTCGGTAGCGGAACTTGCCACTTACGCTCTTGTATGCAGGAGATGCGAAGATCCGCATTGCGTCGCTTCCTGTCCGGTAGAGGCGCTCGAGCAGCAGGAAGACAAGGATAATTTTCTTATGCGGCATAACATGAGATGCATAAGCTGCGGGTCATGTTCTCATGCATGCCCTTACGGGACCATTTATCCTGAACTAGTACCGTATCTGGTCCATAACTGTGATTTCTGCCTGGATAGAAGAGACAAAAAAGATGAACCGTTATGTATAAAGACGTGCCCTTACGGGGCGTTAAGCTTAAAAAGCGGGGATATCGCGCTCGATGAAAACACCTTTTTCGTGGGTGACAACATAATAGTTCATTCCACGCATTGGGACAGGGAAAAAGCATGAGAAACGTGTTTTATCTGCTATTTTTTGGATTTTTACTGACAGCCGTAATAGGGCTTCTGGCAAGCTGGATTGACAGGAAAGTCACTGCACGCGTGCAGTATCGCGTGGGGCCGCCTCTTCTTCAGCCGCTTATCGATATAATCAAGCTGTTGGGTAAAGAGACTTTAGTCCCCGCGGGGGCCTCAAAACAGACGTTTTTACTGGCGCCTGTTCTGGGCATATCGAGCGTAATGGTGGTCTCAGCCCTCTTGTGGGTCAATGATATATGGGTGGGTAAAGGTTTTATGGGGGATATAATCGTTGCGATATACCTGCTTACCATCCCCTCGATAAGTATCATAATAGGTGGTTTTGCCTCGGCAAACCCGCTGGCGAGTATAGGCGCTTCCCGTGAGATGAAGATGATACTTGCTTATGAGCTGCCATTTGTACTTGCGGTACTGGTTCCCGTTATTAAATCCGATTATGCGATCAGACTGGGGGACATACTTACTTCTCAGGCAGAAAACGGTGTGGTGGCGGGAAGTTTATCCGGCACTTTGGCGCTCGTCGTTGCGATCATGAGCGTGCAGGCAAAACTTGCTTTTGTGCCGTTTGATATACCCGAAGCCGAGACCGAGCTTGGAGGAGGAGTTTTAATAGAATATTCCGGCGCGCCTTTGGCAGTTTTCCGCCTCATGAAGAACATGCTTCTTTTCACGCTGCCTTTCTTTTTGATGATACTTTACATGGGCGGGTTAAGACTTGATGGAGTGCACTTTCTATACGGCATCCTCAAATATATAGGACTTGTGGCGCTTATAACGGTCATAAGAAACACGAATCCCAGGGTAAGGATAGATCAGGCCGTTAAGTTTTTCTGGGGACCGATGACGGTGATTGCGATAGTCGCGGTGGTATTGGCACTAATAGGAAGATAAACATGAGCATGAAACTAAAAGCGTTGCTAAAATCTCCGTGGGTGTTCCACCTTTCCACGGGAAGCTGTAATAACTGCGATATCGAAGTGCTCGATTGTCTTACGCCCAGGTTTGACATAGAGAGGTTCGGGATGCTTCTGGCCCCGAGCATTAAACACGCCGACGTTCTTCTTATTACGGGGTCCTGTAACAGGAAATCGGCGAAAAGACTTAAGAGGCTTTATGAGCAGGCCCCGAAACCGTGTCTCGTAGTCGCCATAGGTGAGTGTTCACTGTCGCGCGGCATGTTCATACACAGCTACAACTGTCCCGTGCCGCTTGATAAAATAATCCCCGTTGATGCTTACATTCCGGGTTGCCCGCCGAAACCGGAAGCTATAATAGCGGGTGTGGTGAAACTAATAGAAAAGGTCAAGGCAAAAAGCCGGGAAACTAAATAGATGAATCGAGAAGAAATATTAAAAGATCTCACGAAGAAGTTCAAGGCAGATATTATCGATATTTTCGATAAGACCCGGAAAAGAGTGTACATCGAGATCAAGCCGAAATCCTTGGTCAAGGTGGCCACTTATATTTTCAAGGACCAGAAAGCGCGTTTTAACATAGCTACGGGAAGGGACGCACGGGACTATATAGAGATCCTGTATCATTTCACTGTCGAGGACATAAATCTATTGATTTCACTACGGGTGAAGCTGGCAAAAGACAAGCTTGAGATAGATTCTTTAGCGCCGCATTTCAAGGCCGCGGACTGGATAGAAAGAGAGATACATGAACTTTTAGGCGTTAATTTTAAGGGGCACCCCGATCTCAGGAGGCTTCTCCTTCCGGAGGACTGGCCCGAAGGGGTTTACCCGCTCAGGGCAGATTATGAAGAATGGGATCCGCAAGCTGTCAGGGATCGTGGCATCGAAAAAAACAAAAAACCAAAATAAAAAAATGGCGAAAACAATTGTACCAATAGGACCGTATCACCCGCTGCAGGAGGAACCCGAGTTTTTCACCCTTACGGTAGAAGGTGAGAAAGTAGTAGATGTCGACGTCCAGGTCGGGTATAACCATAGGGGTATAGAGAAACTGTCCGAGATGAAGACGTTTGATCAGTCCACTTTTGTTATTGAAAGGATCTGCGGCATATGCTCGACAAGCCATCCCTATGCTTATACGAGGGCGGTTGAGGATATCATCCCGATGGAAGTGCCCGAAAGAGCCAAGTTCATAAGGACCGTGATCGCTGAAGGGGAAAGGCTGCACTCTCATCTTTTATGGCTTGGTCTTGCGGGGCATTTCTTGGGTTATAATACCGTTTACATGTGGGCCTGGAAACTCCGGGAAGAGATCCTGGACGTCATGGAGATACTTTCCGGCAACAGAAATAACTATGCGATGTTTAAACCGGGCGGGGTAAGGAGGGATTTTGCCCCTGAGGATATTGAGGCGTCTATAAAGAAAATAGATTCTATCGTCCCTACGCTTGAGATGCTAAGGAAAGCCGTTATGGATGACCCGGTACTGCACGCGCGGACGAAAGGCGTAGGTATTCTTACAAAGGAAGAAGCCATAGACTATTCTGCTTTGGGTCCCACTTCACGTGCTTCCGGAGTCGCCAGGGACGTTCGAAAAGATTCTCCCTATGGAGCTTATGACAGATTAGACTGGGATATGATAGTCACCGAAACCGGGGATGTTTTTGATAAGGTTGTTGTAAGAGTGCTTGAGATGTTCGAGTCCCATAAGATAATGAAGTACTGCCTTAAAAACCTTCCATCGGGGGAAATAGACGCCAATATCAAAAGCATCCCCCCGGGAGAAGGTATAGGCCACATCGAGGCCCCCAGGGGCGAGACGTTTCATTATGTGAGGAGCGACGGTACTAACAGCCCTGAGAGGCACAAGGTAAGGGCCCCGACCTTTATGAATCTGCCGACTTATAAGTCTACTGTGATAGGCGAGACTATTGCCGATACTACGATTATCCTGGCAGCTATAGACCCGTGTTATTGTTGCACGGAAAGGATGGCCGTGCGGGATATTAAAGGAAAGAAGCTTTATAACGGTGAAGAGCTTATCAGGCTTTCACAGGAGAAGACCGAAAGGATCAGACGGGGGAAAAGATGAACGACAAAATAAAAAAATCAGCCCGGGAGATGGCCGCGATCGTTAAAGAGATGGTAGATATCACATACAGCGGTCTTGATAAAAACGATATACATATACTTGACGGTGTTCTCGGCAAAGAACGAGAACTGGACGCTATCGAAGAGGAGATCATTGCCGATATCGTGGCGCTTTCCAAAAAACTCGATGAGGCCGCCAAGAAAAAACTTGTCGTTTGGGGGCAGATCGCCCAGAACCTGGAACGTATGGGGGATGAGTTTCGTTCTCTGGTTGAGCGTATTGAGATCAAAATTTCAGACAGGCTCCAGTTCAGCGAAGAAGGTTCATCCCAATATAAAGAAGTGTTTAATACGATGAAAAAGTCAGTGGACCTCTTAGTGAAATTTCTAAATACCGGGAATCCGGGACTTTTAGACGAGATCCTGGCCAATGGAGACGTGATCAAGAAACTGGTTGAAAAGGCAAGAAGTGCGCATCTTGAACGCCTTACTAAAGGTATATGCCAGGCGCGAGCGTCGAACATGTATTTTGATATGTTGGATTTCACGGGTAACATAGCCCGTCATTGCACGAACATCGCAAGGGTATCAAAGGAGAGCAGCTAAGTGACGGATGGACTCTTTAGATTAGATAATTTGTCGATTTTTGTAGCGATATTCGTCAGCGTGTTCTCCGCTCTGACGATTCTCTACTCCATCGGTTTTATGCGCGGAAGGAAAGGTTTACTGCGCTACTACAGCTATATCATCCTTACGTTTTTAGCTTCTTTAGGAGCGGTCTTTTCCAACAATCTGGTGCTTTTTATAGTTTTCTGGGGATTTTTGGCGCTTTTACTTTATCTTTTGATCGGTTTTAGCCGGAAAGATAGTGCCGCCTACACGGCTAAAAAAACTTTTATCATAATCGGCGGTACGGATGCTTTTATGCTCCTGGGGCTTGGTATCATCTGGCATCTTACGGGGACTTTCGAGATAGACAAGATGAGTATTGCTCTTAATACTAAAGCTGCAGTCCTGGCGTATCTATGTCTGGCTTCGGGCGCGTTCGCAAAAGCAGGCGCCATGCCTTTCCATACATGGGTACCTGATGTCGCGGAAGACGCCCCGACTTCTGTGACTGCGTTTCTGCCGGCTTCTTTGGATAAACTGTTAGGCATATATTTTCTTGCGAGAATCTCTCTTGATGTCTTCCAGATGGATAAGGGCATGAACACCTTTTTGATGGTAATGGGAAGCGTCACGATAGTTGCCGCGGTAATGATGGCGCTTATCCAGCACGACATGAAAAGGCTCTTGGGGTATCACGCCGTAAGCCAGGTCGGGTACATGGTTCTGGGTATAGGTACGGGTAACCCCATCGGTATTGCCGGCGGTGTGTTTCACATGCTCAATAATGCGATTTATAAATCCTGCCTGTTTTTCTCGGGCGGATCGGTCGAGAAGAAAGCGGGTACCGTTGACCTGGGAAAACTCGGGGGTTTTGCGAGGGTTATGCCCATAACTTTTGTAGCGTTTTTAATAGCCGCTTTTTCCATTTCAGGCGTACCGCCTTTTAACGGATTTGCTTCCAAATGGATGATTTACCAGGGGATAATAGACTCGGCTAAAGCAGGGGATAAGTTCTGGGTAGTATGGATCGTCGCGGCGATGTTCGGCAGCGCCCTTACACTGGCAAGTTTCATGAAACTAGTGCATGCCGTTTTTCTGGGAAGGCCCGCCTCCGGCAGGAAAAAGCTTAAAGGCGAAGCAGGTTCTACCATGTGGGTCCCCTCGGTGATATTAGCGGCACTGTGTGTTATTTTCGGTATTTTTGCTTACCAGGTGCCGCTTAAGATGTTCATATTCCCGAGCCTGGGGGGCGCAGCGAACTTTACCGGTATATGGAGTTCGGGACTGGCTACCGCTCTTATAATCGTAGGCGTTATAATAGGATTTTTGATCTATCTGGCAGGCACTGCTTTTAAGACGAGGACCGCTGAACCTTTTGTAGGCGGGGAGATTCTGGAAAAGCATCCGGAGATGCGACCTTCCGGGACCGAGTTTTACGACACCATCAGAGACATAGGCGTTTTGCAGTTTATCTACCGGCTTGCCGGGAGAAAAGTATTTGATATATATGAGGTCGGTGTTAAAATTACGCTTGGATTCAATAAAGTGCTGCGATATATCCATAACGGCGTGCTTCTTACGTATCTGGCCTGGTGTTTATTGGGGATGGGTGTCCTTTTTTATATTCTTTTGAAGTAGGAAGAGTATGGTAGAGCTTTACGTTTTACTTGTTTTGATGATTATAGGCGCGATCGTCGCGATCGAGCTAAAAGACCTGCTTTCGGCTGTTATAGCGGTAGGTGCGGTCGGTTTGGCGCTTTCCATAGTGTTCTTGATACTCAAAGCGCCGGACGTGGCTATTACGCAGCTTGTGGTAGAGATACTGGCGCTCATAATCCTTATAAGAGCGACGCTTAAGAAGGATCTTCCGTTTTCAACGACCGGCAGGTGGTTTTTAAACACTCTTATTACAGCATGTTTCATAGTTTTGTTTATGGCGGTAGCCATGAAATGCCTTAAGGATCTGCCCGAGTTCGGATATCCGGCGATGCGGGTAGCTAAGACATATCTGGCGGAAGGTCTTCCAAAAACGGGAGCTGTCAACCTTGTCTCTTCCGTCATATTGGACTTCAGGGCTTACGATACGCTGGGTGAGGCGACGATTCTGTTTACCGCTGTTATAGGGGTTCTGGCGATTGTAAGACGCATTGGCAGAAAAAAAGCAGGAGAAGAGGTAAAAGCAAGCGATGAGTAGGGAACATGAAAAAGGCATGTCGCTTATAGTCAAGACGATCACGCGTCTAACGGTAGGGATCATCTTTCTTTACGGGGTTTATATCGTCACTCACGGGCATCTTTCACCGGGAGGCGGTTTTGCCGGCGGTGTTATCATTGCGCTGTCTTTTATACACCTAATACTGGCATATGGTAAAGAAGTCGCCTTTAAGAAGCTTTCCGAGGCACGAGCCTCCATCTGGGAAAGTACCGGCGCGATACTATTTCTCTCTATAGCGCTTTTAGGTTTTACGGGAGGATATTTCTTTTTGAATTTTATACCGAAAGGTGAGCCTTTCAGGCTTTTCAGCGCGGGTATTATCCCGCTTTGCAATATTGCCATAAGTTTCAAAGTGGGAGCCGGGATTTTCGCGATATTTGTGGCACTGATACTATTAAAACTTGATGTAGGGAAGAAAAAATGAGCATTTATTTTCTGTGTCTGGTACTTTTCGTTATCGGTATTTACTGTATAGTGAGAAAACGCAACGTCATAAAGATGATAATCGGTGTGATCATACTGGAATACGCGGTTAACCTCTTTTTCATACTCGCGGGCTATAGAGTGAATGGACGCGCGCCTATCTTCTCAAGCGGCGAAGAAATAAAGAACATGGTGGACCCGCTGCCGCAGGCGCTCGTGCTTACCTCTATTGTCATAGGACTTGCGACTACCGCGTTACTTGTGGGTATCGCGATGAGGATCTATGAAAAATACGGTACTTTTGATATCACAAAGATCAGGGAGTTAAAGGGATGATGCCGGCATCTAATATAATACCGCTTTTTGTCGCACTGCCTCTGGCCGGGGCGTTCCTCCTGCCGCTTATAGGCAAAAAGGTGAAGTGGGCGCCCGACCTGACGGGAGGGGTGTTTACTTTAGCTCTCATGGCGCTTTCGCTTGTATCGGTCTGGGTCGTAAACCAGAACGGTACTTTGGTATATAGCGTCGGTGCCTGGAAACCTCCCATTGGTATCGCCATGGTGCTGGACGGGCTGACATCGTTCATGCTGGTCACGGTGAACCTGGTCGCTTTTATAATAGCTGTTTTTTCGATAAATTATATGGAAAAGTATACCTCCAAGTGGAAGTTTTACTCATTGTTTCTCCTGATGCTTGCCGGGATGAACGGGGTCATTATAACGGGCGACATGTTCAACCTGTTTGTTTTTCTTGAGATAGCGTCTGTAGCAAGTTACGCGCTGGTCGCTTTCGGGACGGAGAAGCATGAGCTCGAAGCCGCTTTTAAGTACGCTATCATGAGTACCGTGGCTTCGCTTTTCGTTCTTCTGGGTATTGTTTTCCTGTACAGTTATACTTCCACTCTTAATATGGCGGATATGGCGCAGGTACTTGCGGCAAAAGGCGGCGGCGACATAACGGTGATGGTAACGGTACTCTTCGTCATGGGGTTCGGGCTTAAAGCGGCGCTTGTCCCGTTCCATGCATGGCTCCCGGATGCCCATCCTTCCGCACCGGCGCCTATTTCGGCGATGCTTTCGGGAGTGCTCATAAAATCTCTCGGTATATATGCGCTTTGCAGGATCTTGTACAATGTCATCGGTATGAGCGCCGAGATCTCCTCCATACTTTTAGTTCTCGGGACGCTATCTATGGTAATAGGGGTTTTCCTGGCTATAGGGCAGTGGGATTTTAAAAGGCTTCTTGCGTATCATTCGATAAGTCAGATAGGTTATGTAGTGCTCGGTATAGGCCTGGCTACGCCGCTGGGTATTCTGGGAGGGTTATTTCATCTTTTTAACCATTCCGTGTTTAAGTCGCTGCTTTTCTTGAATTCCGGCGCTGTCGAATATTCAACGGGAACGCGTGATCTCAAGGAAATGGGCGGCCTGGCGGAGAAAATGCCCGTTACCGGAGCGACGAGTCTTATCGCTTCGATGTCTATTGCGGGGGTGCCGCCTTTTAACGGCTTCTGGAGCAAGCTTATTATAATCATCGCGGCAGTCCAGGCAGGGCGCTACGGCTACGCTTTATGGGCGGTCATAGCGAGCGTATTGACTCTTGCATCTTTCATGAAAGTCATGAAATATGCCTTTTTCGACCGCTTAAAAAAGAAATGGGACCAGGTGAAAGAGGTGCCCGTCTTCATGAAACTCGCCATGAGCGCCTTAGCGCTTATATGTGTTCTGGGAGGGCTTCTCCTGGTGGGCGCGGTAAAGACGGATTTTCTTTCACAGGCGGCAGACGCCCTTTTAGAGGGAACTAAATATGCCGCTATTGTTTTCAAAGGGATCGGATAAATGAAACAGAAATTAGTCTTATTTGTTTGTGGTTTTGTTATATGGTGCATGCTGACGTGGCCACCGGACTGGCAGCATCTTTTAGTCGGGGTTTTTATAGTAGCTTTTGTCGCCGCTGCGACGGGCGATCTTTTTATAACCAGACCCCAGATACTTAAACACCCGCACCGTTACTGGTATTTTATAGCTTATTATGTGCCGAGGTTTTTATGGGAGTGTCTGAAAGCGAATATCGATGTTGCGTATCGCGTAACGCATCCAAAGCTTCCGATAAACCCGGGAATCGTCAAGGTTAAGACTAAACTTAAGTCGGATACGGCGCTCACCTTTCTGGCTAATTCCATAACCCTTACACCGGGGACCATGAGCGTTGATATCGACAGGGAGGGCGGCGTTCTCTATATACACTGGATCAATGTAACGGAGAAAGACGTCTCTTCCGCAACAAAAGTGATTGTGGAGAGGTTTGAGGATATTTTAGCTAAAATCTTTGAATAAGGGATAATTGAAAAACATGAAGATATTAAGATGGATCTTAGGGGCTCTTTCACTCATTACCATAATCACCCTTATCCTAATAAGGCCGTTTCCGTTTCTTTTTTATCCTGATCTTCCCTTTGTCGGGTTTTTAGGCAGGGCCATGTATATACTGGTTCTTGCCTGTGCGCTTTGCCTTTACCGCATATTCAGGGGGCCTACAGGCGCCGATAGGATCGTTGCGATAGATATTTTCGGTATCATGATAATCGGTTTTTGTTCCGTTTTGACGATTTCGACCGGCAGGTCATGGTATATAGACATTGGTATAGCCTGGGCGCTTCAAAGTTTTATAGGGACGCTTGCACTTTCAAAATATTTAGAAGGAAAAGGTTTCGATGAGTAATATTATCGGGTTAGTCTTTATTGCTGTTGGTCTTGCGTTTGACCTTTTCGGCTGTCTGGGGCTGGTGAGGCTGCCGGACGTATATAACCGTCTCCAGGCTGCGACAAAAAGCGTTACGCTGGGTACTTGCAGTATCCTCTTCGGGACGTTCCTGGTAGTGGGGTTCACGGCAGCCGGTCTTAAATCTCTTCTTTGCATAGTGTTCATACTTTTGACGGCACCGGTAGCAGCGCACGCAGTGGCAAGAGGCGCGCATAGAGCGGGAGTCAAGCTCTGGGAAAAAAGCGTTATTGACAGGTATGCTGAAGATAAAGAGGGTGAGATATAGGATGAGGATACCGAAACCCAAAATAAGGGAGCTTATAGAAGCGATAAAAGCGCTTATAAAAGGGCCGTATACGTCTAAATTCCCTAAAGTAGCGCACGTCGCGCATAAGAACTTTCGGGGACAACCCAAATATAATGACGAAAAGTGCGTGGGATGCCTTGCATGCGTGCAGGTCTGTCCCGTGGAGGCACTTGATTACAAGGATGAGACTGATTCTGAAAAGCCGAAAAGGACGCTCATCCATTATACAGATACCTGCATATTCTGCGGCCAGTGTGAAGCCGCCTGTATCGCTGATAATGAAGGTATTAAACTCTCCAATGACTGGGATCTTGCCTTCTTTGACAGGGGTGAAGCTCAGGAGACGATTGAGAAGGAGCTTCAGCTCTGTGAGGTGTGCGGCGATGTGATCGCCTGCAAGGATCACCTGAAATGGATCTCTGAGAAAATAGGGGAGTTGACCTATTCAAGTCCCACCTTATACCTAGCCCGCCTTAAAAGTCTTGGTATTGTAGATAATAATATTATCTCCGCGATGAAGGATTACGGCCGTTCCGACAGGGTGAAGATCCTTTGCGCGCGCTGTAGGAGAGAAACCACTCTTACTACGAAAGAGAACGAAGAAGGCTAAAAAGCAACTAATGCGGGTGATTTTAACCGCTTCCACGTGATGAAAAACAAAAAACAAAAAATATACCGTACTCTTCAGGCTGTGTTTAAAAAGGAGTGCTTGATAGTAGGGGTGGGTAACGTCCTAAGGGGCGACGATGCTTTCGGACCTCTTTTAATCGAAAGGATAAAGGATAGGATCGGCGCTGTGTGCATCGATGCCGGGACGGCTCCAGAAAACTATCTGGGTAAGATCGTCAAGAGGGCTCCACGAACGGTTCTTATTGCTGATGCGGCACAGCTGGGCATGGCTAGCGGCGAATACGATATTTTGAAGAAGAAAGACATAGTCAGATCCGGGTTTACCACGCATGACCTTTCACCGGTCATGTTTATTGAATACCTTGAGAAGGAGCTGGCCGCCGATATTTATATGCTGGCCGTTCAGCCGGAGAATGTCGATTTTGGCGAAGAAGTCTCGCCTAACGTGAAAAAGACGCTTGATGAGATGACTCAACTCATAGAGGAGGCGTATAATGCATGAAACGCATTTAATAAAGCCGGTAATCGAAGGAATAGAAAAACATGCCAGAGAAGAAGGGGCAAGCACGGTGACGAAAGTTAAACTCAAGGTGGGGAACCTTACCTGCGTCAGGGAAGATTCATTCCGGGAAACCTTTAAAGTTTTAGCGAAGGGCACCATGCTGGAGGATGCTTCGCTTGAGATAACGATGTTTCCGGGTACGATCGTCCAGGTTCTTTCGTTTGATGTGGAGTAAGAGAAAACAATATGAAAAAAACAGTTCTTGCCCTCGGATCTGACACGAAAAACAGGTTTCTTCTCTCCGGGGGAAGAAGTCTCTTGTTCGGACCGGATATACAGGATTTAAGCAATGCAGAAAATTATGCGTTAGTCAGGAAAGAAGTGCAAAAAGCCCTTAAAAAAGTCATGCCGAAGTTAATAGCCTGCGACATGCATCCGGGTTATTTTTCATCGTCTCTGGCGAAAGAAATATCTTTAAAACTTCCGAAGAGTACTCTTCTGGCTTTCCAGCATCATCACGCGCATATAGCAAGCGTGATATATGAACGCGGGCTGAAAGAGCCGGTTATCGGTGTTTCCTTTGACGGGACCGGATACGGGACGGACGGGAATATATGGGGCGGAGAGTTTTTTACGGTTAGGGGTAAACATTTTAAAAGAGTAGCGCATCTAAAGTATCAGATGCTTCCCGGCGGTGATAAAGCGGTTCTGGAGCCATGGCGCATGGTCTTGAGCATACTGGGAAAAAGCGGGCTTTCTGCAATAAAAGAGGCGCCTAAGGAAGAAAAGTTTCTAGTTTTAAAGATGCTGGAGAAGGGGTTAAATTCGCCTTTATCGTCAAGTGCCGGAAGACTTTTTGATGCTGCTGCGGCACTTCTCGGAATATGCGAATACGCCTCGTACGAAGCGGAAGGCCCCATAAAACTTGAGTCTTTATGCAGCAAGAAAGTTAAGGGCAGTTACCCTTTTGATCTAGCAGATGAAAAGGGACTAATAGTTGTAGATCCTAAAAAGATATTTCTCGCTCTGCTAGAGGACAAGAAAAAAGAAAAAAGCAAAGAAACTATCGCCACTAAATTTCATAATTCTATGATAAAGATAATCATTGAAACTGTTAAGAAAATCTCTAAAGAGAGCGGTATTAAAAATACAGTTTTAAGCGGCGGAGTCTTCCAGAACGGATTCTTAAGGGAAAGATGCATCAAGGAGCTGGTTGCACTGCGCTTTAAAGTCTTTACAAATAATAAGGTGCCTGTAAATGACCTCAATGTAGCGCTTGGACAGTATTACATGGCGTTAAATGCGGATTTAAACTAAGGATATTATGTGTTTAGCGGTTCCTGCTGAGGTAAAAAATATAAAGAAAGATGTCGCCGTGGTAGACTTTGGCGGCGCGAAAAAAGAAATATCGCTTGGGATTCTTAGCGGCGTTAAAAAGGGTGACTATGTCCTCGTACATGCCGGTTTTGCTATAGGAAAAGTCGCTAAAAAAGAAGCTCAAGAGACGCTCAAGGCGCTTGACGAACTGAAACGCACAATAAGGGAAGATACCGGCGGGAAATAGTATGAAAAAGAAAAAAATAAGACTTATGGAAGTGTGCGGGACGCATACGATGGCAATCGCCAGATCCGGGATAAAAAAACTCTTGCCTCGAGAGATAGAACTAATCTCCGGCCCGGGTTGCCCGGTATGCGTTACCCCGCAAAGCGATATAGACAGGGCCGTAAAAATAGCCGGTACGAAAGATGTCATTATGGCCACATTTGGTGATATGATGAGGGTCCCAGGCACCGGCGGAAGTCTGGAAGGGGCTAAAAGAGACGGAGCCGACGTGCGTATAGTATACTCGTGCACTGATGCCTTAAAAATAGCCGAAGATAATCCCTTGAAAAAAGTAGTTTTCATGGGAGTGGGGTTTGAAACGACCTCTCCTACGGTTGCTTCGACAGTTCTGGAAGCAGAAAAGCGCAAGGTGCGGAACTTTTTTATCCTTTCGAATTTCAAAGTTCTTTTTCCGGCGCTTGAGGCGCTTGCTTCTTCTAAGCGAATCAAGGTGGACGGCTTTATTTGCCCGGGGCACGTCAGCGTTATAACCGGAAGCGTTCCCTATGAATGCGTGGCAAAGCGTTACGGCAAACCCTGCGTCATAACTGGGTTTGATGACAGCGATATAATAAACGGCATAAAACGCCTTGTTGATCAGGTACGGGCTCATTCAAGCAAAGTGGAGATCGAATATAAAAGAGCAGTCGCTAAAGGCGGAAATGTAAAAGCTAAAAAAGTGCTGGAAAAAGCGTTTGAGGCCAGAAGCAGCCACTGGCGCGGGATCGGGGAGATTGCAAAAAGCGGCTTAAAACTGAAAAAAGAATACGAGAGGTTTGACGCCGAGAAAGAGTTCAAGGTAAAAGTGCCTAAGCCGGCCGTGCCGAAGGGATGCGTTTGCGGGGCGGTTCTCCAGGGTATAAAATCACCGAAGAACTGCGTTCTTTTCGGGAAGAAATGTACTCCGCAAACCCCTGTCGGCCCGTGTATGGTCTCTTCAGAAGGCACTTGCGCTGCATATTATAAATACGGCGGTTAATTAAACGCTACGGAGGCGAATGAAAGAGAAAAAAATAACACTCGCACACGGTAACGGCGGAAGGCTTATGCACGAAATTATTGAGCTTTTACGTATTAAATTTTCGAATAAAGCTCTTAATGAGATGACGGATGCCGCGGAGCTTTATACGGGTACGGGGCATCTGGCGTTCAGCACTGATTCCTTCGTGGTAAAACCGCTCTTTTTCCCGGGAGGTGATATCGGCAAACTTTCCATATGCGGTACGGTGAACGATATATCCATGAAAGGGGCAAAACCGCTATTTATTTCACTTGCGCTTATTATCGAAGAAGGACTTGAGTTCTCCGTTTTAGACAGGATCGCTTCTTCTGTAAGAGAATCTTCCCGGAAGGCAGGCGTTAAAGTTGTCACAGGTGACCTGAAAGTAGTTGAAAGAGGAGCCTGCGACAAGATTTTTATCAATACCAGCGGTATAGGCGTTATAGAGCGTAAAGGATTCAGAATCGGCGCAAAAGCAAAAGCCGGGGATGTTATACTGATTAATGGGGGGATAGCCGAGCATGGGATGGCTATTCTTAACGCAAGAGAGAATCTCGGGTTTGAGTCAGGAATAAAAAGTGATTGCGCTAACCTGAACTTTGCGGCAGAAAAAGCCCTTAAAGCCTCAAAAAATATCAGCGTTATGCGTGATCCGACTAGAGGAGGCCTGGCAACAGCGCTTAATGAGATAGCAGGGGCATCCGATTTCGGTATAGAGATAAACGAAAAAGATATCCCGATCAAAAAAAACGTAAAAAGCCTGTGTGATGTTCTGGGTTTTGACCCCTTATATGTGGCAAACGAAGGAAAATTTATCTGTTTTGCCGGTGAAAAGGATGCAGGGAAGGTCAAAAAAGCGCTTGGCCCGGAAGCAAGGATCATAGGGGAAGTGACGAGCCGGCACAAAAAAGAGGTTTATTTAAAGACAACAGCCGGGGCAAACCGGATACTGCCTATGCTTGAGACGGATCAGCTGCCGCGCATTTGCTAGATTTGTATGTATACTCTTGGCATGCGGGACAATGTGCCTTTCAGAGCTTGAAATACGGCTTATCCAGACTGAAAAATTCCCATTCTTTATGCTTTTGGCTCCTCTACTAATATGATAAAATCTAGCACATGTATAATTTCTGCAAGAAAATATTCTTTATAATACTTATGTATACTTTTATTGGCCACACGCCGGGTTTTGCTGAAAGTATTACTATCACTTCCGCGCCTAAAGAGGTGAAACAGTATGAGCTTTTTAAGCTTTCCGCTACTCTTCCGTATTTCAAAGAAAACCCCAATGATTCTTTAGGGGTCCAACTGGAGATGGTTATAACCGCCCCCTCCGGCAAGACGGTTACTTTGTCCGGTTTTTGTCTTGAGAACCAGAACTGGCTGAACAAGTCTTCATGGGAGGTGCGGTATACCCCCGAAGAGGAAGGCAGGTACCAGTATAGTCTCAAGCTGGAATCAAAGGCGCTGAAATCGACTACGCAAATTTACTCTTTTGATTCACTGAAAGGGGGAGGGGATGGTTTCTTGCGCAGGAGCAAAAATAACCCTCATTACCTCGTCTCCAGCTCGGGGAGGCCTTTTTTCGGTATAGGACATAATATTGCATGGGTACAGGAAGATCACATATCGATTTTTGACAGATATTTAACCAGCCTTAAGAGGTGCGGCGGGAATTTGACCAGAGTATGGCTTTCCAGCTGGTCCTTTCCCATAGAGTGGGGCGCTCTCGGAGAATACAGCCAAACGTCATCCGCGAAAATAGACAGACTCGTCAAACTTATGGAAGAGCGGGGCGTGTATTTCCTTCTATGCATAGACACATACGGCAATCTCATGGAAGAAGAAGGGTACTGGGGTGAAAACAAGTGGCACTTAAACCCCTATAACAAAGTTAACGGCGGTCCCTGCAGAAGGCCGGAAGAGTTTTTTACCAATAAAGAAGCCAAACGCTTGTACAAAAACAGGTTAAGATATATTATTTCCCGGTGGAGTTATTCCCCCAGCATTATCGCGTTTGAACTGTGGAACGAATACAACGCGCCGGCGGAATGGGTGGAAGAGATGGCTTCATTTATACGGTCCATCAATCCGCACGGTCAGTTTATTACTACAAGTTTCGGGTATCCGTTTGGGGAGGTGCCTGATGAATCGGAAGTGTGGGACTTAAACGACGTTAGTATGGTAACGGTTCATCTATACGGTAACGCCACGGAGAATTCCATGGTCCCTTTAATAGAACAAAAAAGCAAAGAACCCGCTTCCAGGTATAATAAACCTTTTATTATTGCGGAATGCGGGATAGACGCACAAAGAGATGATAAATACTATGACCCTAAGGGGTATGGCACCGCACTTCATAACAGCCTCTGGTCTTCCGGCTTATCGAAATCTTTCGGTACGGCGATGAGCTGGTGGTGGGACACTTATATCCGGCCGAGAGATCTTTATTATCATTATAACGCTTTGGCAAAGTTTCTTCATGGGGTGGACTGGGATTCAAAAAAGGTGGAATATGCCGAAATCGGCCCCATGATGCTGAATATGGAGGAAGGAGCGAAACTATCTTACAGGAACGCTGTGATCAAAACGGAAGATAAGTGGGCCAAGCTGTACAATAACACTTTTACTGTTCTAGATAACGGTGAACTTGACGGTGTGGGGCAGCCAAACAGGTTCCTTCACGGAGAGAAAGAAAAAGACAAAAGGATAAATCATATTTTCCATGTGGATTATCCGAACGATGGCAAGTTCATTATACGGATAGGAACAGTGAGCCAGGGTGCGCATCTTCATGTATTTTTGGATGGCGAGCAAGTAGCGGCAAAAAGGTTCTTTGCAGGCCCCGGGGACGGGCCATGGGCAAGGAGTCTCTATCTAAGAAAGTGGGAAGTTTACCAATGTGTTTATGACAAGGATTTTGCGATAGAAGTCCCGAAGGGTAAACACACGATTACGCTTTATAATACCGGGAAAGACTGGCTGGGTATAAAAACAATAACGCTTACAGATTATGTTTATGATAACCAGGCAAATGCCAGATGTATCGGTCTGGTAGTAGGGGACCAGATGCTTTTTTGGGTGCAGAACAAAGGCTTTAACTGGAAAGACACCTTTTATGAAATAGAACCGGAGCCGGTTAAAAACGCTTACTTTCAGGTAAAAGTTGCAGAAGAGGGAAGGCATATAGTCGAGTGGTGGGATACCTTTAAAGGCGAGGTTGTTTCAACAGAGGGGATCATGTCAAAGGGGGGCGAACTTCGCGTAGAGATCCCGCAATTTTCGAAAGATATCGCGTGTAAAATAAAAAAAGTAAGATAAAAAGTATTGACAAAAAATGGATATTGTGTAAAATAATAGTTGCACGAGGCAGTGTAAGGCAAGCAATGAGGCGTTCAGAGAGAACGCCTTTTTTATTTTAGGCGCATAAAAGAAGTGCGCTAGGCGAAATTCAAAGTTTGAAACACCTGAGGATAAAGACGTCCTTTTAGGCCAGAGGGGAAGCGGCCGACAAGGGCGTTTTTTATTTTACAGCCTGTCATGTCGGCGGGTTTTGATGGGGGAAAGAGGAGATTGACTTTGTTGTGTTGCTTTTAGAGAAATAGGTGATAAAATAATGTTTAAGAAAAGGGGGGCAATAATGAAAGAAAACTCTAGGAAAAGGGATGTACCGATGGTGCCCGATTTTTACGGTGAAAACGTATTCAGCCTGAAGAATATGCGCAATTACCTTTCGGAGACTGCGTACAAGTCGCTTGTCTCAACCATAAGGCAGGGCCGTTCGTTGGACCCGAATATTGCCGATGAAGTGGCCGACGCTATGAAGACCTGGGCGGTGTCGAAAGGCGCCACACATTTTACTCACTGGTTCCAGCCTTTAACGGGGGCAACAGCGGAGAAACACGACTCTTTCATCTCTCCTGACCAGGAAGGCGGAGTCATAATGAAGTTTTCGGGAGAAGAGCTTATAAAGGGCGAACCGGATGCATCCAGCTTTCCTTCGGGGGGGCTTAGGGCGACTTTTGAGGCACGCGGATATACCGCCTGGGACCCGACTTCCCCGGCTTTCATAAAAGAGGGAGAGAATGTAGCCACCTTGTGTATACCCACGGCGTTCTACTCTTATCACGGTGAGGCGCTTGATAAGAAAACGCCTCTTTTAAGGAGCGCGGCGGCTTTATCTAAACAGGTATGCCGTTTGGCTAAATTGTTCGGTATTGACGTTAAAAATAAACGCGCTTACGCAACTTTGGGTCCCGAACAGGAATATTTTCTTATAGACAGGAGATATTACGAAGCGCGACTGGATCTTATTCAGACCGGAAGGACGCTTTTCGGCAGAGCTCCGGCAAAACACCAGCAGATGGAAGACCATTATTTCGGCGCCATAAAGACCAGGGTCATGTCTTTCATGGAAGAGCTGGATCGCGAGATGTGGAAGATGGGGATCCCGGCGAAGACGCGGCACAATGAAGTCTGTCCCGCACAGTTTGAGATCGCGCCGGTCTTTGAAGAGCAGAACCTTTCCGTCGATCATAACATGATCACGATGGAGCTTTTAAAAAAAGCCGCGGAAAAGTACGACTTAGTATGTCTTCTTCATGAAAAACCTTTTGCAGGCGTTAACGGTTCCGGTAAACATAACAACTGGTCGATTGTCGGGCCTGACGACAAGAACTGGCTTTCTCCGGGTGAAAACCCCCATGAGAACGCTAAATTTCTCACAATGATATGCGCGCTCATGAAGGCTATTGATACTCATGCGGGCATACTTAGAGCAAGCGTAGCCAGCGCAGGAAACGACCACAGGCTCGGCGCTAACGAAGCGCCGCCTGCGATCCTTTCCATCTTTCTGGGAGAGCAGCTTACGGATGTCATAGAACAGATCGAGAAGGGCGGTGCGAAAACTTCTAAGAAAATAGATGCGATACAAGTAGGCGTCACTTCCCTGCCGACTCTGCCGCGTGATGTGACCGACCGCAACAGGACGTCGCCTTTCGCTTTTACGGGGAATAAATTTGAGTTCCGTGCCGTCGGGTCCAACCAGAGCTGTGCCGGGGCTAACATAGTTTTGAATACTATTATCGCTGACGCGCTTGACGAGATATGCACTAAACTGGAGAAATCAGGCAAGACTAAGAAGGATTTCAACAAGGCTCTCCAGTCGATATTGCAGGATATAGTTAAAAAACATAAACGCATACTTTTTAACGGCGATAACTATACCAAAGAGTGGCACAAAGAGGCTGAAAAGCGGGGTCTACTTAATCTCAAAACGACCCCGGAAGCGCTTAAAGTGATGAAAGACGAAAAGGTAGTCTCTTTATTTGAGAGGCACAAGGTTCTCTCCAAAACAGAGCTTATGTCGCGCTATGAGATTTATAAAGAACAGTATGAACGGACGACTGCCATAGAGGCATCGGTTGCTTTGACGATGGCAAAAACGATGATTGTTCCGGCAGCGCTTGAATACCAGGCGAATTTGGCCAGGGCAGTAGAAGATGTCGCAGGATGCGGCGGTAAAGTAACCGCTACAAAGAAGCTTCTGAAAGAAGTATCTGAAGAGACAGAGAAGATGCTTGAAAACATAAAAAAACTTGAAAAGTGTCTGGAAAACGGCTCTAGCGGCAAGATAATATCTGCGATGAACGAGCTCCGCCAGGCCGTAGATGCCTTGGAAGGGTTAGTACCGGATGAGATATGGCCGCTACCTTCCTATGCGGAGATGCTGTTCATGATATGAAAAAATAAGGGGTAAATATAGTCATGGAAAAAATGTCCGAAAAAGAATATCTTTCGACTCTGACAAGGATCAGTAAGGCTATAACGTCTGATCTTTATCTGGAAGATATCCTGAGGCTTATAGTGAATCTTACTGCGAATGTCATGGGCGCGAAGATATGCGCTTTATGGCTCCTTGACGAGGAAAAACAGGAGCTTACCATAAGGGCTACGCAGACCATGAGTCAGGAGTATCTCAAAGAAAGGGCAATAAAAGTCGGGGAAGGTATCGTCGGACGCGTAGCCAAGGAGAAGAAACCGATAGTGATACTGGATGTCGCCAAAGACGATAAGTATAAAGAAAAGGAACTTGCTAAAAAAGAGAAACTTGTCTCAATGCTGAGCGTTCCCATGATGGTGAAGGACAGGCCCATAGGCGTGTTAAATGTTTATACCGTGGAATCGTATGAGTTCACCAAAAGCGATATAGATCTCTTAAGTGCGGTGGCTAATCAGGCAGCGGTGGCTATAGAGAATACAGAACTTATGGTCAAGACTAAAGTCATACAAGAAGAACTTGAGAGCAGAAAGAAGATTGAAAAGGCAAAAGGGATTCTGATGAAGGAACAAGGACTCGCTGAAGAAGAGGCCTTTAGCCTGATCAGGAAGACCAGCATGAATAAACGGGTCTCCATGAAAGAGATCGCAGAAGCGATAATACTTTCTTTTGAGATAAGGAAATAGCACATTTAACCGTGCTTCTCTAACAAAGAAGTTACAAACGGCAAAGCAGCCTCGGGGGTAATAACTCCCGAGGTTTTTTGTTTAAATTCCATAGATGGCATATTAAGGCTAAGACGCCCTATTTTGAAGCAATGGGTAGCTTCAAAAAGGGCGTTTTTTGTGGTTCGACTCACTTCGTTCGCTCACCATGAATCTGCGGGGAAAGATATTTTGCACTTAGAACGAAGGAACACCACGGATGTTAATCCATGAGGATTTATCTTAAGCGCTTGAAAAAGGAGGGATTGAGATGTTTAGAAAAACAATGATTACATTTTTGGCAGTAACGCCGATATTGTTTTTTTGCGGCATGAGAGCCCATGCCGATGGTTTTAATGATGAATGGCTGGGCGAAAAGCCCGAGTGGCTTCCAGACGTCTCTTTTAGTACAGCGCTCATGACAAAATACATCTGGAGGGGATGGAATCTCGGGGACGAACCCGTAATGCAGTTTGATGCGTCGGTATCTAAATGGGGTTTTACTTTTGATTTTTGGGCAAACTACAGCCTAAACGATGAAAAGTCCAGAGATGCCGCTAGATACCGGGAATTCACGGAAATAGATTACACGATTGATTATACGTTTAATATAGGTGAGATGTCGGAAACTTTCGATGTTGATTCACCGGATTTTCTGGATCCGTTAAACATCTCAGCGGGGTATACCTGTTATACTTTTCCGAACTTAGACTGGGATAGTAAGTTTTTCGACACTCATGAGATATATATAAGTGTTTCCTATGACATGTTCTTGCAGCCCTTTTTTACATGGTACTGGGATGTGGGTAGCGGTAAAGGTAATAGCGATGGAGGAGGCGACGGCTCATATTTCCTGTTCGGGATAGGCCATACCTTTGACTTCGGAGAAAGCGGGATATCTGCCGCTTTAGCCATGACAACCGGTATTATCGACGAGCAGTGGACTGATAAGACAGGATGGGGCGATATGGTATTCTCCGGTGAAGTAAATATCCCGTTTTTTCATTATTTCACTGTTACACCGAGCGTGAGTTACTCGCTTATTCTTGACCGCAGTACATATAACGATGCATCTCGGAACGAGTTTTACGGCGGGATAAAAGTAAGTTTTGATTATTGATTGTGTTAACTAAACAGGAAAGGAGGCTAGTATGTTCAAGAGAAAAGTGAAACTGTTAAAGGTTATGGGGGTGGTAGCCCTTTTAGCGGGTTTGTGCTTTACCGCACCCGTTTTTGCGGAAGGAGGCGAGATTTATGCCAGTACCGTAGGGATCGACACCTTATGGGTCATGATCGCGGCGTTTTTTGTCTTCATCATGCAGGCGGGGTTCGGGATGCTCGAGGCGGGGCTTATCAGGACCAAGAACACCTGTAACGTGCTTATGAATAACTTTCTGGACTTTTGTATGGCGTCCCTGGGGTTTTTTATCTTCGGATATGCTTTCATGTTCGGCAAGGGTAACGGGTTCATGGGCTTTAACGGATTTTTCCTGCTTAACGCGACGCATGAAGGGGGTATACCGCTTGAGGCGGCATGGCTTTTTCACGCGGTTTTCTGCGGTGCGGCTGCCACTATAGTAGCAGGCGGTATTGCCGAAAGGATGAAATTCCAGTGCTACCTTATTTACTCGTTTCTGATATCCGCGACTGTTTATCCTTTTGTCGGTCACTGGATATGGGGCGAAGGATGGCTTAGCAGCCTGGGATTTGGGGATTTTGCCGGATCGACGGTCGTCCATGCCGTAGGTGGGACTGCTGCCCTGGTGGGGACCATGATGCTCGGGCCCAGGATCGGGAAGTATAATAAGGACGGTTCGGCGAATGCCATCGAAGGCCACTCAATGGCACTTGCTTCGCTGGGAGCTTTGATCCTTTGGTTCGCATGGTTTGGTTTTAACCCGGGCTCGACTTTAAGCGTGGGAGACGGAAGCCTTATGGCAAAAGTAGCAATAAATACCAATCTGGCGGCGGCGGCAGGCGGGCTTACCGCCATGTTCTTTGCGTGGAAGAAGTGCGGTAAACCGGATCTATCGATGACGATGAACGGTGCCCTTGCGGGGCTTGTAGCGATAACGGCACCGTGTGCTTATGTACTGCCGTACGAAGCTCTTATAATCGGTTTTATCGGTGGGATAATCGTTGTTATGGGCACGCTTTTTCTTGATAAAGTCCATGTTGACGATCCCGTGGGTGCGGTGCCGGTACATATGATGAACGGTATTTGGGGGACTTTGGCAGTAGGGATTTTCGGGCACAAAGCTCTTGGACTTGCCAGAGAAGGACTCTTACACGGCGGAGGATTCGCCCAACTTGGCGTTCAAATTCTAGGAGTGGGAAGCGTGATAGCTTTTGTTCTGGTGACTATGACGATAATTTTTAAACTGATCGACATAACGATCGGTTTAAGGGTCTCCAGGGAAGAGGAGCTTAAAGGGCTGGATATCACCGAACACGGCATGGAAGCGTATGCGGGGTTCCAGATCTTTACGGCACAATAACATAAGGAGGGGAAAATGAAACTCATAATTGCGATGATACAACCTCATAAACTGCCGGATGTCAAAAGAGAGCTTTTTGATGCGGAAGTATATAAGATGACAGTGACAAACGCCCTTGGATGCGGACAGCAAAAAGGTTACACGGAAACCTACAGGGGCGTCGTTCACGAGGTAAATCTTCTTAAAAAAGTACGTTTGGATATTGCAGTAAACGAAAACTTCGTGAAGCCTACTATAGATGCGATAATGAAAGGTGCCAGGACAGGCCGTATAGGGGATGGGAAAATATTTGTCCTTGACCTTCCGCGCTGCATAAGGATACGGACAGGCGAAGAGGGAAACGAAGCAATAGGATAAACGGATATTGCGCTTTTAGGAGCTAAGTGCTGAGACGCCTTAAAAGGCCTGTAAAGAGGCATTTACAGCTTGACAAACTCTTAAAGCGGTGGTATCATACAATCAACAAAGTTGTTGTAAGGCGATGAAGCCCCCATGGATTAAGAGTTCCTGGGGGTTTTTATTTTATAGAAATCCCATTGTAGGGGAAAGAGGCGAAGATGCCCTCTTCGAAGCAGAGAAAGCTTTGAAGGGGGCTTTTTTTTACAAAGATGTGCATAGAATTCAGTCAAAATTTGATAAGGAGACAGGGCAATGATTAAGGAAAAGACGGATAAAATGATAGAGGACCTGATGCTGGTAACGGAGAAGGGAAATGTATACTCAAGGGTCATCAATGATACCGAGAAGGCGCTGATCGAAAAAACGCTTAAAAGATCCTTCGGTAACCAGTCCATTGCCTCAAAAATATTGGGGATAAACCGTAATACCCTGCGCATGAAGATAAAAAGGTTGAATATCGACGTAAAAAAGTTCAGAATATAGAGGGATAAAGATGAAAAAAGACCGTTTACCGCAAAAACAAGGACTTTATGACGGGCGCTTCGAGCATGACAGCTGCGGGGTGGGGTTTGTCTGTAACATCAGCGGCAGGAAGTCTCATGATGTTATCAGCAAGGCAGCCGAAGTTCTTGAAAGGATGAGCCACAGAGGTGCGGTAGGTGCCGATCCCAAAACCGGCGATGGAGCGGGTATCCTTATCCAGATCCCACATGACTTTTATGCCGGAGTGTGCGGCAGTATCGGGATTGAACTCCCCCCTTTTGGCGGCTATGGGACGGGACTTGTATTTCTGCCAACTGATAGAGAAGAGCGCGATTTTTGCGAGAAAGTCTTCTCAAGAGTAATAGGGGAAGAAGCGCAGAAACAGCTTGGATGGCGTGACGTGCCTGTAAATGATTCGATTATCGGCGAAGGCGCAAAAGAGACGCAGCCCGTCATAAAACAGGTGTTTATAGCAAAAGGCGCCCAGGCTCTGGAGAACTTGGCCTTCGAACGGAAGCTGTATGTTATCCGCAAGAGGATAGAAAAAGAGATCCGCGCATCCGGGATCAGCCAGAAAAGTTTTTTTTACATAACAAACCTTTCTTCAAGAACGATAAGCTATAAAGGGTTATTGATGCCGGGACAGTTAAAAGGGTATTATCCGGATCTTGAGGATAAACGTATGGAAAGCGCGATCGCCTTGGTGCATTCCCGGTACAGTACGAATACGTTTCCTACGTGGGACCTGGCGCAGCCGTTCCGCTTTCTTGCTCATAACGGGGAAATAAACACATTAAGGGGCAATATTAACTGGATGAGTGCCAGGGAACGGCTCCTGGCAAGCCCGTCTTTTGGCAGCGATATAGCCAAGATCAAACCCGTGATAGTCGAGGGGGGAAGCGATTCCGCTACGATTGATAATGTCTTCGAACTACTGGTTCTTTCCGGTAGACTGCTGCCGCATGCCATGATGATGCTCATACCGAACGCCTGGGAACAGGATAAAAAGATCGACAAAAGTCTCCGTGATTTTTACAAATACCATGCCTGTTTTATGGAACCGTGGGACGGTCCCGCGGCAATAGCGTTTACTGACGGCTCGCAAGTGGGAGCGGTACTGGACAGGAACGGTCTTCGCCCCGCCCGTTACATCATAACAAAGAAAGGCTTTGTGGTGATGGCATCCGAGGTCGGGGTGCTTGACATAGATCCCGCTGACATCAAAGTCTCGGGCAGGCTTGAGCCCGGTAAGATGTTCTTTATCGACACCGAACTTGGACGCATAATCGGGGACGATGGAATAAAAAAGATGATTGCATCCCGTCATCCTTACCACCAGTGGATCAGGGATAATATGGTGGATCTTGACGAGGTCCCTCAGGCGCTCAAGAGTTCCCCGAAAGAGGCCGATATTTTTGCGCGGCTGAAAGCGTTCGGTTATTCCCGGGAAGACATGAAGATGATCATAAAACCGATGGCTCTTGAAGGAAAAGAACCTGTTGGTTCCATGGGCAACGATACGCCCCATGCGTTTCTTTCAAAACGGCCCCAGATGCTGTACAACTATTTCAAGCAGCTTTTTGCGCAGGTGACAAACCCGCCGATAGACCCCATACGGGAAGAGCTGGTGATGAGCCTGGAAAGTTTTGTGGGGCCGGAGAAAAATGTTCTCGAAGAGACTCCCGAACACTGCCACAAGCTTGGGATAAAAAAGCCCGTCATCACCGACGAAGAGCTTGAGAAGATACGTAATATCAGGGTGAACAGTTTTAAGACGAAGACGGTTTTAACTATTTTTGACGCGTCAAAAATAGAAAATTTTATTCATGCTCTGGAAAGAATATGTTTTGAGACCGAATATGCGATAGAGCAGGGTTATTCGTTTGTTATATTAAGTGATCGCGGTGTAGACAAAAATAATGCAGCGCTACCTGCGCTTTTAGCTGTGAGCGCGGTACACCAGCATCTTGTCAGGAAGACTATACGTTCCGAAGTGGGGCTTATCGTTGAAAGCGCCGAACCCCGAGAGGTGCAGCATTTTGCTCTGCTTCTGGGATACGGAGCCGCTTGTGTTAATCCCTATCTGGCTTACGAGGCCATAGAACACCTTATTAAAGAGGGGGAGGGGCCCAAGGATATGGGGAAGGCGCTTGAAAATTACAGAAAAGCCATAAACAAGGGGATCTTGAAGATACTTTCAAAAATGGGGATATCGACGCTTCGCAGTTACCGCGGCGCGCAGATCTTCGAAGCGTTGGGACTTGCGGATGATGTTGCCAGCAATCATTTTGGCGGCACCGTATCCAGGGTGGGCGGCCTCACGCTGGAAAGCATAGCGGAGGAGACGCTTGCTAGGCACAGAGAGGCCTTTCCCGAAAGGGAAACAGGCGCTGCAAAGCTCGTCTCCGGAGGAGTTTACCAGTGGAAAAGAGACGGGGAATTTCACCTGTGGCAGCCTGAGAGCATTGCCGCTCTCCAGGATTCTGCCAGGAAAGAAGACTACTCGATATATAAGAGGTTTGCAGAGCTTATTAACGATCAGTCCGCCAGTCCGACCACTATACGAAGCCTTTTTAAATTTAAAAAAACCGCACCCATCCCTGTAAGCGAAGTGGAACCGGTTGAAAAAATAGTCACTCGTTTCGTGACCGGTGCCATGAGTTTCGGTTCGATAAGCAAGGGTGCGCATGAAGCCATAGCCATAGCTATGAACCGTCTCGGCGGGAAATCAAACACCGGTGAAGGCGGGGAAGACCCTTCGCGTTTTGTTTCCCTGCCGAACGGCGATTCGACGCGTAGCGCCGTAAAACAGGTCGCTTCAGGCAGGTTCGGCGTGACTATCAATTATCTGGTAAACGCTGATGAGTTGCAGATAAAGATCGCTCAGGGAGCAAAACCGGGTGAAGGGGGGCAGTTGCCCGGCTACAAAGTAAGCGCTATTATAGCCCGGACACGTTATACGTCGCCGGGAGTCACACTTATTTCACCGCCGCCGCATCATGACATTTATTCTATCGAGGACCTTGCGCAGCTTATTTTTGATCTCAAAAATGCAAATCCCCGTGCCCGGGTAAGTGTAAAACTCGTTTCCGAGATAGGTGTCGGTACGGTAGCGGCAGGGGTGGCCAAAGGGCACGCGGATATGATACTTATATCCGGCGGAGACGGCGGGACCGGGGCTTCCCCGAGAAGCTCCATAATGTACGCGGGTCTTCCCTGGGAACTTGGGCTTTCCGAGACGCACCAGACTTTGGTCCTTAACCGGCTCAGGAGCAGGGTCCGCCTTCAGACCGACGGTCAGATGCGGACCGGCAGGGACGTTGCGATAGCGGCCATTTTAGGCGCGGAAGAGTTTGGGTTCTGCACTTCCGTTTTAGTGGTGCTGGGCTGCGTTATGCTCCGGCACTGTCACCTCAATAATTGCTCGGTGGGAGTCGCTACGCAGGATGAGATGCTCGTGAAGAGGTTTCAGGGGCGTCCGGAATATATCGTAAGTTACATGCGTTTTATTTCGGAAGAGTTGCGCGAGATTATGGCCAGTCTGGGCCTGAGAAGCATTGACGAGATGGTGGGAAGGACTGATCTTTTGGAAGCCAATAAAGGTATATTCCCTGAAAAAGCCAAAGGAATAGACCTTTCGCGGATACTGTATAAACCCGAGGTTTCTGGAAAAGTCGGCACGAGGTGTTTGGTTGAGCAGAACCACGGGATCGATGAGGTGCTCGATCGGGACATCATCCGCAAAGCAAAAAACGCCCTGGAAAAAGCTGAACCCGTAAAACTTGAGTTTCCCATAAGAAACAATAACAGGACATGCGGTGCGATGTTGAGCGGTGAGGTTTGCAGAAAGCACGGCGAGAAGGGCTTGCTTGAAAATACGATTCACTGCAAGTTTACCGGTACCGCCGGACAGAGTTTTGGAGCCTTCCTTGCAAAAGGCGTGACTTTTGAACTTGAAGGGATGGCGAATGATTACGTAGGCAAAAGCATCTCAGGCGGAAAAGTTATTATTTATCCCGATAAAAAAAGTGATTACAAGCCCGAGGAGAACGTGATTATCGGCAACACGACTTTTTACGGCGCAACTTCCGGTGAAGCTTATATAAGGGGTGTAGCCGGGGAGAGGTTCTGCATAAGAAATTCCGGACTTTTTGCGGTGGCCGAAGGCGTGGGTGATCACGGGTGTGAATATATGACGGGAGGAAAGGTAGTCATACTGGGAAGGACCGGTAAGAATTTTGCTGCCGGCATGTCAGGCGGGATAGCGTATGTTTACGATGAAGATAATAGCTTTAAGGACCGGTGCAACATGAAAATGGTCCATCTGGAAAAATGCGATGAAGAAGACAAGATCAGCATCTATAATCTTGTGCATAACCATTTCAGATATACCGCCAGTTCCCTTGCCGGGAAACTGCTTGATGATTTCACAAATGAACTTGAAAAGTTCGTCAAGGTTATGCCGATTGAGTATAAACAAGTCTTGGCGGGCAAGCAGGTAGAGGCGCGTTTAGGTCTTTTGGAGGTGTCTGATGGGTGATCCGAAAGGATTTTTAAAAGCAAGACGGGAAGTTTCTCCGTATAGAGCTGTCTGTGAACGCGTGAAAGATTATAAAGAAGTCAGTCTTATGCGCACGGACGAAAAATCACAGGAGCAGGCCTCCCGCTGCATGGACTGCGGTACGCCTTTCTGTCACTGGGCCTGCCCGGTCGGGAACTATATCCCCGAATGGAATGACCTGGCGGCAGCCGGCGATTGGCGGCGTGCGTTTGAACTTCTCGAAGCGACGAATAATCTGCCGGAGATAACAGGCCGTGTCTGTCCCGCAACGTGCGAATACGCGTGTGTTCTTGGTATAAACGACGATCCCGTGACTATACGTGAAAACGAACTGATCATAATCGAGCGTGCGTTTAAAGAAGGTCTTATCGTGCCCAGAGTGCCAGAAGTGCGGACGGGTAAAAAGGTCGCCGTGATCGGATCAGGGCCCGCGGGGCTGGCCTGTGCCATGCAGCTTAACCGCGCCGGCCATGAAGTCATGGTGTACGAGAAAGATGATAAAGCGGGTGGCATACTCCGTTATGGGATACCGGACTTTAAACTGGAAAAATGGATCATAGATAGACGTCTTAAACTTATGAAAGAGGAAGGCATTAGATTTATGACCGGTGTGGATGTGGGAGCGACATTGCCGGCGAGTGAACTTTTGAGCGCTCAGGACGCGGTGTGCCTGGCAGGCGGCTGCCGCCTCCCGCGTGATCTTGAAATAGAAGGCCGGGATCTTGCGGGTATTCATTTTGCGATGGACTATCTTGTACAGTCTAACAGGCTTGTAGCGGGCGAGAATATCCCTCAGCAGTCCCTTATCGATGCCAGGGGGAAGAAAGTCGTTGTGATAGGCGGAGGGGATACGGGTGCAGACTGTGTCGGCACGGCAAATAGGCAGGGAGCCTCTTGTGTCGTCCAGATAGAAATCATGCCTAAGCCGGATGAGTGCCGGAGCGAAGATTACCCGTGGCCGCTTTATCCGCTCGTACTAAAAACCACTTCAAGCCATGAAGAGGGCGGCGAAAGGCACTGGGCGGTCCTGACAAAGAAGTTCTTGGGAGAAAGCGGCAGAGTCAGCAAACTTAGATGCGCAAGAGTTGAGTTTACAAAAAAAGACAAAAGTACCTGCCCCGTCATGATGGAAGCGGCGGGAAGCGAATTTGAGATAGAAGCGGATCTTGTTATAATTGCTGTAGGGTTTATCCGCCCGGAGAGTAAAGGTTTACTCAAAGAACTGGGCGTTGAATATGATGAGCGCCTCAACGTTAAAACGGATGCGGATTTTATGACTTCAGTCAAAAAAGTATTCGCCGCAGGGGACGCGCGTAGAGGGCAATCGCTTATCGTCTGGGCGGTTTCAGAAGGCAGGCGAGCGGCGCATTATATCGATAAGTTCCTGATGGGCCGGAGCAATCTGCCTCAGATGTAAATCATAATCGAAGGAGACAGCTGTCATGGTAAGCACTGGATTAAAGGGGCTGGATGAGATAATCACGGGCTTAAGGGCAGGTGATAATGTTGTCTGGCAGATAGACGACATCAACGATTATAGGAATTTTGTGACTCCGTATGTCAGAAAAGCGTTAGCGGACAACAAAAAAGTGATTTACATGAGGTTCGCTTCTCATGTCCCTCTTCTGGAAGGACTGGAGAAAGTTAAAACATATAATCTGGATGCGCATAGCGGGTTCGAATCCTTTACTACGGAAGTTAACAAGATAATATCCGATGAAGGGGAAGGAGCATATTACGTATTTGACTGTCTGTCGGCGCTATTATTGGCATGGTCTACGGATCTTATGATAGGCAACTTTTTCATGGTGACCTGCCCATTTCTTTATGAGCTTAAGACCATAGCTTATTTTGCGCTTTTCAGGAACAGTCATTCATTTAAAACAATAGCGCGTATAAGGGAGACGACGCAGCTACTTATAGATATCTACAACTGCGACGGGGAATATTATATACATCCCTTAAAAGTCTGGAACCGGTATTCCCCGACGATGTTTTTACCGCACTTAAAAAACGGTGACAAATTCGTTCCCGTCACGGACAGTGTGAATGCGGCGAGGATCCTTTCTCACATAAACAAGGCCGGGGCAGAGACGACCAGAAGGCATTTGGATTACTGGGATAGACTCTTCCTTGAGGCGGAAGACTTGATAAAAACATCGACGAAGAAGGGAGAAAGACAGAAACTGGTAGACCGGTTCTCGAGCATAATGATGTCTCGCGACAAGAAGATCCTTTCCCTGGCTAAGGAGAACTTTACTTTAGAGGACCTCCTGGCTATCGAATCGAGAGTAATAGGCACAGGGCTTATCGGCGGGAAAGCTGTCGGCATGCTTCTTGCAAGGAAGATCCTTTCAAATAGCCGTTCGATTAACTGGAAGGATTGTTCGGAAGCACACGATTCCTTTTATGTGGGGTCTGATGTTTTCTATACTTATATAGTTCAAAACGGCTGGTGGAAATTGCGCATGCAGCAGAAAACAAAAGAAGGGTATTTCGATGCGGCAGCCGTCCTTAAAGAGCAGATGCTTCACGGTACTTTTCCGGAAGAGGTGATGGAGCAGTTCCAGCAGATCATCGAATATTTCGGTCAATCTCCCATCATCGTCCGCTCAAGCAGCCTCCTTGAAGACGGATACGGCAATGCCTTCGCGGGTAAATACGAAAGCATCTTTTGTTCTAACCAGGGGACGCCGGAACAGCGCTATGTGGAGTTTGTAAACGCTGTTCGTGAGGTGTATGCCAGCACAATGAGCGAGGATGCGCTCGTTTACAGGAGGCAAAGGGGGCTTGATCAGAGGGATGAACAGATGGCGCTTTTGGTCCAGCGTGTTTCAGGTGCATATCATAAAAATTATTTTTTTCCCGATATCGGGGGGGTCGGGGTCTCTTATAACACTTATGTGTGGAACCCGAAAATGGATCCGGAAGCGGGAATGTTACGGGTAGTCCTGGGACTCGGGACGAGATCTGTCAACAGAGTAGAAGGGGATTATCCGAGGACAGTGGCTCTAGATAAACCGCTATTAAGGCCCCATGCGGGAATAGAGGACGTAAAAAAATATTCTCAGCGTGAAGTCGATCTTATCGATATAAAAGAAAACAGATTCAAAACAGTCGCGCTTATGGAGATGTTGAACGAAAAGATCGGCATAGAGATGGACAGACTGGGCGTGCGTGATTATGAAACAATGCGCATAATGAAGGAAAGGGACGCTAAACAGTCTGAACTATGGGTGCTCACGTTCGATAAACTTTTTTCCGAAGGCACGCTTACCGGGACCATGAAGGATATACTAAAGATACTTGAAAATAATTATCAGTATCCGGTAGACATAGAGTTTACCATCAATTTTACAAAAGACGGGGCATATAAGATAAATCTTCTGCAATGCAGACCTTTACAGACTATAGGCTTTGGCAAGAAAGTTGAAATACCCGAAGGCGTCGGAGAAGATAAAATATTCATTAAGTCAGAAGGATATTTTTTTGGCGGCAATATTTCACAGATAATTAATAGAATAATTTATGTCGACCCTGCGGGGTATCATGCGCTATCCATCTCCGAAAAATATGATATAGCGCGCATTATAGGAAAGATCAATAGACAAATAGAGGGTAAAGAGAAATATCCGGTTTTTCTTTTGGGTCCCGGCAGGTGGGGTACTACCACTCCTTCTCTCGGGGTGCCGGTCAGGTTTTCCGAAATAAACAATATCTCCGTGCTTGGAGAGATAGCTTTCCAGTGGGGTAACCTTATGCCTGAACTTTCTTTTGGTACACATTTTTTCCAGGACCTTGTTGAAACAAACATTTTCTACCTGGCTGTTTTCCCGGATAAAAAGGAAGTTCTCTTTAACGAAAAGCGTATTCGCAGATTAGACAACCTCTTTGCAAAATTAATGCCGGACTATGCCAAGTACGAAGATATTATAGGTATATACGATGTAGGCGATATGAATTTAAGGATCGTATCGGATGTGGTTTCGCAGAAGATGATTTGCTACTTTTCCTAAAAAACGACTTTAACTGAAAGATATTAAGGGGACCACTCCGCTTTCAAGGTTATTTTTCGTTTGCCTTCTTGCGCAATATCACGTAATATAATACAAATTGCCGATAAGGATGTTTTTTAGTGGCGGCTAGCCAGGAGGAGACATGAAAAAGATTTTGCTTATAGTTATCTGTTTGTCATTTGTGTTTACGGGTTGCGCCACGGTTGAGAAGCAGGAGCTGGATAAACTTGAGAAGCGCGTAACTGTAGTCGAGAGAAAACAAGAATCTCTCGAAAACCGCATGGAAGAGACTGTTGTATACTCTTCAACGGTTGAAGTCGAGGAAATAACTCCCCAGACAGGTTCTCAAATCTCCATGACCAAGCAAGAAATACAGCTAGCCCTCAGTAACGCCGGATATTATAAGGGGCCGATAGACGGGAAACTGGGGCAGTTGTCCAGACAGGCCATCAGGGATTTTCAGGCCGATAATGGGCTTAAAGTCGACGGTATAGCGGGTACAAATACACAGAAAGCCCTTATGCCTTACCTCACCAAATAGCTGTTTTAATTTTTTCTTGACTATCCCGGCGTGATGTTGGATAATTATGTGCCGGGGATAACGGCAATATCTGCCGGTTGTAAAAGCAGTATCTGGAAAGAACAAAGGCGTTCTTCTTCCTGAAAAGGAAGCGGAATGCCTTTTTTATTTATAGAAAGAAATATATGTTCAAATCAGGCGAAAAATTGTGTAAAATCTAGAAGAAGAAGGAAGTCATGTCTAAAGTAGCAGTGGAGGTGAAGAAGATGGCAACAAAATCTAATTATGTACAAAAAGTAATGGAAACCGTAAAAAAGCGTAATCCGGGAGAGCCGGAATTCCTGCAGGCAGTTACAGAGGTGCTGGAGTCTCTTGCGCCGGTAGTGGAAAGACACAAAAAGTATGAAAACGCCCGCATCTTAGAGCGTATCGTTGAGCCGGAGAGACAGATCATATTCCGTGTGCCTTGGGTGGATGATGAAGGCAACGTTCAGGTCAACCGGGGGTTCAGGTTTGAGTTTAATAGCGCTCTTGGCCCGTATAAAGGGGGACTGCGTTTTCATCCGACCGTAAACCAGAGCATTTTGAAATTTCTCGGATTTGAACAGATTTTTAAAAATTCTCTGACAACCCTCCCGATGGGGGGCGGTAAAGGCGGATCTGATTTCGATCCTAAGGGTAAATCAGATAACGAAGTTATGCGTTTCTGCCAGTCCTTTATGACGGAACTGCAGCGTCACATAGGGGCAGATACTGACGTACCTGCCGGTGATATCGGTGTAGGAGGCCGTGAAATCGGGTTCATGTACGGTCAGTACAGGCGTATCCGTAACGAATTTACGGGTGTATTAACGGGTAAGGGCCTGAACTGGGGCGGATCTCTCATTCGTCCGGAAGCTACCGGTTATGGCGCGACTTACTTTGCGGAAGAGATGCTTAAGACGCGGGGTGAAACTTTTAAGGGCAAGACTGTCGTAGTCTCCGGTTCCGGGAATGTTGCCCAGTATACGGTTGAAAAAGTTAACCAGCTGGGCGGCAAGGTGGTGTCACTCTCCGATTCCGGCGGGACTATCTATGACAAGGACGGTATAAAAGATGAAAAACTCGCTTTTGTCATGGAGCTTAAGAACGTGAAACGCGGCCGTATAAAGGAATATGCAGACAAGTATGGTTGCGAGTACAAGGAAGGTGTAAAGCCTTGGGATATCAAGTGTGACTGCGCGTTTCCGAGTGCTACACAGAATGAGATTGACGGTAAAGACGCCAAGACGCTGCTTAATAACGGTTGTTTTGTCATCAGCGAAGGTGCAAACATGCCGTCAACTCCGGAAGCGGTTAACCTGTTCGTCGAGAAGAAAATACTTTACGGTCCGGGTAAGGCAGCGAATGCCGGCGGGGTCGCGACTTCCGGTCTTGAAATGAGCCAGAACTCGCAGAGGCTTTCATGGGAGCGCGATAAAGTTGACAGAAATCTCAATCATATCATGCGTGCTATACATAAACAGTGTATTGAAGCGGCAGAGGAATACGGGCACCCGGGCAATTACGTCATGGGCGCGAACATTGCCGGTTTCGTGAAAGTCGCGGATGCGATGCTGGATCAGGGAGTTATTTAAACTTTCGGAGAAGACGAAAAACGCCTGGCTTTACCGCCAGGCGTTTTTTATTTGACAAAATGATACCCATATGGTATCTTTTAAGCTGTCAGGACAGTTTTTTGTGAGCGAAGGGGGGAGGCTTTATTATGGACAAAAGAAGGTGTGGCGTAGAAGTTTTTGCGCGCGTTACGGGTTTTTTTCGTCCCGTCGAGGCATGGAATAAAGGCAAGCAAGAAGAGTTTAAAGAAAGAAGACACTACGAGGCAGAGGAAAGATGTGAAAATCCAAAAGAGGGTATAAAAGTACCTAACGTTTATTAAGACTTCCCAAGACCTCCAAGTTGTCGCAAGACAATGGGAAGAGAGCCTGCATTTAAAAAATGCAGGTGTTTTTAATTTATCGTTTTGATATTTACAATTACTAGGTATACTACTTAATATAGCGCAAGAAACATAAAAGGGGATATTTAAGATATATTTAAAAAATGTTAATCCCCTTGACAAATGATACTAATATGGTATCATTATAAGCAGGACAGTAAAAAAGCAGGTGATCATGAAAGGAGGAACGGATGAATATTACAGTCAGATATATGCTGCGCCCCGTGGCGCATTGTAAAGAGGGTTGCTGTAGAATGTCCCGGGCAAGACGGTAAACTACCCACCAGTTTTCATGACAACCCCGCATCGATCAGGGTTTCTAGCGTTGATGCGGGGTTTATTTAAGCTTAAATATCAATGGAAAAAATATATTATTTTAATATAGAATGTCATATAGATCTGTTATATCATAAAGGATAAGAAGCGAGCATAAAAGAAGGGAGAGGCGATGAAAAGATACAGGTGTACGGTATGTGGTTATATTTATGATCCCAAGGAAAACAATAACGAGGCATTTGAAGATCTTCCGGAAGAATGGGTATGTCCCGAGTGCGGGGTCGGAAAAGATCAATTTGAACCGGAAGAAGATTAAGGCTTGGGAAAGACTTACCATGAAGCGAGTTGAGATAAAAAAGGGGATATACTGGGTCGGTGGTATAGACCGGAACTTAAGAAACTTCCATGGATACCTTACCCAGCGAGGATCCACCTATAACGCATACCTCATCATCGACGAAAAAATACTCCTTGTCGATACGGTCAAACATTATCTCTGTGATGAGATGCTCCAGCGGATACGGACGGTAATAGACCCCTCTGAAATAAATTATGTCATATCCAATCATGTTGAGATGGACCATTCGGGGAGCCTGCCCATGCTGATGAAATTATGCCCGGATGCCACTGTCATAACATCCCCCAACGGTGAAAAGGGACTTAAAAAACATTATAAAGCCGACTGGAAATTAAAGGTTGTTAATACAGGCGAGGCGATAAATATCGGCAGGAGAAACCCCCGGTTCGTTCTTACCCAGATGGTCCATTGGCCTGATTCCATGGCGACGTATATACCCGAGGATAAACTGCTCCTTCCGAACGATGCCTTCGGCCAGCACATAGCTTCACCGGAGCGTTTTGACGATCAAGTGGGGTGGGATATAGTCAGGGAGGAAGCCGCAAAATATTATGCCAATATCGTCCTGCCGTATGGGGCGCAGGTAGATAAAGCGCTTGAAGCGCTTTCCGGCCTCGATATCGATATGATAGCGCCTAGTCACGGCATTATCTGGCGCAAGTATCTGGGGGAGATAATAGGTCTTTATAAAGAATGGGCGAATAATATTACCAGCGCGAAAGCGACAATCGTCTATGATACGATGTGGGGATCGACTGAAAAAATCGCAGAAGCAATTTATGAAATTTTTGAAGATAAAGGAATACCCTCACATCTTATGAGTCTAAAGACTAATCATATATCAGACATAATGACCCGGATCCTAAACAGTAAGTATATATGCGTGGGTTCACCCACGCTCAACAACGGATTGCTTCCTACGGTATCGGCTTTTCTTACTTACATGAAAGGCCTTGCCCCGAAGGGAAGGAGGGGCCTTGCGTTCGGTTCTTACGGCTGGGGAGGCCAAAGTATCGGTGAGATAGAGGGCGTATTAGGTTCATGCGGTTTTGATATGCTGAAAGGCATAAAGGTCCAGTATGTGCCGGATGAAAATACGATTAACGGTATAAAAGAACAATTAAAGGGAGGGATATCATGACGAGATTAAGGGAACTTTACAGGTGCAGTATATGCGGGAATGTCGTAGAGATCGCGCATGAAGGGGCGCCTGACCTTGTATGCTGCGGTCAGCCGATGGCTAAACTTTATCCCAAAACCGAGGATGAGGGGAAGGAAAAGCACGTTCCGGTAGTCGAGGAGACTAAAGGAGGGGTCAAGGTGAAAGTCGGCAGCACTCCGCACCCCATGGAAGATGCGCATTATATAAAGTTCATCGAAGTCTTAACTGCGGATAAAGTTTTGCGCGCGGAGCTTAATCCCGGAGAAGCGCCTGAAGCGGAATTTTGTGTTAAAAATCTGGATATAGTCGAAGTAAGAGAATTTTGTACGATACATATGCTTTGGAAAAGGAAATAATCTGTAAAACCGGGGAAGTGAATTGCTAAAGGGAGGATGATAAAAATGGCAAGTGTAAAGGGAACAAAGACAGAAAAAAATCTTTTGGCTTCTTTCGCAGGTGAATCCCAGGCGAGGAACAGGTACACTTATTTTGCCGGTGTCGCCAGGAAAGAAGGGTACAGGCAGATCGAGGCGCTTTTTCTTGAGACGGCAGAAAACGAACGGGAACACGCTAAAGTGTTCTTTAAATATTTAGAAGGGGGTGAGCTTGAGATACAGGCCGCTTACCCGGCCGGGATTATCTCCGATACCCTTGCCAATCTCGAAGCAGCCGCAGCGGGCGAGAATCTTGAATGGACAAAGCTTTACAAAGAAGCTGCCGAAGTGGCAAAAAAAGAGGGATTTGATGAGATCGCTGCTTCTTTTGAGAACATAGCCAGAGTCGAGCAGGCGCACGAAGCCCGCTACCGCAAGCTTGCAGCAAACATCAAAGGCGGTAAGGTGTTCAAGAGAGAGGCGCCTCGTAAGTGGAAATGCCGTAATTGCGGGTATGTTCATGAGGGTGAAGAGGCCATTGAGAAATGTCCGTCATGCAGGCACCCGCAGGAATATTTTGAACTTTTCTGCGAGAATTATTAACCGGTAAAAAGCGCGGGAGGATAGATGAGCGATAAGCATTTTTCAAGCTGCGAGGTTGTGGAACTGGGCATACAGATAGAGAAGAACGGGAAGGACTTCTATGGTAAGCTTGCCCGGATGGCCCAAAGTAAACAGGCTTCCGAAGTCTTTGTATATCTTTCGGAAGAAGAAGAGAAACACATAGATATTTTCAAGGATATATTTAAGGCTTCCTGCAGGTATGAGCCGAGTGGCGCTTACCCCGAAGACTATTTTTCCTATATGAATACGTTAGCCGGGGAATACGTCTTTACACGGAAGGATAAGGGCAAGGAAGTAGCCGCGGGCACCAAAAGCGATATAGAGGCAGTCACACTCGGCATAAAACTTGAGGAAGAATCGGTTACTTTCTATGAAAATATGAAGAAGATTGTATCGGCTGGTGAGGCAGAGACAATCGACAAACTGATTAAAGAGGAAGAGAGTCACATAAAAAAGCTGACTGATTTAAAAAAGGTGTTAGAATCTTAAAAGAGGAGCGCAGATGAGTAAAAAAATCATGATTTACAGCACTCCGACTTGCCCGTTTTGTCTAAAAACGAAGCAGTTTCTTAAAGATAATAATATAGACTTTGAAGATATTGATGTTTCCGCTAATCATGCCAGGGCCGAGGAGATGGTCGCTAAATCCGGCCAGATGGGAGTGCCGGTCCTTGATATCGAAGGCGAGATAATCGTGGGTTTTGATAAAGAGAAGATCTCCAGCGCGCTGGGACTGTAACGGACGGTTTTAAACAGTAAAATTCTATACGGTGATGGATAAAATATACGATGTTATCATAATAGGCGCCGGTCCGGCGGGTATTACAGCCGGTGTATATGCCGCACGCAAAGGGATGGATCTTATTGTTCTAACCGGTGACATCGGGGGCCAGGCCGCCTGGAGCGGAGACATCGAAAATTATACCGGATACCAGTTTGTGACCGGCAGTGAACTTACGGCCAAGTTTGAGGAGCACATGAAAAAGTACAGTATACCGGTAAAGGAGCAGGAAGAAGTAACCGGCATCGACAAAGATGGAAATTTTTTTGCGGTTAGCACCCTGAAAGGCAAATATAAAGCAAGAACTGTCATCGTCTCTTCAGGAAAAAGATCAAGAGAGCTTAACGTGCCGGGTGAAGAAGAGTTTAAAAATAAGGGTCTGACTTACTGCGCCACCTGTGACGGCCCCTTGTTCTCAGGTAAGGATGTCGCGATTATCGGTGGGGGCAACTCCGCACTGGATGCGGCGCTTCAGCTTATCAAGATAGCTGGTAAAATTTTCATAATAAATATAGAACCGGAACTTAAAGGTGATGCGATAATGCGGGAGAAGGTTCTTAAGAGCGATAAGGTTACCGTTCTTAATAAGACCAGGATAACCGCGATATTGGGGGAGGCCTTTGTAAAAAGTATAAAGGTGAAAAAGGATGAAGAAGAGAAAGAGATATCTGTCCAGGGTATTTTTGTCGAGATCGGACTTATCCCGAATTCAGGCTTTACTGGTTTACTGGATAAAAATAAACAAGGGGAGATTGAGGTGAATTGTGCGAATGAGACCAGCGTCCCCGGGATATTTGCCGCCGGGGATGTTACGAATGTCCCCGAAAAACAGATAATAGTAGCTGCCGGGGAAGGCGCGAAAGCGGCACTCGGGGCTTTCAAGTATATTTCAAAAAGCAGGGAAGGGGGATAAGAGATACCTATGATGAAAAAAGACAGGCTTTTGGCCGGGCTCAATGAACTGGTATATGTCGAAGAGGGCATGATAGGGATGTATGCAAGTTTTGCAAAAGCTATGGTCCAGCAGACTGAGGGTATGGAAATAGAGAAGAAAAAGAAGATCGAAAAACTCCTGTCCACGCTTCACCGCGACTCCTCAAGGCATAAAGAGATAATCGATAAAATGGTACTGGAAGTGGGGGCCTCAAATCGAGATGAATACTGAAATGCTGCTTAAAGAATTCCGGGAAATACTAGTCCACGAGGAAAGGGCAAAGGCTTTTTATGATCATTATATTGACCAGCTCCAGGATGAAGGCGTAAAAAGTCAGCTGAGTGCTATACGTGATGATGAAGTGACTCATATTAAAATTGCCAGGATGCTTATAGAATCCGTATTGTGAAGCATAAATTAATAGAAGAATACGCCAGAAAAAAGACCAAGATAAAAAGCCGGCTGAAAGAGTTCAAGGCGGTATGGAACGGACCTGAGAGAAAGATCTTTAGCGAGCTTTGTTTCTGTATATGCACTCCCCAGTCGAAGGCGGTCTACTGTGATAAAGCTGTTTCCGGGTTGGAAAAGAGAGGGATGCTTTTTAAGGGGAACCGGCTTCAGATAAGAAGGGGCCTGAAAGCAGTCCGTTTTCCAAACAATAAAGCCGGCTATATCGTGGAGGCGAGAAGACTTTTTACCGAAGGCGGCAGCCTAAGGTTAAAAAGGCGGATAGATGCCGGAGACGTTTTCAAGACGCGTCACTGGCTGGCGTGTAATGTTAAGGGAATAGGGCTTAAAGAAGCGAGTCATTTTTTGAGGAATATCGGATTCGGTCGGGATCTGGCTATACTTGACGTACACATACTAAGGAACATGGTTAGATACGGTATCATCCGGCAGGTTCCCGATGGAATATCAGAGAAAAAATATTTGTCACTTGAAGAAAAACTGAGAAGATTCTCAAGAAAAATAGGTATCCCGATGGATGAGCTGGATCTCTTGTTCTGGTCGGGAGAGACAGGCGAGATTTTCAAGTAAAGGGAGGCGATTTACGCATGGATAGCATCAATGTGGGGATAGCTTTTATAGCAGGGGTCCTGTCTTTTTTATCCCCTTGCATACTCCCTCTTGTGCCCGGATATATTTCCTTCCTTTCGGGAGTCTCACTCGAAGAGCTTCGGCATGGTGCTGACAAGAAAAAGGAGTTTAAAGAAGCGGGGATAGTATCTATTTTTTTCGTTCTTGGGTTTTCCGTAATTTTCATTTGTCTGGGGGCATCTGCCTCTCTAGTCGGAAAGTTCCTCGCCAGCTACATAACGGTCTTTACAAAGATAGCGGGCGTACTTGTTATTATATTCGGCCTGTATCTCATAGGGGCTGTTAGAATAGGATGGCTTAACTATGAGAAGCGCATTAATATAAAAAAGCCGTCATCCGGTTTTTTGGGGGCTTTTGTTATCGGACTTGCATTTGGATTCGGCTGGACACCTTGTGTAGGGCCTATTCTGGGAGGTATTCTTTCTCTGGCGGCAACCCAAAAGACCATGCTAAAAGGCATGCTGCTTTTAGCGGTTTATTCCTTAGGGCTCGGTATACCTTTTATTGTAACGGGTTTTGCGATAGGTGCGTTTATGACTTTTTTCCAGCGGTATAAAAAGTTTATCCGGCTGGGAGAGATCGTTGCGGGACTTCTGCTAATAGCAGTGGGCTGTCTTATGTTTTTTGACAGTTTAAGTATACTGGTTAGGTTCGTTCCGGATGCGTTTTACAAGTTCGCGAAATAAAGGAGGGATTGCCAGGTGAAAACAAGAAAAAGTTTAAAATTTTTAGTATTTATCGGAATAGTTTTTATTGCGGCGAGTCTTGTTTCATGCCAGGCGCGCACGGAATCTTCAGAATCTGATATCTTGAGACCCGTAGCCCCTGATTTCAAGCTTAAAGATTTAAACGGTAACGACTTTTCGCTGTCACAGACAAAAGGCAAAGTGGTCATACTTGATTTCTGGGCGACGTGGTGCCCGCCCTGCAGGATGGAAGTGCCGCACTTTAAGGACCTCTACCAGAGATACAAGGGAAAAGGGCTTGTGATTATAGGGGTCGCCTTGGATCAGGGAGGGGCAGCTACCGTGAGACCTTTTGTCCAGACAAACGAGATAGATTACCCCGTACTTATGGCAGATCAGATAGTGGTTGCCAGTTACGGGGGTATAAGGAGCATCCCAACCACGTTCATCATTGACCGGAAGGGAAGGATCGTAGAGAAGATAGTCGGCTACAGGGGCAAAGACTTTTTTGAATCTATTATAAAAAAACTTTTGTAAAAATGATCAGCGGTATAATCAAAGAATCGTATTTTCTGCTCAAAGCAATGGCTCCTTACCTATTGTTCGGCTTTTTATTCGCCGGTATTCTCCATATTTTTATCAGCACCGGAACGGTGAGCCGTCATCTTGGCAGGAGCAGTCTTCTTTCGGTGGTGACAGCTTCTTTGTTCGGGATTCCGCTTCCTCTTTGCTCCTGTTCGGTTATCCCGGCGGCGATGTCATTACGCAGAGAGGGCGCAAGCAGGGGGGCGGTGCTCTCGTTCCTTATTTCAACGCCCACGACGGGCGTTGATTCTATTTTTGCCACGTATTCACTTTTGGGGGGACTTTTTACGGTTTACCGAATAATAGCTTCGTTTATAACGGGCGTTTTGGCAGGAGCAGCTGCAAATATTTTTATTAAAGAAGAGCCTACTCCTGCGAGAGAAGTGCCTAAATGTAAGCTCTGCGATGAGGAGAAGGAACACGTGCACGGTACCGGCCATAGGATAAAAGGCGTTTTCAGTTATGCTTTTGGGGATCTATTAGAGGATACTGGTCTTGCGTTACTGGCAGGGATTCTGATGGGGGGAGTGATTACGTACTTTCTGCCGGAAACCTTCATTGAAACATACCTGGGATCCGGGCTTAAGGAGATGTTTATAATGCTCCTTGTAGGTATCCCCATGTATGTTTGTGCGACCGCTTCGATACCGATAGCTGCGGCTTTGATGATAAAGGGGCTGGGTCCCGGCGCTGCTTTTGTTTTCCTGGTTGCGGGTCCCGCGACTAATATCGTAACCATGTCCGTAGTCGCTAAGAATATGGGGCGGAAAGCTCTTATTATTTACCTGGGGTCGATCGCTGTCAGCAGTATTACGCTGGGTCTAGTGCTTGACAAAATTTTTACTTATTTTTATGAACCTGGTTCTATTCATTTTATGATGCATGCCCACCGGAGGATAATTCCCGATTGGCTGACGCTAGCTGCGACTGTTTTACTTATCGCGCTCATTTGCAGGAATTTTATCGTGAAATTTTTAAAAAAACGTAATCAGTAAAAATTTTCACATAATCTTGATTTAAGGAGGATATACAAATGAAGCTGCTTACCAGGGATACCGATTATGCCGTAAGAGCCCTGACCTGTATAGCCTCCTCCAGGGACGGGATGTTTACTGTCTCCAGTCTCTCGGAAGAACTCGATATGCCGAGACCTTTTTTGAGGAAAATACTTCAAGTTTTGAATAAAAAGGGCCTGCTTAAGTCATATAAGGGCAGAAGCGGCGGTTTTTCCCTGGTTGTCGATCCCGGGAAGATAAACATTGTTAATATTATCGAGATATTCCAGGGGCGTTTTACGCTGAATGAACACCTTTTTAAAGGCAGGACCTGCCCAAGGGTGAGGACCTGTTACCTTAAGAAAAAACTGGACAATATAGAGAAAGATCTTGTCAAAAAGCTCCAATCAATAACAATAAAGTCTCTGGTTAAAGAGGAATAAATTTTTTCCTTGTAATAGAAAAGGAACTTGATAGAATATTTCCTGATTTACCCTTATTATAAAAGCATAAAAAGAAAGGATGAAAAACCATGTACAGCTATAAAGATTTAGGTCTTGTAAACACCAAAGAGATGTACGCAAAAGCCATTGACGGCAAATATGCGATCCCGGGGTATAATTTCAACAACATGGAGCAGCTTCAGGCTATTTTAACCGCCTGTATAGACACAAATTCTCCTGTTGTGCTCCAGGTGTCTTCCGGCGCCCGAAAGTATGCTAACCCCATACTTCTCAGGCATATGGCCGGAGGCGCGATAGACTTCATTAAGGATGCCGGCAGCAACATACCGGTGACCTTGCACCTGGACCACGGCGATACGTACGAATTATGCGTCTCCTGTGTAGAAAGCGGTTTTTCATCCGTCATGATAGATGGTTCCGGTTTGTCTTTTGAAGATAATATCGCCCTTACTAAAAAGGTCGTAGGGTACGCCCGCAAGTATGACGTCACCGTAGAAGGTGAACTCGGCGTTCTTGCCGGCATCGAAGATGAGGTAAGTCACGAAAAGACGCATTATACCAAACCGGAAGAGGTGGAAGAGTTTGTATCCAAGACCGGGGTAGACAGTCTGGCAATATCTATCGGTACCTCTCACGGCGCTTACAAATTCAAGGTAAAGCCCGGAGAGGAAGTCCCGCCTTTAAGATTCGATATCTTGAAAGAAGTGGAGAAGAGGCTTCCGGGGTTTCCCATTGTACTTCATGGGTCAAGTTCCGTTCTTCCAGAGTATGTCGAACTTATTAATAAATACGGCGGAAATCTGGAAAACGCTGTAGGAGTTCCGGAAGACCAGCTGCGCAAGGCTGCGGAATCCGCGGTATGTAAGATAAACATCGATTCCGACGGACGGCTTGCAATGACGGCCAAAATACGCGAGGTCCTGTGGACGAAACCGAAAGAGTTCGATCCCAGGAAGTATCTTGGTCCGGCCCGGGACGAGCTTATCAAGATGTACAAGCACAAGAATGAAAACGTGCTTGGCAGTGCCGGGAAAGCATAGCAATTAAGGAAGACTGGAACGAAGGATTCTCACCGCTAAAATTCTCAAAAAAAACAGGCGGGAGCTACCCGCAAATCTTATCCAGCAGGCTGTACTTTCGAGGCAGGTTTTTATAATACTCAGCCAGTTCTAGTTTTTCTCTTTTTAGGCAGCCGGATGCGAATATCCTGCATTTTTTCTCGAATTTTTTAACTGTCGCGGTATAGTCTCCATTTTCCAGCGTGCCGGAAGAAAGCATCTTCTCAAGCGCTATTATCCTGAAGCGGTCAAGACCCCATACGCTTGAAGAGAGCTGGTCACACCTGCCGCCGTCTTTAATCGTCAGCTGCTGCGGGATGAGTTTCACTTCATATTTACTGGCCGCCCGCAGCCAGAAATCATAATCTTCACATGCTTGGAGGTTTTCATCGAATGTTCCCAGCTTTTTGAAGAGGTCTCTATTGACAGCCGCGGTTGATATGCTTATGCAGCAGAGATCGAGTGCCTTTTTATAGACATGTCCGGTTGGTTTCCGGTGTTTTTTCTTTTGGGGAAGGAGTTTTCCCTTCCGGTACCAGATTTCTTCAGTATGAAAAATATATATGCCCGGGTAATTTTTTATATACTTTGCCGTGACTTCAAGTTTTTCTTTTTTCCAGCGGTCGTCAGAATCCAGGAAAGCTGCGTACTTTCCTTCCGCAAGGGCTAAAGCGCTGTTCCTGGCGTGTGAGACGCCATGATTTTTTTGATATAAGTATTTTATACGGCTGTCGCTATAGCTTTCGATAAGTTCCTTCGTGCCGTCGCCGGAGCCGTCATCTATTATGATAAGCTCAAAGTCGCTAAAGGTTTGTCCTAAAACGGAATCTACCGCTATCTCAAGAAAAGGTTTTCTGTTAAAGGTAGGGATTATTACCGAAAAGAATCTTTGAGTACTCATATCTTTATTATATAATAAAACAAATAACTGTCTAGCTAAGGAGGCAAAAGATGAGCATAAGGGTTGATTTTATGGGTAATAGAAGCTTTAAAGCTAAGGTGGGAACTCATGAGATAGTGACGGATCTGCCGCTTGAGAAGGGAGGGGAGGATAAGGGGCCTACTCCTTCGGAAGCATTTATAGCTTCTATTGGTTGTTGTATAGGGCTTTATGTCGCGGGGTATATGCGTACGGCAAAACTCGACCCGGAAGGGCTTTCCATAGAACTGGACTGGAAGTTTGATGACAAGAAAACAAGGATCGGAAAGATAGACATATCTTTAAGAACGCCCCATGCTGAACTTGGCTCACGCAAAAAAGCTATTATTGCCGCGGCCGAGAAGTGCACCATACACGGGACTCTTCACGACGAGCCCGATATAAAGATAACCGCTGTAGAAGATGCCACTGGCGCATTAAGTGATGATTGGAATGGAGATGAGAAATGTATAAAATAGATGTCGCTATTATAGGCGGCGGTGTTATCGGGCTGGCGGTGGCTAGTGCCGTAGCCGGAGAAAAGAGGGATGTTTTTATTTTTGAAAGGCACGACTCTTTCGGCCAGGAAACAAGCTCTCGTAACAGCGAAGTTATCCATTCGGGCATTTATTATCCCAAGGACTCGTTAAAGGCAAAGACCTGTATAGATGGTAATAAACTTCTTTACCGGATCTGCCAGGCTAATAACATCCCCCATAACAAAACGGGGAAGCTCATTGTTGCCGAGAATACTTCTAAGATAGAGGCGTTGGAGGCTCTTTTTAAACAGGGTATGACAAACGGGCTTGCGGATATTAAGATGCTCAAGAAGGAAGAGATTAAGGCCCTTGAACCGAATGTCGAAGCCTGCCAGGCTATATACCTGCCGATGACGGGTATAATAGACTCACATGCTCTTATGAAACATTTTCTTATGAAAGCCAAGAGTAAGGGCGCGGATATTCTTTATAAGTCGGAAGTCAAAAAAGTGCATCCGGCCAATAGCGGTTATGAAGTAGTCATTACAGAGGCAAGCGGCGAGGACTGCACTTTTACGGCAAAGGTAGTGATAAACTGTGCCGGTCTTGATTCTGATACCGTGGCGAAGATGGTCGGCATAGAAGATGAGGAGTATACTTTGTCGTACTGTAAGGGGGATTATTTCCGGATAGGGGCAGGTAAGGCTAAGCTTGTTAAAAAGTTGGTCTACCCGGTATGCCGGCAGGACGATACAAGTCTGGGGATTCATTTTACACCTGACTTAGCCGGCGAGGCCAGGCTTGGGCCTGATGCGGAATATTTGCGTTCCAGAGAGATCAACTACACTGTCGACCCGGCGAAAAGAGATGTTTTTTATGACGATGTTAAAGGATTTCTGCCGTTTCTAGGGAAAGAAGATCTTTCCGCTGATACTTCGGGAGTCAGACCGAAACTCCAGGCGCCCGGTGAGGGATTTAAAGATTTCGTGATCAGACACGAAGAGGAGAGGGGTCTTACCGGTTTTATCAATCTTATAGGCATTGAGTCCCCGGGGCTTACTTCTGCTCCGGCGATAGCGAATATAGTTAAAGAGATGGCCAGTAAGCTGATTTAATCTGAGAGCCTCTTATATTAATGACCAGTCTAGGGGTTAAAAAGAATATGTATTACGTTGTTACGGCCGTTATAGCGATATTTCTACTGGTACTTTACGCGAAATGGTTTGAGCGAAGCAGCATATTTTTCCCCACGAGGCATATAGAGAAAACTCCGCTTGCCGAGTCTTTAGCTTATGAAGATGTGTATTTTGAGACGGAAGACGGCATAAGACTCAATGGATGGTTTATACCCGCCAAGCAGCCGGCAAGGGCGACCATACTTTTTTGTCACGGAAATGCCGGCAATATCAGTCATCGGTTTGAAATAATAGAGATATTTCACAGTCTGGATCTTAACGTTTTTATATTTGATTACCGCGGTTATGGAAAAAGCCGCGGCTGGCCTTCAGAGAAGGGGACGTACCTTGACGCGCAGGCTGCGTATGATTGTCTTCTGGCCAGGACGGATATCGACAAGGAGAGGATCATAGCATACGGTAAATCTCTTGGAGGAGCGGTTGCGCTGGATCTGGCGACCAAGAGGGACGCATGCGCCGTTATCTCTGACGGCGTTTTTACTTCAACGCTTGATATAGCCGAAGAGGTATATCCTTTTCTGCCGGTTAAGTTTTTTATCACCATGAAGTATGATACACTTTCCAAGATAGGAAGTGTTAGAGTCCCGAAACTTATTATTCACAGCAGGGAGGACGAGATAGTACCTTTTCATCACGGCCAGAAGCTGTTCGAGAAAGCCTCCGGGGTCAAGGAGTTCTATCCCATGCGGGGAGGGCATAACGAGGCGATAATCATTTATTCCGATGAATATAAGAAAAGGATAGATGAATTCCTGAAGACACTTGGAATATAGCGCAAAGTTAATAGGGGGAGTTATGGCGGATAGAAAATTTTTGGTCTCAGTAATTGGCGGCCATAAATGTGATGATCCTACCCGTCTCTTGGCGGAGCAAATAGGCCAGGTGGCGGCTCAAATGCAGGCTGTAGTTGTTTGCGGGGGCCTGGGAGGCATAATGGAAGCCGCTTGCCGGGGAGCAAAAAAAGCGGGTGGCTTGACTGTTGGCATAATACCCGGCGAGGATAAAAAGGAAGCAAACCGGTTCGTTGATATCGTTATCCCGACCGGTATGGGTTACTCCAGGAATGCTTTGGTCGCCGCGGCCGGTGATGTCATAGTCGCGCTGGCGGGTGAATACGGCACGCTTTCGGAAATAAGTTTTGCTCTTATTCAAGGCAAGGCAGTTTATGGGTTTGAAAGCTGGGATATTCCCGGGGTAAAGAAGCTTGAGTCGGTAGACGAACTTAAAGAGAGGCTCAAAAAACATAAGGATGAGTTATGCTAGCGGATATTGAGACGAGTATTTTTTATTTTTTCAATCGAGCCTGTCATAACCCTCTTTTGGATTTTCTTATGCCGGTACTTACAGAGATGGGAAGCGGCGAGTTCCTTTTCGTTCTTGCGCTGTGCATGCTTCTTTCGAGAAGAAGCCGCGTTAAGGTTTCAAGTGTGATATTAATGGCAGGTGTAACCTTCTCTTATAATACAGTCAAGGTCTTAAAACATCTTATAGCAAGACCGCGTCCCCACGCGGTACTGACGGATGTCACTATGCTTTTAAAAACAGGTGATTTTGCTTTTCCCTCAGGGCATACCACAATGGCTTTTATGGCGGCGTTTGTCCTGACAAAATGCTTTGGAAGATGGTATATATTCTATACCATTGCGACTGTCGTAGCCATATCAAGGATATACTGCGGGGCGCATTTTCCTTTGGATGTCGCCAGCGGAGCCTGTCTGGGGATGTTTATAGGATATATCCTGGTGTATGCCGTCTCTAATACGACGATATATAAAGAAGGTTAAAGCCGAAGGCTCTCCATCAGCGCGCGGGCTTTGACGATGGTTTCATTGTATTCCGCTTGGGGATCAGAATCAGATACGATACCGCCGCCCGCCTGGAAATAGACGTCTTTCCCTTTCATGGTCATGGTGCGTATCGCGACGTTTAGATCCATTGTATCGTGAAAACTTATGTACCCGATTGACCCTGTGTAGACGTGCCTTTGGGTCGGCTCCAGCTCGTCGATTATTTCCATGGCGCGTATTTTAGGGCATCCCGATATCGATCCCCCCGGGAAAGCAGCCCTTATTATATCGACGGGGCTTGTGTTGTTCCTAAGCGCGCCCCTCACAACCGATATGGTCTGCAGTACCGTCGGGTAAGTCTCGATCCTCCTGTGTTCGGTGACTTTGATAGAACCCGGGAGGGAGACCTTGCCGAAATCGTTCCTTTCGACATCAACTATCATGGCCAGTTCCGCGGCATCTTTTTTGCTTTTAGAAAGGTTTTCTTTGAGTCTTTTGTCTTCTTTGGCGTCGTGTCCGCGCCTGCGCGTGCCTTTCATGGGCCGGGTTTCAATGATGTCCCCGCGCATTCTCAAAAAAAGTTCCGGCGAAGAAGAGATGATCTTCGCCCCCTCAAAATTGAGATAAGCGCTAAAAGGCGAGGGGTTTATACGGTTTAAGTTCAGATACAGCTGATACGGCCACTGATGGGATCGGGTTTTAAATCTCTGTGAAAGACACGCCTGGTAGATGTCGCCTGCACGTATATAGTCTATAACCTTCTCTATGGCTTTTATGTAAGAGCCTTTTGTAAAGTTTGATTCTAAAAGAGGTTTACGCCGCCTTTTTGCGGCTTGTTGCGAAAGCTCCGGGCGAGAGGAGCGAACAGTTTCTTTTATTTTTTTTATTGTTTCTTGCGGTTTTTTGAAAGTTTTAGAACCGGCATCCAGAATGCTTATATAAAATTCGCCAGGGTTCGATTTGTCAAGGATAAGAAGCGTTCTATAGAAAACAAAATATATGTCCGGAAGAGAAAGATCGTCCTTTGCTTTTTGCGGAAGGTTTTCTATGACATTTTTAAGATCGTAGGAGAGGTAACCTATGCAGCCGGCCGTAAATGGAAAATGCGTGGCGTTTTTAGTCCTGTAGGTGCCGATGAGAGAGCTAAGGCAGTCGAGGGGATCGGATTTAATCCTGAGTTCATGGCCCTCAAACCTTAAGCTGAGTTTGTTGTTTTTCCCGGTTAAAATGAGAAAGGGTTCCAGGGCGATAAACGAATATCTGGCGGCGTCGGTTTCAAGGGAACTGTTGAGTAGCGATGTGTTCCCGAGATATGCGTAATGGCTGAAAAGCTCCTCCGGCGAGCGGGATATACTCACTTTCTCGATTATGGGGGAGCTCGCTATTTTAGGAAGATATTCTTTCATGCTATATCTCGATGAAGTTTCTGATCAAGGCCCGGCCATTTTCAGTAAGAAACGATTCAGGATGGAACTGTAGGCCTGTTGCCGGGTATTTGCGGTGAGAGAGTCCCATCACGACGCCGCCCTTGGTCCATGCTGTGACTTCCAGGTCTTTCGGCACCCCGGTAACTGTCAGGGAATGGTACCTAGCCCCCTCTAAAGGGGAGGTGAGCCCTTTAAAGATTTTCCTGCCGTCATGGTAGATGAGCGAGGTCTTTCCGTGCAGGATCTTATCCAGCCGTTCCACTTTTCCCCCGAAACTCTCCGCTATGCACTGATGCCCCAGGCAAATCCCCAGTATGGGGATAAAGGGCGCGAATTTTTTAATGACTTTATTCGAGATGCCAGCTTCACCGGGCGTTTTCGGTCCGGGCGAGATTATGATTTTATCGGGTTTAAGTGCCCGGATTTCTTTTATGGTGACTTTATCGTTTCTTTTTACCACGAGGCTTATACCTTCCGCGGCAAAGGCCTGGTACAGATTGTAAGTAAAAGAATCGTAATTGTCTATGAGTAAATACATGTTTTTTACTAGTTTTCACCTATTTGTTTAAGCTTTGCAACGACTTCTTCCGTGATGTGGTCCGGCGTAGAGGCGCCGGCCATTATACCTGCTTTTTTGGCGTTTTCAAACCATCTTCTTTTCAGGTCTTTCGCGCATTCTATCCAGTAAGTTTTCTTGTTTATGCTTTTTGATATCTGGTAAAGCCTTTTGGTATTGGCGCTCGTTTTCGACCCTATGATAAGCACGATGTCGTTCTCTTTGGGCAGAGACTTTATCTCTTTCTGTTTGACCCTGGTTATCCGGCATGTAGTGTTGTAAAGCGTTATCTCCGGGATGATTTTCGTAAGGCGGCTCATTATGCTGTTTATATTGTCTATGGTTTGGGTTGACTGTGTTATGACCGCGGCTTTTTTTACGCGGGAAAGGCTCTTTAGCGGAAGACGCCTGGCCGATTCCACCAATATGGGTTTTTTCTTAAGCTGCCCGGAGATGCCTTTTACCTCGTCATGACCGGCATCACCGATAATTATAATCGTGCTTTTTTTTTCAAGGCCTCTGGCGATCTTGTATATGTCTTTGACCTTGGGGCAGGTCGCATCGACTATCCTGTAGCCGCAGGCTTTGGCTTTGTCGAATGTTATTTTAGGCGCGCCGTGCGCCCTTATGATGAGTATGGAGTTCTTGGAAGGGCGGATCCGTTTGATTTTTTTTATACCTTTTTCTTCAAGCTCCTTGACGACAAAAGTATTGTGAACTATGTCTCCAAGGACGTAGACTTCTCTTTCCCCCCCGGCCAATTTTTTGCTTATATCTATAGCCCTTCGTACGCCAAAACAGAAACCCGAACTTTTTGCAATATTTATTTTCATTTTTATATGCTAAGATTTCTCCCGGATCGTTTTTTCAAGTAAAGCTGTCTTTGCGGCAAGGTCTTCCTTGAGCTTTTCTAGGGCAGCTTTGTATTTTGGGTTCATGCGCACTTCGGATAAGATGGAATCAGCCTCTAGAAGTAAAGAGGCGATCTTAGCCAGGCAGTATTTCCCGCCTCCGGCACTTATTATCAGTTTCCTGAAGGACAAAAGATCGCTATAAGTCTTCTTCTTTTTTTTCAGGAGACGCTTAAGTCTTATTTTGCCGCTTGCAGAGAGGTTCCTGTAGGTCTTCCATACCAGTAAAGTCTTTTTTGATTCATTAAGATCGGAAAGGACCGGTTTCCCGATTCTCTTGCTCGAAGAGAATACATCGAGAAGATCGTCCTGTATCTGAAAGGCCAGGCCGAGCGTGATACCTAATCTTGAAAGCTTGCGGATTTCCTCTTTTTTCGCCCCGGCTAAAGTTGCCCCTAGAAGCAAGGGGCCTTCAAAAGTATATTTTGCGGTTTTGAGTGTATAAGTGAAGAGGACCTCTTTCTCTGTGATTTTTTCTATTTTTTTTATATTGTTTACCACATCGATAAATTCGCCTTCTCCGGTAGAGGCTGCTATTTTGGTGAATAAGGAAAGGGTTTTCTCCTTGCGGAAGGACTCCTCTTCGAAGGAAAGAAGCGTATTTACCGCCAGTGCGAATAGTATGTCGCCGGCGGCAATACTCAAATTGGAGCCGATCTCGTTTTTTGAAGACACCCCCAGTTTACTGTTAAAGAAGCGGTGAAGGGTGGGCTTGCCGCGGCGAAGCGCGGATTTATCAATAACATCGTCATGGACGAGAAAAAAGTCGTGAAGTAACTCCAGGGAAAGAGAGGCGCGGATAAGCTTTTTATAGGAAAAATCCTTTCTTTTTGTATACCCCTGGTAGCTGAGGACGAAGAGTATGGGACGGATCCTTTTGCCGTTTCGGTTCAGGAAGTCCTGGATGCCGGCATAAAGAAGCTTGGAGGATTTCAGATTAAAATCCCTATCGGCCATTGACGGCAAGCTTTTCAGCTCTTTGTCTATATCTTTTTTTATCTTTTCAAGCATGTCCAATACTTTAGCATAACTAGAGATACGCGGCAATATATATTTGGCGGCAGCGGCCCGCACTTTTGACTTAAACTTCTTGAAGAAGAGGTGTTTATGTGTTATTTTTATATATCAAAAAAGACGGACACGAAAGGGCCCGTGCGGTATAAATCATTATGTTAAAGCCGATTGAGAACATACCTTCGGAATATATTGATGAGTTTCGCCTGAAACAGATATCTTTTATAAAGGCGAGGGTATACCTTTTTTGCCTGCTCAGTATGGCCATATATTTTTGTGCGCTTTTAATGGACGTCATAATGGAGCCGGATGGTTTCAGTCCCGTGGAAATCTTCGTGGGAAGCGCTTTGGTCTTAAGCGGGTTCCTGATTATTTTTCTGAATTATAGAGCAAAAACGCTTTATATCGCTAAATTCAATGCGTACCTCTTTACGGCGCTTCTTCTGGTGCTTCTTATGCAGCTCAGTGTCGAGTTTCAGGATGAGGCGATAGTGAGCTCCTCTTTTTTCGTCTTTACGCTTTTTCTGGTGTCTACAACCATACCGTGGAGGCCCGGGGAGACGGTCCCGATATGGATTATGCACCTCCTTGCTTTTACCGGGTCTTTTTTGACTGTCAAGTATATCTCAGTTGCGAATGAGGTTCTTTTCAGCCCGCGTGAATATATTGACGGGGCCTTTTTCATCAGCCTGGCTTTCGCGCTTTGCCTGATAGTACGCAACAGAGAGACGGCGAGAGACATAGATAATTTCATACTTTTTAAAAAAGTTGAAAACAAAAACAAAATGATGCAGAAGGACCTGGAATGGGCCACACGCGTCCACAAGACCCTTATCCCGGGATCACTTAGTACGGATAAGGCTGATATAGCTGTCACGTACTTGCCGGTATATTATATAGGGGGGGATTATGTGCGCTTTAACTTTATCGATCATGATAATAAACTGATTTTTATCATAAGCGATGTTACGGGACACGGAGTGCCGTCGGCTCTGCTTGTCAACAGGATACATGCGGAATTTGAAAGTTTTGCAAAGGAAGGGAAAGAGCCGGGTTCCCTCTTAAAGGAACTGAATGAATTCATAAAGAAAGACTTTGAAGGCTCCGGCATGTATTTAAGTGCCTTTTGCGGGATGCTGGATTTCAAGAAGATGCACCTGGTGTATTCAAACTACGGACACCCGACGCAGTATCTTTATAGCAGGAGGGCGCCCCATCTTCACAAGCTCGCTTGCCAGACAAGCCTTTTGGGGCTTCCGGATAACGATGACAGTGTTTACCAGAACCGCCTCGAGATAGCCCCCGAAGATAAGGTGATGCTGTTTACCGACGGGGTTATCGAGACGGTAAATGCCGAAGGCGAAGAGTACGGAAACGCAAGAGTGGAGAAGTTTCTGGAGAAGAACCATGCGCTGGAAAGGGATGCGTTTAATAAGGAGCTGCTTAAGGATCTGAACGCGTTTAAGGAGGGCAACTTTAAAGACGATATATGCATCATGAGTATCGCGGTAAAGGCGCATCCGTTTCTTTTTTCGTGGAAGGGGCGTTAGGGGGCGCTTGCCTTTTCAGGTGAGTAAAATGAGTTGAAAAGGCGCCTGTATTATGTATAATGAGTGAGCAGAAAGAGAGTTTCTTGTATTAACAAAAGAGGAGAATAGCAATGAAACCCCGGAAGAACTATAGGAAACGCCCCAAAAAAACAGGAGCCAGGAAAAGACAAAAAGTTTTATCGCAAAAACGGAGACTGGTAAAAGCCGGTTATGACAGAGCAAGGCTCGAGAAGATGTCGGATGTTGAAATAAGAGAGCTGCTGAAAAAAGCAGGCAAGAAGAAGGCTTTAAAACCGGTCAAGAAGACGCATGCGAAAAAGGCTAAACCGAAGAAGGGTGAGCCCAAAAAGAAAGAGGCGAAAAAGAAGTAATTTTTAGTTTAATCTGGAAAAATCAAAAAGCCCCGCACATATGCGGGGCTTTTTATTTACCCATGCACCAGAAGGCCACGCCCGTAAGGGCGTGGATGAATGGCCTT
>CAZGOG010000005.1:0-72209 GCA_964527555.1 uncultured Planctomycetia bacterium | reverse complement strand
GACGGAAAGACTGAAACTGTGGATGCCATGGGCGTTAGCCCATGGAGCTTCACTTCTTTTTTAGACTGGAACAAAGTCTCTTGACCTCGTCCTGGAACCGGTCGCCTCTTTCTTTATAGCTCGAGAACATATCAAAGCTCGAACACATGGGTGAAAGCATAACAGTCTCTCCCCCGGATGCTTCACTGAAGGCTTTACTGACCGCTTCCGACATGCCCCCTGCCATAAGAACTTTAGCTTCACGCGAAAAAGCTTTTTCTATCTTTTCGCTTGCCTCTCCTATAACCACAAGAGCTTTCACTTTATCTTTAACCAGCGGCAGAATCGAAACATAATCGGCGCCTTTATCCCTGCCGCCGGCTATAAGAACTACTCTTCCTTCCACGGACTCGAGAGCCCGGCGGGTCGCATCTATGTTGGTAGCCTTTGAATCGTCAATAAACTTAACTCCGCCAAAATCAGCCACGCTCTCAAACCGGTGACTTAAACCCCTGAAGGTCATTATGCTTTCGCGGATTGACTGACGGCTCACTCCCATTATTCTTGCGGCAAGGACAGAACAGGCTACGTTATCCAGGTTATGCCTGCCTTTAAGCGGCACTTCCCCGGCGCTGATGATAGACTGCCTGCCCCCGCCCAGATCAACTGATATTTCTCCCGTTTCGACCGATGCTTCGCACCTGCCGGGTCCGAAAAAAACGCGCCTGGCCGTTATCCTCCCTGCAGCAGCATCACCGGAAAAATCTGAATGAAGAACGGCCCAGTCAGTTTTGGACTGGTTATTAAAGATCTTGAACTTCTCCAGTTTATAATTATCGTAAGTGGCGTGTCTTTCGTAATGATCCTCGGCGACATTTAAAAGAACCGCCACAGTCGCACGGAAATCTCTTATCGTCTCAAGCTGGAAGGAGCTCACCTCAACTACCGCTACACTTTCTTCCGTGAGTGACTCCACTTCCCCGCTTAAGGGATTGCCGATATTACCCGCGACCACGGTATGCCTTCCCGACCGGGAAAGTATCCTGCCGATAAGTTCGGTCGTCGTCGTCTTACCGTTCGTACCGGTTATGGCAATGATACTCGCGGGACAGAACTGCGCGCCCAGCTCAAGCTCGCCTATTACAGAAGCGCCCTCCCTTTTTGCCAGCTCAAGCGGCAGCGAATCAGGGTCCACCCCGGGGGAGCTGACAACAAGATCGTTTCCTGCGCAAAATCCCGGCGTATGACCGCCCACTTCAAACTCGATATCGTAAGAGGCAAGCGACTTTAAGTTACGCTGCACTTCATCGGTATCGCTACTGTCGGTGGCTTTCACCTTAGCGCCTTTACGCACCAGGAGCCGGGCAGCTTTACAGCCGCTTACCCCCAGACCGACGACAAGTACTTTCTTACCATTTACATCGAGCATTTTTTTCTCTCTCTTAATAAATACGCTGAAAATAAAAATGCAGAATTGGGCGCCCGCGCGTTAGCGCACTTTAAGTGTTGTCATGCTCAAAAGCGCAAGAATAGCCGCTATGATCCAGAAACGCACCGTGATCTTGGATTCCGCCAGTCCCTTTATCTGAAAATGGTGATGAATCGGCGACATAAGAAAAACTCGTTTTTTCCTGAACCTGAAAGATAAAACCTGCAGGATAACAGACAGCGCCTCAGCGACTAAAACCCCTCCGGCAATAAGAAGCAGGACCTCTTTCTTTATAAGGACGCTTACTATCGCAATGGAGCCTCCAAGAGCAAGGGAACCCGTGTCCCCCATAAAAATAGTTGCGGGATGGCTGTTGAACCACAAAAAGCCGAGTCCCGCTCCTGTCAGTGCCGCGCAGAAAATCGTCAGCTCCCCTGACCCCGGAAGATAGAAAATCTGCAGATACTTGCTCCAGATGGCGTTACCGGTGATATAACTGATAACGGCATAAGTAAGAGTGATAAACACCACGCACCCGATCGCCAGTCCGTCAAGCCCGTCCGTAAGATTGACGGCATTGGAAGTGCCCACGATCACCAGAAGAACAAAGATTATATAAAGCGCTCCCAGATTGCATACCGCATTTTTGACAAACGGCAGGTATAAATCCGATCCTATCGCCTTGCTGTTTATAACGAAAAGCCCCACTATTAAAGCCAGCGTGACCTGCCCGGTCAGTTTGGTGGCAGCCTGCACGCCTCTGGCACTTTTATTCCTGAGTTTAATAAAATCATCTATAAGGCCTATGATCCCGAGCCACACCATACCGCCAAGAGCCAGTATCACATAATCATTGTCCAGCCGGCACCATAAGAGGCACGCCAGGAGAACAGAAATCAAAATAAGAAGCCCTCCCATAGTCGGAGTGCCTTCCTTATGTTTGTGGAGATCGTATATGCTCTCCACGTGTTCCTTGCGTACATACTGGCCTATGTTAAGTTCCTTAAGCCACCTTATGATGGCAGGTCCGAACACTATACACACGAGAAACGACGTGACCGCAGCCATGCTGGCACGGAATGTTATATACCGGAAAACATTGAAGGCGAACCAGAATTCTTTTAATGGGTACAACAAGTGGTAAAACACTTAAGCACTTCCTCCATTTTTGTCTTGCGGGAGCCTTTTAATAAAACTGCCGCTTTTGCCCCCGCTAAACGCTGGAGCATCCTGGCGGCATCTTCATGATCTTTAGCAAAGTAGGTGTTTCTCTCATCCATTCCGTACTCAAGCGCTCCGCGCAAGATGCCTCTCGACATCTCTCCCAGAGAGATAACAAAATCAATGCCTTTTACGGCTATGCTTCTTCCGACTGTTCTGTGTAATTCATCAGTCGCGCCCCCCAGCTCCATCATCTCTCCGGCTATTACACCCCTTCGGGGGCTGATCGTCTCTTTCAAGACCTCAAGCGCACATTCAAAAGAATCGGGGTTTGCGTTATATGAATCGTTGATGAAGGTAATGCCGTTCATGTTTATCCTCTCAAGACGCATTTCAGGCAGCGTTACCCCCCGTAATGCTTCCCTCATAATGCCCGTCTCCATGCCCAGACACATGGCCACCGCCAAGGCACTAGATGCGTTATAAACGTTATGGATGCCTTCCAACGGAAGGAAGAATCTCTCCCCGTTGAACAAAAACTCATATCCCCGCTCTTTTTTCATGATACTGCTGATCCTGAAATCGCAGCCCGGATGGGTCCCGTAGAACTTACCCGTCCCGCTTCGTCCGCCCGTAGCGGCAAGGAGACTATCGTCCCTGTTCAATAAGGCCAGTCCCCCTTCCGGTAAAAAGTCAAGAAGACTCACCTTTTCAGTGAGAACGCCTTCTCTCGAGCCAAAGTGTTCCAGGTGTCCGGAACCTATATTGGTTATCAGCGCAATGTCGGGATTTGCTATCTTCGCCAAAGCTGCAATCTCCCCGGGATGATTAGTCCCAAGCTCCAGCACCGCTATATCGTCTTCTTCTTCAAGGTCGAACAGTGTAAGGCTGAGACCTATGATATTATTGTACGATTTTTTGCTTCTAAGGACCTTGTACCCGAAAGAAAGAATATACGACAGTATGTCCTTGACCGTAGTCTTGCCGTTGGTGCCTGTAATGGCTACGATTTTGGCACTTGAGCGTTTTCTTATCTCGCCCGCTATCCGCCCCATGGCACGCCGCGCGTCATCCACGATAATGACGCAGTCTACTCCCTGCGGCAGATGCTCCCAGGTAAAACGCTCGACCATGAGGCCCGATGCGCCTTTTTTTATCGCATCCAGCACAAAATCGTGTCCGTCAAAGTTACTGCCTTTAACAGCAATAAAAAAATCTTTATCTTTAACCGTGCGGGAATCAATCGAAAAATTTCTAATCTCTATTCCGTTTTTATCCGAGAGGAGTTTCCCTCCGGTGATTTCCGCGATTTCTTCCTGAGTGAATTTTAACATCGTAATATTAATACCCTAAACTTTTAAGAACCTGTGATGCTACTTCTTTGTCATCGAAATGTATGACTTCTCTGCCTATGATCTGGTAATCCTCGTGACCTTTGCCGGCAATAATCACGATGTCACCGGACTCGGCCTCCCGTAAAGCCTTCTGGATGGCATCCTGGCGCTTGTCTATTATACTATAGTTGTTTTTATTAAGCACCCCCTTTTCGATATCCTTAAGGATATCCATAGAGTTCTCTGTCCTGGGATTATCGCTTGTTATTATCACACTATCAGAGATCTGGGCAGCTATTTTGCCCATAAGGGGCCTCTTTGTCTTGTCACGGTCCCCGCCGCATCCGAAGACGCAGATAAGCCGTCCTTTTGCGAGGGGCTTCAGGCACTTAAGAACATTTTCCAGCGCGTTCGGCGTATGCGCATAATCTACGAAAACCCCAAAAGGCGCGTCTTCACCGACAGCCTCAAGGCGCCCTTTAACCAGAGGCGCTTTCTCCAGACCTTCTTTTATCTCGGCTAAACCAAGTCCGCTCTTTAAAAGCGCAGCCGATGCAGCCAGCATATTATAGACGTTATGCATACCGATCAAGGGAGAATCCACACGCGCGGAACCGAGGCCTTTCATGCTAAGCTCAAAACTTGTCCCCCCGGCTGAGAGTTCTACGTCCTTTGCCCGGACATCGGCGCTGCTTTCCATCCCGAAAGTAACAAGGTGCGAGAAATCCATAGAGTGCGCCAGCCCTATTACCATAGGATCATCCACGTTAAGCGCAGCTACGCCGCCGCTTTTTAAATTCCGGAAGATCTTTGATTTATCACGCAGGTACGCTTCCATATCCTTATGATAATCCAGGTGTTCCGGCGTTATATTGGTAAATACGGCGCTGTCAAGCGCTATGGACCAGACCCTTTTTTGGCTGAGTGCGTGGCTTGAAATTTCGATAACCGCCGCTTTTTTGCCGCATGTGACCATCTCTCGCAGAAGACGGTTAAGGCTGATCGCATCGGGCGTGGTCATAGAGGAACGCTTAAGTTCATCCCCCGAGCTTTTTGTAAAGACCGTGCTTACCAAGCCGCTTGATCTCGAAGCATGATTCAAGATGCTATCAATAAGAAATACCGTGGTCGTCTTTCCGTTTGTTCCGGTAACACCGTAAACGGAAAGGTTCTTGGCAGGATCATTAAAGAGGTGGCGTGCCGCATCCGCAAGAGCCTCCCGGCTGTCCTTGACTATTATGACTTTCTTGCGGGCTTCTTTAGCCAGATCCGGACAGGCGCGTTCACACAATACGCGGGAAGCCCCCTTTTCAAGAACCTCTTTGACATAATCATGGCCATCGTAAACGGTGCCTTTAATGGCAAAAAAGATATCTCCGGCTTTTACGCGCCGGGAGTCCACTTTGATATTATCTTTAGTTAAAGATATTCCTCCGAGTATGGTTTTAAGGGCTTTATCCATGTCTTCTCTTAGATCATGTGCATTCTTCGGTTTTATATACCAGAACCGTTTTATTAGAATCCAAATACTTTAGGGTGCGTTCCGCTATATTCTTAAAAGCGGGGCCTGCAACAGTTCCGCCGAAGTGATTGGGATGCGGATCACCAGCCGTAACAACGATACTTATGCGGGGAAAATCCTTAGGCGCAAACCCGATAAACGTCGCATAATATTTGTCGGGATAATAACCCCCGGCGGGGTTCACCATCTGAGCGGTGCCCGTCTTACCGCACACATCGTAAAGCTTGGACGCGGCACGTTTGCCGGTGCCACTGGTTACCACTTCGTGCAGGATATCTTGCATCTCCCTGGAAGCTTCTTCACTTAAGACCCTCCGTTTTGTCTCCGGTTCGAACTTTTTGTATACTCCCCCCTCCCATGTCGTTATCCTGTCCACGATATAAGGTTTCATGAGATATCCGCCGTTAGCTATGGTACTTATCGCACATGCCAGCTGCAGGGGCGTAACGGCTATCCCTTGGCCTATGGGTATGGTAGTTATATCGCTCTTGGACCACACCGACGGCGGACGGCTTATGCCTGCGACCTCTCCGGGAAGATCTATTTCTGTCTTTTCGCCAAACCCGAATTTCTTTATATATTCGTATACTTTATCTTTCCCGAGTTTCTCGGCCACTTTGACCGTACCGATATTACTGGACTTCGATATCACCTCGCTAAAAGAAAGATCCCCGTATCTATGAAAATCGTGCAAGATACGGCCGCCGACTTTATACTCGCCGTTCTCGCAGTAAATCCTATCAGTGGGGCTGATCCTCTTCTCGTTCAAAGCTGCGCTGGCTGTGACTATTTTAAAGACGCTTCCCGGTTCATATATACTGGCTACGGCGCTATTTTTCATAAGATACCTCGGGGTCTCCGAAAAAGCATTAAGATCGTAATTCGGCCAGTTAGCCATCGCCAGGATCTCACCGGAGAAAGGATCCATTACTACGACCGATGCGCTGGAAGCATGAAACTTCTGCGCCATAGCTTCAAGTTCCTCTTCGACTATGTATTGTATTATGCTGTCAATAGTTAACACCAGGTTATACCCGTTCTTCGGCGGGATTGATTCTCTTTCGTTAAATAGAACCGTCTTTCTCCTGGCATCTTTTATAAGGTGCCGCCATCCGGCTTCGCCTTTAAGTTTTTCATCAAAGAGAAGCTCAAGCCCTTCTAATCCTTCGTTATCCATCCCCGCAAATCCCAAAACATGCGAAGCCATGTTATCATTCGAATAGTTCCTTTCGCTTTCAGGAATAAAGTGCACGCCTTCCAGAGACTCTTGCTCTATAGTTTTTGCCAGGCGCTTGTCGACCTTGCGCTGGACCCATACAAAGGCTTTGTCCCTTGAAAGCTTCGCTGAAAGAGCCGGCTGGTCTACCTCAAGGATTTGCGAAAGCACACGAGAGAGGTGTTCCTTATCCGTGATACTGCGGGGGTCACAATATATACTCGGGGCATCCAGGTTTATGGCCAGAGGTTCCATGTACCTGTCAAATATGGTGCCGCGACGGGGTTCCACCTTGAGGACACTCGTATGCTGAAGAGCGGCCATCTCCGAGAACCTATCGTAGCTCAAGACCTGCAGGTAAAACAGTCTTGTAAACAGGGCCGAAAGAAGTGATACCAAGAAGAAAAATACCAAATATTGGCGCGCCCTAAACATTGCCTCCTCCTCCACTCCGGCTACCTTTAGTGCCGCCAGAGAAATAAGACTATATCATGATTATTAGCGGGGTCTTGCTTCGGCACTCGGAGTGAAAAGATCAAGAAACTTGCTGATTAAACTGGTGCCCGTCTCACTATTACTTGAAGCAACATAAGCGAGCTGGTAGTCATCCGTATTTTTAGTCCTATGATTCGCAAATTCTATCTCTTCTTCATTCAGCGAGGCAAGCAAATATCTGGGGGATTCCAGTTTGGATAGATTATACATTAAGTTCGAATTCTGGTCAACGAGGTAGGAAAGATACTTCCTCCTCTCCTGAAGGATATATCCGGTTTTAATGATCTCGACACGTTGATGCACATAACCGAGCGCGACCAGCGTAAGTACTAATCCTATTATAATAGACTTATAAAGTTTCATGCCAGCCTTTCTGCAACGCGAAGTTTCGCGCTCCTTGAACGCGCGTTATGCTCAAGTTCCTCCCGGGACGGCGTAATCGGTTTTTTCCTCAGGAGCCTGACCCTTCCGGATACCGCTTCCCTGCGGAAAGCATTCTTAACGATCCTGTCTTCAAGCGAATGAAACGAGATTACACAGATCCTTGCCCCCGCCATTAAATGGTCGATCGTCTTACCGGCGGCCTCTTCGATAGAGGTAAGCTCGTCATTGACAAAGATCCTTATCGCCTGAAAAGTCCTTACCGCAGGATGAAGCTTCTGGCTGCGGTACTTATTCCCGACTGCTTTAACAATAATATCGGCAAGCTCTCCGGTCGTCGTGATCGCCTTTTCTTCCCGAGCCTTACAGATCGCCTCGGCTACGCGCCGCGCGTATCTTTCCTCGCCATACTCCTTGATGATAGAAGCAAGTTCCTCTCTCTTGAAGCTGTTTACTATGTCCCTGGCTGAGAGGCCCCTCCCGGCATTAAACCTCATGTCAAGGGGGCCGTCCCTCAGGAAACTAAAACCTTTTCTCCCCTCATCCAGCTGAAAAGAAGAGACTCCGAGATCAAATACCGCGCCGGCAAGTTTCTCTATATTTACTTTTTTCAGTATCTTATCTATATTGCGAAAATCGTCATTTACATAGATGATGTTCTTTGCAAAATCTTTAAGACGCTTCTTGCTTATCTCGATGGCTTCCGGGTCTTTTTCTACCGCTATAAGAGTCCCGGTGGGAACGATCTTCTTGAGGATTTCTACGGCGTGCCCGCCTCCGCCCAGGGTTGCGTCAAGGATGACATCACCGTCCTCAAGATCAAGATGATCTATCACTTCATGCAAAAGCACCGGAAGATGCACTAAAGGATCCTTTCCCTCACTTGTCCCGGCGGAAGACTTTATCCAGGACGGCGATCTGACGTCTATAAAGCTGGGTGTAATCCCTCATAAGGCTTTTCTTGTCCGCGCCTTTTTTGTCAAAACCGACTCTGACAGCCGTCTGTGTCTTCCCGTAAAGCGATCCGCCGATTTCACATGCCTGGAGGTATTTCTTTTTCTTCATAGGTCCCCCTAAGTGAAGCTCCATGGGCTAACGCCCATGGCATCCACAGTTTCAGTCTTTCCGTCAAGCGGAACCCTGCACCGAAGGCCATTCATCCACGCCCTTACGGGCGTGGCCTTCTGGTGCATGGGTAAAACTTAAAGGCCGAATGAAAGAACGCTAAATGCGCAAACCACACAAACACTACGCACAATCTTTGACCGTTATATGAGTAGCCTTACCGAACCCGAATGAAGAGATGGTATACCGTTTAACCCCAAGATGGGAGATGCCCGCAGGTAAGGCCCTGGCTTTTTTTATCCTCTCAACCATGTTGACGCAATTAATGAACTCTGCCTGCTTCTTATGGAATTTAACGGCATATCGTCTATACATCTTAAGTCCCTCCGTCCAGCTATTTAGGCTTCCATCAATCCTTCGGCGATCTCTTCGTAATTCTCTTTAGAGATCTTATAAAACTCTTCCCATTTTTTCCTGTCCCAGACCTCTATACGGTTGGATACACCGATTATCATCACGCTCTTTGTAAGAGAGGCGTATTCCTTGAGGTAATCCGGGATGAGTATCCTCCACTGCTTATCGGGAACAGCTTCAGCGGCACCGGAAAAGAACATACGTTTAAACTTCCTTACTTCCCTCTTTGTGAAAGGCATGGCTTTAAATTTGTTCTCCTGAGCCTTCCATTCGGCTTCAGCAAATATAAAAAGACACTCATCCAGCCCGCGTGTGACATAAAGTTTTTCTATTGCCATCTCCTTTATGGCATCGCGGAACCGCGACGGTATGATCAAACGGTTCTTCTTATCTAAGCTATGTAAGTATTCTCCGTAAAACACTCCACTTTCCTCCACTTTATACCACTCACATCAAGAGAGTATACACAAGTATATATATTTTGTCAAATAAAGAGTTTTTTGACATTATAAAACTTTTTAGAAAGTACACACTATATAGGTTGCCGGAAAAACACCTGCACATAATGTTGTGGATTGAAAAAAATTAAATTTTTACAGAAAAACGCTTGGAAAGGCCAATTTACCAGTAGAGTTTGTGGAATCTTTCGGAATATCTCTTTATCCATTCCTTGGAGGCTTCCTGAAGCGACATTTCCTTGCCCAGCTGGAGGGAACGTAAAACGCGGTATTCTTCTATTAGATATATCTGTTCGATAAGCTTTACCTTGAAGGCATCGGCGTAACTTAAAAATGAAACGCCTATTTTATATAGACCCGTTGCTGCATCTTTTGTGGCATGTACGACTGCTGCTTTTATCTTGAAGATCTTGTCATATAGCGGCATCTGAAGCCTTATAACTGTCCCGGGTGAGACGCGCCGCTTAGACATGAACATGAGGCCCCCTTCACTTACATCAACCGTCTCGGTCTTCTCAAAATCTTCTTTATCGGCGATCTGAAACTCAAGCGGGTTAACTAAGAGATGTCGGATATAACGTCGTCTTTCGTGATGCGGCATTTGATCCCTCTGGTTAAAATATATCTCAGGATTTATGTCTTCCTGGTATTCTTTGATAAGAATACGTTTGCCTCAAAACTAGAGCATATTCGCTTCTTTAAGCTCACGCTCAAGTTTTTCAATCGCCGCCTTAAGTTCCGGGAAGAGCCTCACATTTATATTGACTCCCTTTCCCGTAGGAACTTTTTCGTCACCCTGCGGCGGCTGCGTCCAGATCCTGATGTCAATTACATCATTCCCCTGGTATTCGGACAAGCGTATTTTCACGTCCTGATACTTGTTCTTTGCAAATACAGCTACGTCTTTTTCCATTTGCGCCTCCTTGTTTTGCGCGAATACTCAATTACAAAGTGCAGGGTATTATATTTATAACTATACTATGCTAATATATATCAAATCGGGATAAAATGCAAAATATATCTGTTTCCCGGTTTTTTGCGGCGATAAAAAGATGCGTCTGGAGGGGGCAGAATCTAATCAAGTTCTTTTTTCCCGAAAATTTTTCTAAAACAGAAAATTACAAGCCCCAGTATAAGCGCCCAGGAAACGGAAATAAAGAGCCACCCCAGCAATGTCATTTTCCTCCGCCTCCCCTCTCGCTTTTCCTCCAGGCAAGTCTCACAAGAACCGCCAACGCGATAAAAAGAAGCCAGAGCCCTACTCTTGTCGCAAGTATATAGGGCCGGTTGGCATCTGTCACATTATCCATCCGTATAATCGGAAGCCACTCCTGGAAAAACCACGCGGTAAGCACTACGAGAAGAAATATCGGTGTCACGTATTTTATTATGTATTTATAAACACCGGGCAGGCGCATATCCGCTCCGTGATGCACTTCTTCCCAGGCTTTATTTATCCCGAAGATCCAGCCGAAAAGGATCACTTCCACCGTCGCGAAAAGCACGAGACAAAACGTGCCTCCCCAAAAATCAAGTTCGTCAACGACCCCCTTGCCAAGGAAGAATATCGCCGCATTACAAAGAACGAAAGTAATAGCCCCGAATATCATGACTGACTTCTTGCGAGAGATGTTAAACTCGTCTTCCAGAAAGGCAATCGCCGGCTGCGCCAGCGACACCGAAGATGTTACGCCGGCAAGGAATAGAAGAGCGAACCATAGAAATCCGAAGACCTCAGGCATGGGCATGCGTCCGAGAATAAGTGGCATTGTGACAAAACCCAGATTGAACGCCCCGGAATTGGCAATGCCGCTTATCGCCACGGGGCCGAAGAAAACAAACGCTGCGGGTATTATGATGCTGGCGCCCAGGACTACCTCCGCCAGTTCGTTCATGCTTACCGCGGTAAGCCCGGAAAGCGCTACGTCATCACCTTTCTTAAGGTAACTGGCATACGTCAGTATCACACCGATGCCTACACTTAGGGTGAAGAATATCTGGCCGGTAGCCGCCAGCCATACTTTTGCGCTTTTAAGAAACGAAAAGTCCGGGTTCCAGAGGTAGCCGAGTCCGTTCAAGACGTTCCAATCCGGCTTTGCGGCATCGGGTACCCCCAGCGTAAGCACCCTGACGGCCAAGATAACAGCAAAAACGAACAGCGTGGGTATCGCGATCCGGCAGAATCGTTCTATGCCTCCCCTTATCCCGTAATGGAGCACTACCATGTTGATGATAAAAGTTATCAGGAAAAAGATATACGCCGGGGCCATGCTCGAGAAATACGCGTTTCTTTCAAGCCCCTGAAAACCCCTTAAAAAAGCCTGCATCGATGCCTGGTCAAGGATACCGGAATATTTCTGGACCAAAGCGAAAAAACTATAGGCCAGCGTCCACGATTCGATATAGGTGTAATAGATCATGATGACCATCGGACCGAATATGCCTATCACACCGAAATATTTTATAAAACGGTTCTTCTCCCACAAGCTATGAAAAACCCCGGGGGCTGTAGAATGCTCGAACCCTCCGCCGTAACGGCCTATGGCCCATTCGACCCACATAAGGGGCACACCGACCAAAAGGAGCGCGATAAAGTACGGTATCATGAACGCGCCGCCGCCGTTTTTAGCGGCTTGCACGGGAAAGCGCAGGAAGTTCCCCAGTCCTACAGCTGAACCCGCAACCGCCATGATAACACCAAGACGCGAACCCCATGTGTCTCTTATTTTCCTGGCCATGAATCACCATGCCCTATTTGAAACGCACAAAAAGTCTTCCCCAGTTTTTTGAATCCTTATCGACCCTGTCATACAGGTCCCGGTTCCTCTCCAGGAATTTTAGCACCTTTTTTTTAAGCGCTCCGGAACCCTTGCCAGGAATGATCTCGACTATCTTGACGCGTTTGGCGCGTGCCTCGCTGAGTATATCCCTAAGAGCGTTTTCGATCTTGCCGTGTTTGTTATATATATCGTGAAGGTCCAGTTTTAGTTTCTTCATCTTTCAGGTATTAATGATTTCCGTCCCAAGGCGTCTTGCGCAGTTTTTTCTTCTCCGATTTCTTCTTCTTATCAGCCAGCATCTTTTCTTTCGCGCGTTTCGATCTTTTGCGTTTCTGGCGGCGGATCTTCTCTATCCGCTTTCTTTCCTCCGAGGCCCGGCCGAGTATCGCCTCTTCTATTTTACCGACCAGTATGCGCCTTGCCAGGAACCGGTTCATGGCCTGGGAACGCTCTCTGGCGCATTTGACCTCTATCCCGCTGGGGATATGTTTTAAATACACGCACGTGGAAACCTTGTTGACGTTCTGCCCGCCCCGGCCGCTCGACCTTATGAAACGCTCTTTTAAATCCTTCTCTTTCACGCCGAAACGGCGCATTCGCTCCTTAAGCGCTTTCTCTTTAAGAGCTGTTACCTTAAAAATCGCCATATTTTCGGAAAATTAAATTTTATCGTCTCTACCGGTTAAAACACGCATCAACAAGGTCTTCAAGTTTTGCGGTCGCCAGGCACTGGACGGTGTCGGCCCCGCCGTAATATATCTTCACTTCGCCGTTATCCTCCAAAACAGCGCCGCAGGTAAAAACAACAGCATACGTAAGTCCCATAAGTTCATAATCCATGACCGGGGAAAGTATCGGGGCCTTTGACCTTGCGACTATCCTGGACGGATCCCTGAGGTCAAGAAGCATGACGCCTATGTGGTATACATACTGCGCGGCACACTGGACATTAACGGCATGATAAATAACCAGCCACCCTTTATCTGTCTTTATGGGGACCGCCCCGGATCCGTTCTTTTTCCATCCCCATTCATCCTGTGCATGCGCCACGGCTTTGGCCTGCCCCCAGTGGATAAGATCAGGCGAATAAGAAACCCACATGTACGCTTTACCGTCTCCGGTATTGGGTCTATCCAGGCGGCAATAGAAACCCCCTATTTTCTCGGGAAAAAGAACGCCGTTACGGTTATCCGTCTCGGAAATAAATCCCCGCCATTTGAACTCTTTCATGTCCGCCGACTCCAGGAGCCCCAGACGGCATGAATGACCGCTATGGCAGGCGAATACCGTATAATACTTCCCTTCTATCTCGGTTACGCGCGGATCATAGTACATGCCGGTCGTATACTCTTTAAAATTATCGTCATCCGGCATCCTTATGGGCTCGGGGCGCAGGACAAACTTTATGCCGTCTTTCGAGTCTGCCGGCCATATCAGCTGTTTCATCGACGGCGTCTCGACGCGGCAGAGCATTACATACTGGCCGTCAGCAATTTTTATGCAACCCGAGTTATACACGCCTTTTGCTGCGGCGGGTACATCGTCCTTCGTAAGGATGGGGTTTTTGGGATAACGCACCGCGATATTTTCTTTCTTCTTCGGGTAAACGATGGGCTGTGACATGACTTTTCCCTTTCTTCGCTTGATTGTTTTCTGCGTTATATATATATCTACACTGAAATGGTATTAAACAATATTTTAATAATTAGTTCAAGAATTTTTTGTAAAAGGATGTTCCGTAAGGAGAGCCGGCTCTCTGAAGACGAAATAAACCCTTCTTCCCCCTCGCCAAGAGTCCTACCAAAGCATGATTATATCTTCAGGATGGAATCGATCGTGCCGAAATCGTTTACCTGGGTCTCGGGGTTTTCCGGATCGGGGATCCACTCGTCATCGACTAAAAATTTATAACGGTAGTTTCCCTTATCGAGGGTGAAGTGCGCTGACCAGTGCCCATTTTCGAGTTTAGTGAGCCGGTTGGCCTCTGATTTCTTCCAGTTATTGAAATCCCCAAGGATGTATACAGACCCGGCTTCGGGAGCATGAAGTACAAACTCTTTAATAGATGCGTCTACCTCTTTGCTGTCAACCGTAAGAATCTCACTGGTAAGATTATAAAAATCCAAAGCGGCTGAACATTTGGGGTCATATTCAAATATGGTTTTGCCTACTTTGGCAGCTTCCCTTAAACGCACGCTTGAACGTATCACAGTAGGAAGCAGATACGGGCCCAGTTTAGTCTTCGCGTCGATGTTAAGCTGCTTTGCGAAATTCGACCGCTGATCATATATGTTCATGGTAAAGTAGATCGAGGGGTTTCTGCCCGCCTCCGCGTTTAGAAGGCTGGCCACCCTATATACGCTGTTTATGCCGTTAAACGAAAAATAACTCAAATCCATAGGCACAAGAATCATAGTGGCGGCATACATGGAATTCAGCGTGAGAAACCCGAAACTCGGGGGAGAGTCAATGATCACATATTCGAATTTATCAAAAAAAGTGTCGGATAAAGTACGGGAAAGTATCGACGCCGCGCCATTAACTCCGCCCAGGTTTATCTCCGCCGCCGAAAGCATCATATTGGCGGGTATAAAAGAAAGTTTTTCTCTGTCAGAAATTAGTATATCGTCAAAAGGTATTTTAGTATTATCGAAGTGAGCGCGAAAAATATCATATGAGGTTTTTATACCGGAGGGCTTTTTATTATACCCCAGAGCGAAGGTCGCATGCGCCTGAGGATCCATGTCGATGAGAAGCGTCTGGCCTCCCATTTTTGCAAGTGCTGCCGCAACATTTACCGCTAGTGTCGTTTTCCCGCAACCGCCTTTTTGGTTCGAAATCGAAATGATTTTCATCTCTCACTCCCCCATGTATTTTGTGGTTGTAAAACTAATAATACATACATGTTGTGCTATTTGGTTAGAAGTATAGCATATCGGATATTATCTGTAAATAGATAAAGCGAAAATATCTTTTCCCATAATCATCATTTTTTTATGCATATAAAATAGCAATTGTGATAGAATGATCCCGTTTCGCCAATCAAGCTGCATCCGGTCATGTATAGACGAGGTCACCTTCATTTCTGCATATTATGGATAAAAACAGAACACCCGACAGGATAGATCTTGAACTTTCAAAAACGTATTTTGCTTCCGGCAAGAGAAAAAAGCGCCCTAGTTCAAGCCTCAAAGCCGCGCGGATCAGGCTTATCCTCATATCCCTTGCCGTTCTTGTCTGCCTGATTTGCCTTGGGGTGTATTTCTTCACCCGCAACCGCGTGACTTTTTCTATAAATGTCGACGTAGAACCCCGCGGGAAGGAAAGCCGTACTCAAACCCAGCTCAAAAGCCCCAAAGAAACCGCTCCTAAGGAAATAGCTGCCACCGGAAAGTACGACCTTGATATAACCCCGCAGCAGCCCGATCTTTCCAGCGGGAAAAACCTTTACGATTTTGAAAATGGCACCGAGGGCTGGGAGATACCGGCATGGGAATTTGACGAAAAAGATTATGCGGCCAGTTCCCTGCAAAAGTGCGGTAATTTCGCCAGCAAGGGTAGCGGAAGCCTGGAACTTTACACGGATTTTTCGGGAGAAAACTGGAAAGCGGCACTTATCGAGATCCAGCAGTACCTGGACCTCAATGAATACGCTGCAATAACCGTAGACGTCTACCTTCCCCCCGGATGCCCGGAAGGCCTCAGGGGCAAAATTATACTTTCTACAGGCGATAGCTGGGAGTTTGTCGAGATGTCACGCAGTATCCGTCTAAAACCGGGAGAATGGACAACCATAATAGCAAACATCTCTGAGGGTAGTATCGACTGGAAGAAAACTAAAGTAGATAAAAAATTCAAGTCGGACGTGCGTAAGATAGCGGTAAGGATCGAAGCGGAAAAAAACATGATCTACTCAGGACCTGTCTATATCGACAATGTGACTGTCTATCCCCCCGAGAATACGCGAAGCTAATACGCTTTTAGTATATCCCCAGATCCCTTAATCTTTTATCCGAGATCCCAAAATGATGCGCAAGTTCATGCTGGATGGTATGTGTAACAAGGCGGATGATTTCCTCATCCGTCCTGCATATCCTTTCAATGTTTTTCTGAAAGATAGAGATCTTGTCGGGTAGCACCATGCCGTAATAATGGCTTCTTCTGGCCAGGGGCACACCCTGGTAAAGTCCCAGCACCAGCTGCCTGTGACTTACATCAAGAGACTTCCGGTATTCCGGCGAGGGTTCATCCTCTATGACGACGTCCACGTTTTCAAGGCTGTCCTTGAAAAGGCGGGGCAGGTTTTCGAGAGCTTCTGTAACAAGTTTTTCAAATTCTTCCCGTCTCATCAGGCGAATAAATCGTCCTTTTTAGTCTTCTCCTCATCACCGGAAACTTCACGCATCCAGTCTTCATCCTCAGCGCTTTTAATATAATATTTTCTGTTCTTGATCGAGACGAAATCACTCCAGATTTTACCCTCTTCCCTCTGCGATATCTGAATCTCTTTGATCGCATTCGCCTGGGAGACCAGTTCATCAACCTGGTACACGATAGTAGCTTCAAGTGTCTTGGGAAGAACCGGGGATTGCTGCTCATACTCGCCGTGATGGCTAAGAACAATGTGTTCAAGCCGCAGGCTGAGATCCCCGGGAAAGTCCGGTATGCTGTCGATTTTCTTCATGAAGATCTTGTGCCCTATAGCGATATGGCCGAGCAAGCCCCCATCGATTGTATATTCCAGCTTCTTCGGATCCAACTCGAACACCTTGCCTATATCATGTATAAATGCGCCCATAACGGCAATATCCTTATCCGCCATAGGGTAAAGTTTGCACATCTCTCTCACTATATACATGACTTCATATGTGTGCTCCATAAGCCCGCCTATATAAGCATTATGCCATGCCTTGCCCCCCAACCCGTCTTTAAAGAGAGCCATGAGACTTCCGTCTCCGGTAAACTCCTCCGCCAATTTGCGCAGCCAGGGATTTTTTGTTTCCTCTAAATACTTGATGATGTCCCGGTAGATCCCGTCTCTATTCTCCGCAACGCGGACCATATCCTCATACTTGAAACTGCGTTCATCGGCCTTGGCTATGGAATCGACTTTAAGCTGTTTTTCGTCACGGTACTTATCGACTACCCCTTTCACCCTCACGGCCTCGCCGGTTTCAGCCGCCTCGTTGAACTTATCGGCATCATCCCAGAGGCGCCCCTCGATCTTCCCCGTCTTATCCTGGAAAGACATCTCCAGGTACGGCTTATCGTATTTGGTAAGCTTGAGGTTCTTTTTTCTCAATATAAAAATCGTGTCTATTTTCTCATTAACTTTTAGATCGGAAATAAATCTCTTTTCCATGGTCATCTCTCCTTATGAATCTCTACGGATTCACGTCCGTGGTTCATCCCTTTGCGACCTTCGGTCGATATAGTTCTGCATCCACGAATTAACATCCGTGGTGTTCCTTCGTTCTAAGTCCAAAATATCTTTCCCCGCAGATTAATGGTGAGCGAACGAAGTGAGTCGAACCATAAGCTTTACCTCTGCCAGCAAATAGAGTCATATTCACACCGGGCGCACCTGTCTTTATCGTCTCTTTCCGGCAACTTCTCGAACTTAAGCGCCTGTATATTATTCCAGCAATCCATTATAACATTTTTAAGCTCCTTAACCATCTCATCCGTAAGATCGACGGTGATATCGCTGTATGTGCCTTTTTCCATGCTGTATTTTTTTACGGTCTCTGATACCGGTTCCAAAAACTGGATTACGCCTTTGGTGACAGACTTCTGTTCCCTTACCGAACGGGAAGCTTCATACAGCATCTTGTACGCTACGAGCTGCCGGTAATAATCGTCACACGCATACTTCGAAAGATCCTTGCAATTGGCTATAGCCTTTATATGCTTATCGGGCTTGCCGGTCTTATAATCTATCACGCGGATGCCTCCCGCGGCATCCGCCTCTATCTTATCAAACGTACCCTTGAATAGAGGCCCCTCCGGAATATGAATTTCCAGTTTATTTTCAAGGTCCATGGGCATTACCGGGGATTTTGCAGAAACGGCGTACCACTTGCTCAAGGTCTCCAGCCTGTCCAGACACCAGGTCTTTATCTCGCTAGTTGAGCCCTGGTACTCCAGTTCTTTCTTGAATGCATCCTTAAAAAACACAAAGGAAGGAAATTTCCCATTATCCATGAAAGATGTGTACACCTCTTCAAGGGCCTTGTGTGCGCAGTTACCAAAAACTAGGTGCTGGTTCTTCCTGCCCGGAAGACGCAGTACGTTATCGTAGAGGAACTTTCTCCTGCAGGTTATGTAATTATTAAGGCTGGTGGGGTTTAATGAAAGATTCGTAACAATATCTTGCACTGCATCCGAGATATTCTCAAGCGGGTCTCTATCCTTCGTTCTTTGCAGGTACTCACCGAGAAACTCCTCTTCCTCCGGCGGCGCCCCAGAGACAGGCTCCATGCCTATGTAGCTTAAAAACTGGCTTATTACGACTTTTTCGCGTGGGGTGGCCGTATAGATAAGATATGCTTTAGCTCTGGTAGACGCTACATAGAAAAGGCGCAGTTCATCATATCTATTAAGAAGCTTCAGCGTCTCTTTTTCAGTCGCCCTCTCTTTGCTCCTGCATATCTCCGGAGGGAGCGGCACCGTCTCCGCTTTTTTGCGGACCGGCCAGCTTTTCTGTTCAAGACAGAACGGCATAAATACGGTATAGAACTCAAGCCCCTTTGACTTATGCGCGGTATAAAGACGCACCCCATCCTGGCTGAGGGTGGCAAGCTCCCCTTTAACGGGCATACCGTGCATTTCTCTCAAGCTCAGCTCTTCCATAAATTCATCAAGTCCCAAAGCCGGGTTAGCCATATCCGCCTCTTTGACCATGTTGATAAAAGAGACTAAAGCCCTTAAATCCCTTATGCGGATGACTTGGTCTTTTTCGTACCTCTTCAAAATAAATCTGTATAGATTCACGTCGCTTATGTACCTCATAAGCACATCGTGAACGGGGCGACTGCCGCTATCGGCGAGAAGCCTGTTTATCGCCCATGCTGCCTTATGCAAAGCGCAGGGGTTTTCAAGTTTCAGTTCGCGGGCAATCCCAAGGGCGCTTGATTCACTGCCGGAAGGCATAAGATTCCCACCGTCGGCGTTTTTTTCAAACCTGGCGAAACGTTCAACGAATATCTCGAAAAAATTACATGAGCGGTAATCATCGATACCGTTTGCCTTCCGAGAACGCCTGAGGCCCTCGATGAAACTGATAAATTTTAATATGTCCGTCTGTGAGGCATCAATATAATCGGATGTAAGAACCTTATAAAGCACAAGAGACTTTCTCTCGTTAGTTGCGGCACTCGCTCTGGCAAGTTCGAGCACATCAAGCATCTGTCTTACGCGCCTCTCCTGTCTTATGTCTTCCTCTCCATCCGTGGCATAAGGCACTCCGGCTTTCAAAAACGCATCTATAACGCGTAATATTTGTTCTCTTTTGCGTACCAATACGGCAATATTATTAAAAGGTTTTTCTCTCTCTTCGGCCGAAAGCGATTTGTCCTTTTTGATAATGTCCGCCTGCTTCTTCACCTCTTCCACCAGGAAGGCAAGTTCTTCTTCTTCGGTCAAAAATTCCAGAAAACGGATGCCGTCGTTATTATAATGCGCGCAAGACGTAAGATTTTTTACGGCTATGCGTTCTTTCTCGGGAAGCTGCCGGATTATCTTGTCCGTCAGTTCTATTAAGCGGCCGGTCGACCGATAATTATCCGTAAGCTTGATCGTCTCAAGAGCGGGAAGCCTCTTCTTAAGTTCGCGGAAATTCGCTAAAGTAGCGCCCTGGAAACGGTAAATCGCCTGGTCATCGTCACCAACGCAACAGACATTGCAGGAGACCGGGTCCAAAATAGCAAAAAGCAGTTCCAGCTGCGCGCCGTTGGTGTCCTGGTATTCATCGACCATTACGTACTTGTACTCTTTCCTGAAAAGCTTCCGGAGCTCCTCATCCTTTTTTAAGGCGTCTAAAGCGATAAGTATCATGTCGTCATAATCTATCCGGCCTCTTTCATCAAAAAGAACGAGAGACTTTTCGTCCTTTAACTTCTCATAATTTTCGTAAATAATGCTAAGCGCGTTGAGGCGCGTGATATGCCTCTCTTCCAGATTTATGCCGTCCGCTTTTAGATCTTTCAGGCTGCTGTTAAAGTCTTCCGGTGTTATCCCTTCATTCTTAAGTTCGCTGATCCTTTTCTCGATCTCCTTGCGGTGGATATAGGGCGAGCCGAAAGGCCTTAGGACTTCGGCGCCTTTAACGTTATCCAGGATATATTCTATGGCTCTGACTTTTTCGACCTCGCTCATCTCTATCCTGTCCTTGACGTATTTGATGGCGCCTTCCGATTCCAGGACTATAGAGTTGGCAAAACTGTGAAATGTCTCAACTTCCACGTTGTATCCGTCATGTCCTATGACTGAGGCAAGCCTTTGCCGCATGGCTCTAGCGGCTGCGTTTGTAAATGTAAGGATGAGGATATTCTCCGCCTTAGCTTTATTTTGCCTGATAATGTTGGCGGTTCGGATAGAAAGTAGCTGCGTCTTGCCGGTACCGGGACCGGCAAGCACCAGGACCGCGCCATCGGTGGTACCGGCGGCTTTTCTCTGCTGACTGTTTAAACTCTTGTAATACTTTTGGAAGGCATCCATGTAGATGAATACGGGTTTTCGGGTCCAAATAACACTATTTGTTCACTTCTACTATCGGGAGATCTGAAAAACGGCATTAAGAGCAAAAATATTCGGCATGAACTTTACAATACTTTTTTCAGCAAGAAACACTTTTTTCTCGGTTTTTATTTTCTCTTGAGCGCAAAAATTCGTAAAATCCTTGATACTTAAAAAGTGAAGGTTAGGGGTATCATACCAGGTGTACGGCAACGAAGGGGTCACCGGGACATGCCCCCCGAAAAAGAGCTGCAACCTCGCTTTTATATAACAGAAATTCGGAAACCCTATTATGACCTTCTTGCCTACCCTCAAGGCTTCTCTTATAGCTTCCTTGGGCCTGTGTACCTGCTGCATTGTCTGATTAAAAATCACATAATCAAAAAGGTGATCAGGATATTCTTTAAGTCCCGAATCTATATCGCCGTGGGATACGCTGAGCCCTTTTTCCACGCATCTGTAGATGGCTTCTTCGCTTATCTCCACGCCGCTGCCCTTTACATCTTTACTACTCGCAAGATACTCCAGAAGCTCACCGCTACCGCAGCCCAAATCAAGCACCGTGGAACCATTTTCTATCATGTCCCCGATAACCTTATGATCGAGTCTCAACTCTTCCTTGCTCTTACTTATCATTTCTTCCTTTCCAGTTTCTTGTGGGTATTATCCAGGAAGTGTTTAATCAACTTCGTTTCTTCTTGAAACTCAAGAAGAAACGCGTCATGCCCGTAATCGGAGCTTATTTCGCAATATGTGACATCTATACCGTTCATCTTAAGAGCCCTGACGATTTCTTTCGACTGCGCCGGCGGATAAAGCCAGTCCGAGCTAAAAGCAATGACTAAAAACCTCGTCTTTATATCTTTAAAAGCATGGTATAATTTCTGGTCCTTCTGAAGGTCAAAATAGTCCATAGCTTTAGTTATATAAAGGTAACTGTTGGCATCGAACCTTTTTACAAAGTTATCCCCCCTGTAGCGGAGGTAACCCTCCACTTCAAATTCCGTGGAAAACTCATATCCCAGTTCCTTCTTTTTAAGCACCCTGCCGAATTTTTTCTCCATAGACTCATTGCTCATATACGTAATATGTCCTATCATCCTTGCAACAGCCAGCCCCGCCGAAGGACATTGTTTTTCGTAATAATCGCCGCCGTTCCATGCAGGATCCGCCATTATCGCCTGGCGCCCCACTTCATCAAAGGCTATCTGCTGGGCAGAATGTTTATACGTGGTAGCTATCGGGATACAGGAGACGACTTCCTCCGGATACGATACTGCCCATTGCAGGGCCTGCATCCCCCCCATAGACCCGCCGCAGACAGAAAGCAATTTCTTGACCCCCAAAAAATCCAATAACTTTTTCTGTGCATTCACCATGTCCACGACGGAGACGATCGGAAAACTCAAGGCGTAAGGTTTGCCCGTCGAGGGATTAATCGAATTGGGGCCGCTTGAGCCCTTACAGCCGCCGATTATGTTGGAGGAGACGACAAAATATTTGTTTGTGTCGAAAGCCTTTTCCGGACCGATCATATCATCCCACCATCCGGGCTTCTTTTCGCCCGCGTGATATCCCGCCGCATGGGCATCCCCCGAAAGCGCATGACATATAAGGACGGCATTGTTCTTACGGCTGTTTAACTTCCCGTAAGTCTCATAGGCGATTTTTAGCTCCGAAAAAGAAGCTCCGCTCTCCATGAGGAACTTCTCATCCTTGGGTGCATTGTAGTATTGTGTCTGGACTATCCCTAGTCCTTCTTTTTCTTTTTTAGCTCTTTGGGGCATGTTCCCACCTTTTAAAAAACTCTGTTTAGTCCAAATAATCTTTAAACAACCACGTACTTAAATACCTTTCGCCGGAATCCGGAAGAATCACGACTATATTTTTATCCTTGTTTTCTTCCCTGGAAGCCACTTTTACAGCAGCCGCCACGTTCGCTCCGGCGGATATCCCCACCAGGAGCCCTTCTTCTCTTGCGAGGAGCCTGGCGTATTTTCCCGCATCATCATCGGAAATGGTTATTATCTCATCTATCAGCTCTTTTTTCAAGACCTTAGGAATAAACCCCGCTCCAATACCCTGTATCTTGTGCGGACCGGGTTCTCCCCCGGAAAGAACCGCCGAAGCTTCGGGTTCAACGCCTATAAGCTTCACTCGAGGCTTGTTCTTCTTAAGTGCCTCCCCCACACCGGTAATGGTTCCCCCCGTGCCGATCCCGGCCACGAAAATATCCACTTCCCCGTCGGTGTCGTCCCATATTTCTTTTGCGGTGGTCCTTCTGTGTGCTTCGGGATTCGCCTCATTTTCAAACTGTTGGGGCATAAAAGAGTCCGGCATCTTTTTGGCCAGCTCTTCCGCTTTTTCAACTGCGCCCTTCATGCCTTTTTCACCCGGAGTAAGAACAAGCTCTGCTCCCAGTATCTTCAAAAGAGCGCGCCTTTCAACGCTCATCGTATCAGGCATCGTAAGCACAAGCTTATATCCCTTTGCGGCACTCACGAAAGCAAGCGCTATCCCGGTATTGCCGCTTGTCGGCTCGATGATCACTGAGTTTTTTTTCAGCTTGCCTTCCCTTTCGGCTGCCTCGATCATAGCCACTCCTATACGATCCTTAACACTGGCCAAAGGATTAAAGAACTCCAATTTGGCGAGTATCCTACCCGGCAGATCTTTACCAATCTTGCGCAGCCTGACTAGAGGCGTATTGCCAGCGGTCTGCGTAATATCATCATATATCTTCATCTTAAAGCTCCTTTTTCATGCGAAGGGAATGATTCTTCCCGCTTGAGAAAAAATCGGCAATCTTACGCTTTGTCAAGCGCCTGAGTTAAGTCCGCTATGATATCCTCGACGTCTTCAATCCCTATTGAAAGACGCACAAAGTCTTCCGTAACACCGGCCGCCTCCTGTTCTTTACGCGTAAGCTGCTGATGCGTTGTGGAAGCAGGATGTATAGCCAGGCTTTTGGCGTCACCGATATTAGCTAGATGACTGAATAGTTCCAGCGAATTGATGAATTTTTTACCCGCCTCGAGACCGCCTTTTATCCCAAAGCCTAAAAGTCCTGAATAGAGACCGTGTTTAAAGTATTTCTGGGCTATTTCATGCTGCGGATGTTCGACGAGACCCGGATAATTCACCCACGAGACCTTTTTATGCGTCTTGAGGAACCGGGCCACTTCCAGGGCGTTTTCACTGTGCCGTGTCATCCTCAGGTGAAGCGTCTCCAGCCCCAAGAGGAACAAATATGCATTAAAAGGACTCATGCACGAACCTATATCTCGAAGAAGACTCACGCGCAACTTTACAGCGAAAGCGATATTACCCAGACCCGGAACAGCCCCAAAGGCTTCCGCAAACTTCACGCCGTGATAACTGGGATCGGGGTCGGTCAAATGCGGGAATTTCCCATTCCTCCAGTCGAAATTCCCGGAGTCGACTATGACACCACCGATTGAGGTTCCGTACCCGCCTATATATTTCGTAGCGGAATGCACCACGATATCCGCACCATAGCGGATAGGATTAACCAAAAACGGTGTTGCGACAGTATTATCAATAACAAGGGGGGTGCCGTTTTCATGGGCAATCTTCGCCACTTGCTCTATGTCAAGAGCATCCAGCCTGGGGTTGCCGATAGTTTCAGCATACAGCGCCTTGGTCTTTTTAGTTATGGCTTTGCGGAAGTTTCCCGGATCAGTAGAATCCACAAAGACAACTTTTATCCCGAGATTGCGCAGCGTGTAATTAAACAGTGTATACGTCCCCCCGTAGAGACTGCTTGATGCGACTATCTCATCGCCGCTTGATGCAAGGTTAAGTATAGTAAGAGTAATGGCAGCCTGTCCTGAAGAGGTAGCAACACCGGCTACGCCTCCTTCCAGAGCAGTTACCCTTTTTTCCAACACGTCTACCGTCGGATTCATTATGCGCGAATAGATATTGCCGAATTTTTTAAGCGCAAAAAGATCCGCCGCATCCTCCGTGTCCTTAAAAACATATGAGGTCGTTTGATAAATAGGGACTGCTCTTGAACCTGTTGTCGGATCCGGCGTATACCCCGCATGTATGCCGAGCGTTCCCTGATTCCACTTTTCTTTCTTCATGACTCCTCCCCCTTTTTTTATAGGTTTAAACTAAGGTTAGAAGCGCAATTAAGGTTAAATCATGTAGCTTAATTCGGCTTCCGCTATTTTCTCCTTCATGCTCGTTACCAGATCTTTGATCTTAAGGTCCTTGAATTTTAACACTAACTGCACCTTCACATCTTCCTCCAGGGCCATAAGAACATCCTCCAGGACATTCTTCTTGCCGGAAGGCTCTATCGGAAGAATATCCAATTTTCTGTCGGTCATCTCCACTATATCCATAACGGTAAGATGCGAGATATCTCGCGAAAGCCTGTATCCGCCCTGCGGCCCTCTCTTACTCGCAAGAAGCCCCTTGTTTTTCAATGAAAGCAGCACCTGTTCAAGAACCTTTCCTGAAATCGCAAGCCTCCTCGCCAATTCCTTGATCGGAAAAGACTCTTTCCTGCTAAACGCAAAAAAGAGTATAACCTTCAAATAATAATAGCCTTTCTTCCCGATAAGCATATATTCTCCTATTTCTCGATAGACAATTGGTAGAATATCATGACAGGTTGTTTTTGTCAACAAAAAATTTATGATTGGCAATATTGATTCCGAGAAAAGAAGTCTTTTGTAAAAAAGACAGTTATTCTATCCAGTACTTGCGTTCGTTGAGTCCGGGCACTCGAAGGGGTTCTATCTTCGTGTTTTTTCCTAATATATAGCCGGATCCGTAAAAATTCCTGATCCAGTACATGAGCTCTTTCCAGAAATAATACGTCACATACTCCCATACCGGCGGCGAGACTTTTCTTACTTCATATGTCACGTAATCATTATTTACCATGACCCTTACATAATGTAAGTACCCGCCATCTGCTTCAGGGATTTCAATGAGCATGCCGCCGCCACCGGTAACGATATAATCTACGCCGTCAAAATCCTCGCGTTTAAACATATGCTTGTGTCCGGCAAAAACCATATCCACACCGTACTTTCCGCAAAGCTTACGGAACCTGTACGCCCAGGGACTATTATCCTCGTTATACCAATCCTGCTGATAAGGATCAAAAGGCGGTTTGTGCATAACGATAAAAATATGATCGTACTTTGTGCCTTCTTCGAGCTCAGCCTCCAGCCAATCAAACTGACCTTGGCTGAGCGCGCCTGCCTCATTATCCAAAATTATAAAATACGAATTCCGATTTTTAAAGGTGAATTCACTCTTGCCGCAAAATTCCTCAAAAAGTTCGCGGTCATCATGGTTGCCGATAGCCGCAATAACCGGATATTTTATAAGGCGCTGTATTTTCTTATAAGTCAAAAAATGCGAACGCTTGCCGTCGAGAGTGACGTCTCCCGCGCTGAGGACAAAGTCTATCGGGACTTTCCGGAAGCGATCTTCCCTGTTCATGTGCCATACCTCTTTGATACAGGCGGCATCATTAAAGATAAGCCCGGAATGATTATCGCCAAAAACGATAAAGGAAAAATAACTGCCTTCATTGTTTTCGAGTTTCTTTACGGCGCTTGAATTATTCTCATCCGGACCGGATCCTTTCATCAGCCACAGGTAAACAAGCGGCAGAAAGGAATAGACAACCATACCGATAAGGATGATTGCAGTAAGCTTCTTCCATCTTATATTCTTGAGATTCATGCTACGGTCCTTCTTTCCGTTTTTTTGTGAAGCTCCATGGGCTAACGCCCATGGCGTCCACAGTTTCAGTCTTTCCGTCAAGCGGAAAGACTGCACCGAAGGCCATTCATCCACGCCCTTACGGGCGTGGCCTTCTGGTGCATGGGTAAATTACCGGCTGATTTTTAAAATTTCATATTTGATGGCCCCAGCCGGAACTTCTATTTCAACGATGTCCCCTACCCTGTGCCCCAGGAGGGCTTTACCGACCGGTGAGGAAACGGATATTTTGTTTCTATCAAGATCCGATTCCTCTTCAGAGACAAGCATATAATCAAATTCTTCCAGGGTGTCTTTGTCCCCCACTTTTACTGTTGCCCCTAAAAGCGCTATGTCTTTGGGCATAGCATCATTATCAATGAGCTGCGCATTCATCAAAGTATGTTCCAGCTGCGCGATCTTCTTTTCGTTCATGGCCTGGGCTTCCTTTGCGGCATCATATTCGGCATTTTCGCTCAAATCCCCGTGTGCTCTGGCTTCGGCAAGAGCTTTTGCTATTTCACGGCGCCTCTCACCTTTAAGAAACTCCAGTTCCTTACATATCTTCTCACGGCCTTCCCGCGTTAATGTCACGCGCTTTTTCGTATGCATTTTTTCTCCTTGCGTATTTTATACAAGACCTTTTGCACTTTTGGTGCAATAGATTATATAAAAATAGTACCTGAAAGACAAATGAAATTTTACAACTATGGAAATCTCTTTGATTTTGCGTTTAAATTATACTAAAATCTCGATCAAAGTTAAATATTAAAAAGTTTGTTTTTCCATCTTGCTTTTTGTTTTTTTATCATTAAGCTTATAATTGAGATCGCAAAAGCTCTTTAAAAAACTTGTTTATAGACGATAAAGGCAAACTATCCTAAAGGATAGGACGCAAAGTCATGAGCCTAACTCCCCTTTTGGGGACATGGTCGTCAGACTGCCGAAACTGAAACTCTTGGATCATCATTTTCTGCTAACTTTTTGTAAGCCTATCCACAGGGTCTTGCCTTTGTCAAAACGGGTTTTGCGGAAAGGAAGGCAAGAAAATGAAGATCCAACGACTTAAAAAGAAAACAAATGCGCTATATGTTCTCGTCGCAATGGTTTTTGCGATATACCAATTCTCTCCCGTGCTTCCGGTATTTTCCGAAACGACACTATTCCTGCCACAAAAAGGTATGTGTTACGTGACCTGGGAAAAAGAAAGATTTGCTTCCCAATACTCTGACGAATCCCTGGAGAAACTCGCGTCCCTGGGAGTAGAATACCTCTCAATATGCGTGACGCTATACCAGGAACAATATAATTCCACGGAAATAAAACCTACAGACCAAACTCCCAGCGATAGAAGCATAGTCCATACAATCAAACGCGCCCATACGCTGGGACTTAAAGTCATGCTCAAACCCCACATTGATCTTCTCGATAAATATGACGGCACTTACTGGCGTGCTGATATCGGATTCAACACTGAAGATGATTGGAAGAAGTGGTTCCTGGAATATAAGAAAAACATAACTCACTATGCGAAGATGGCTGAAAAGGAAAAAGTGGAACTCTTCTGCGTGGGAACGGAGCTCTCCTTTACCACACAGAAAGATTCCGAGTGGCGTACAATAATCGAAGAGGTAAAAAAGATCTACTCGGGAGAACTCGTCTATGCCGCTAACTGGGACAATTTCAAGAACATTAAGTTCTGGGATATACTGGATTACGTGGGTATAGATGCTTACTTTCCGCTTACATATGAATCTGCCCCGACGATCGAAGACCTTAAGAAGGGATGGGAAAAGTGGAAATACGAAATCGAAACCTGGCAAGTCCAGGTCAATAAACCCATCATCTTCACTGAAATAGGTTATGCAAGCACTCCGCATGCTCCTTACACTCCCTGGAAAGGGGGCACATGCGGAAATGCCGACCCGGAAATACAGGCCAGGTGCTACGAAGCGTTTTTCCAGACCATATGGAACGAACCTTGGCTTGCGGGGGTATACTGGTGGAAATGGGATACAAACATAAATGCCGGGGGAGAGTACAACAGACAGTTTACGCCGCAAAATAAACCGGCTCAAGAGGTCATACAAGCAAATTACAAGGGATACAAAAAGTGCTCAACTTACGCGATGGCTAAATAAAAAAAGAAGGGAGAAAAAATACTGTTAATTTCCCGAAGCGGGGAGGTTTTCTTCCACCGGCTGCAATGAAATCCATTCCACCAGTTTATCATTCTCATCGAATGTAAGATATATCTTCTGGTTAGATGAAAATGAAGCTTCAGCAGGTTTATAAATCCATTTCGTCGTAGAATCTCTGTCATCGGTCAGCGTAATTACGGGGTCTCCATACCTTCTTTTAACCGTCGACGCCGCATCGCCTTCCCTCAGCTGTCCGCTGTCAACCGCTTTTTTAATGCTGTTGTAACTTTTAGTTTCCGCGTTGTACTGACGGACCATCTCGGCCCTCGTTCTACCAAACGCTATAAGCGATCCAAGACCGCCCTTGAATTTTTCGTACTCGACCTCGTCTGCTTTCAGGCCGGAGGCTCCGCCTAAAATGCAGCCTGCAAAAAACAACCCCGCGATAAAAACAGCCGCTTTATTTTTCCCGTGTAAACACCGCATAGACCCTCTTAATACCAGTTAGGGCGCTTTTGCCAGAACCCTACTCTTTTTGTTTGCTTTTGCTTTCTAGAAGAACTTTTTCCAGTATCGTCCTTAAGTTATTAAGCTCTGCTCTTGAAAGAAGAAAATGCGCTCGCACTTTCTTCTCAACAGCCTGGATCTCAAAAATATCGTTTTTCTTTATATAACGGATATTTATCCTCATAGTCTCCTTAAATCACAAACTGCCAGTCTTTATCATTTTAACTCTTTATTTTTTATATGCAATCAATATTGTTCCAGAACTTCGATAAGCTTCTCGCCCTCTGCGGTCGGCTGGATCTTATCTGAAAAAAGTATATCGCTGGCGGTCACGCCCTCTCCGTAATATTCCTCGTTAAGGTTCTTCATCGGGCCCACGATCGATCCTTTAAGTGAAACACCCGCAAAAAGACCCTTGCTTCTGGAATAAGTAAAGATGCTCGCCTTCAAAAGAGCGTCCGTCTCAAGTGCCGCGTCTCTGCCAATGGGTCCCGCCGCTGCCGATACATCTCCGCCCAGAGCGACATTGCCGTGGGAGAGGCTGTCCATCCCTCTTTCATTCATTATAACAAGTATCATATCCGTGGCCTGCCCGCCTATCTGGAAACCAAAACTTGCGCCGCCAATAGATATAAAAACCGGCGCACTCCACTTGCCTGTCTTTTTATCCCTGTTTAAAAGTACTCCCTGCCCGTACTGTCCCCCGAAAACAAAACCTCCTTTTATTGTTGAGGGAAATATGGCGACTCCCGAGCATTGCTTTAAGAGGTCTTTCGGGATTGACGTGTCCGGCATCTCGTGCATCTCCCCGATGACCAGCCTCGCTTCTCTTATCCTTGTGTCTAATTTTTCAATATCGCTTTTTGCAAAACAGTTCCCGCTTACTAAAGCAATACACAAAAACACGGGAACTATCGCTCTCCATTTCCTCCAAGTGAGTCTTTTCATCCTTTTCTCCTTTGTTTAATCCGTCTTTTCCGATCTTATTATTATAACCGTTCCGCCGCAAGCGAAGCCAAAGAACTTCTTTCGCTTTTCGTTAGTATCATGTGGCCGAACATCTGTTGCCCTTTCATCCTTTCCACACAATACGCCAGGCCGTTACTGGAGGCGTCGAGATAAGGGTTATCTATCTGGTACGGGTCTCCCGTAAGAACCATTTTTGTGTGATTACCCGCACGGCTGATTACGGTCTTTACTTCATGAGGGGTCATGTTCTGAGCCTCGTCTATAATGATAAAACGATCAGGGATGCTCCTGCCCCTCATAAATGTCATAGCCTCAAGTTCTATTATCTCTTCTTTAATATATTTTTCAATCTGAATTTTCGGCTTAACCTTAACGTTTTTGTCTTTCCTCTCCGCATTCAAAATATACTCAAGATTGTCAAATATAGGCCCCATCCAGCTCTCCAGTTTTTCCTCCTTCGTTCCCGGAAGAAACCCGATATCGTTGCCTAGCGGCATAACGGGGCGCGCGATGAGAAGCCCTTCATACGATTTATCTTTTATAACTTTCTGAAGTCCCGCCGCCATGGCCAAAAGCGTCTTACCTGTACCTGCCGGGCCGACAAGGGTTACCAGATTTATATCATCATTGAGCAAGAGTTCCAGCGCCATGACCTGCTCTTTGTTCCGGGGCCTCAGCGACATCACAAACATCTTGTTGAAGATGAGCGGCATAAGTATCCCGAAATCTTCCTTGTACCTGCCTATCGCCGTGTGTTTCGGGTCTTCCGCATCTGTCAGCAGCCCGAATTCGTTCGGGAAGAATTCGCCTGCGGGGACTTTATACTCTTTTTTCTTGTAAAAAGAGTCTATTTCGCTTCTTTTCACATTAAGGGGGTGCCACCCTGTGTACAGTCTCTCAAAATCGACTTTCTGTTTTTCAAAATCAACACTGGGAATCCCGATGGCGTCAGCCTTGATCCTCGCGTTAATATCCTTAGATACGAATATCACGCGTTCCCCCTCTTTTTTGAGCATATAGGCGGTAAGTAATATCCTGTTGTCAACTATCCCCCTGGAAAGCCTCACCTCGACGGTCTTGTCATAATCTATACCTGTTATAATCCTCAAAAGACCGCCGTTATCAAGTGGAAAGCCCTTGCCGGGCTCCCCCTTCTTACGTAACTTATCCAAAAGACGTATAGCTATTCTCGCGTTGCGCCCTTTTTCATCGTGATTTTTTTTGAAATTATCCAGCTCCTCCAGCACCTCTATGGGCAAAACTACAATATTATCAGCAAACGAAACAAGTGAATTCGGGTTGTGCAATATAACGTTAGTGTCCAGTACAAATATTTTTTTCAAGACCGTGCTCCTTTCATGAATCTCCACGGACTTACGTCCGCCCTTTCATCTTTTTCGCCTGTTGGCGTCACAACTTCCGCGTCCACGCCTTCACACCCTGGTGTTCCTTCGTTCTAAGTTCAAAATATCTTTCCTCGCAGATTCATGGTGAGCGAACGAAGTGAGTCGAACCATAACCTGTAAAAAAACCTTATAAGCGGCTTATAGCCGCTTTTTTCACTAAAGCGGCTATCCTCTTGCCGTAAGCATGACACTGTTTTGTAACCCTCTTGTCGGGGCTGCCGATTGAAACGGGCCCGAAATGGTCTCCTGTTTCAATACCCTGGACTATCATGCCGTGGATCATCATCGCATTTAAAATACCGGTTATGGTCGTTTCGTTCCCGCCGCCGATATTAGCGGCCGAAGAAAAAGCACCGCCGACCCTCCCTGAAAGTTTCCCATGAAAAGTCACAGAATCATCGAAAAATTTCTTTACCTGGTACGCCATTGAGCCGTAGTAAGTGGGAGAGCCTATAATCAGGCCGTCATATTCCAAAGCCTTTTCAGCCGGGAAATCCTCGACGCGTTTCACGTCGACCTGGACGCCGGATTCCTCCCGCGCGCCTTCTGCAACGAGATGAGCCATAGCTTCGGTATTACCCGACCTTGAATAATAGATTACCGCTATTTTTTTCATCGCCGCAGCCTCCCCTTTTCACATATTTATATTTCTATTATGATATCACAATTCATCATTATCTGTGACCAAATTTATATATGAATCGAAATCCGCATGCCCTTTAATGAAATTCTTAAGATCAGCAATGCGTTCAGAGAGATACGGGTGACTCTTGTAAAACGAATATTTCATCCTGGGCCCTTTCTTGCGCAGTTTTTTTAAAGTCTTAAGAGCATTGACGGCGCCTTCCGGGTCAAAGTCAGCCCGTTTTAAATACTTTACAGAAAGCTCATCAGCCTGAGTCTCATCGTGGCGCGAATACGCGGCCATGAGCTGATTAATCGCCATGTTGGCCTCGGCATGCGAACGCCGATCGCCTCCCATCTGTGAACCGAGTATCATAAGTATAGTCGCCCCGATATCACCCTGAAGCCTTTTAATGGAATGTTTGGCCTCCACATGAGCCATTTCATGCGCAAGAACCGCGGCAATTTCATCGTCTCGCTTTAAAGCATCCACAAGATCCGTAAAGATATAAATATACCCTCCGGGTGCGGCAAACGCGTTGTAAAAATCATCTTTTTCATAATCGAGCACTTTAAAACGGTAGACCACCTCAGTCCTGTCCGCTCCGCGGGCGAGCCTCTGGCCTATTTCTTCTATGCGTTTCTGCATAAGGGGGTCTACCGGAAGGTCAAAATGTTCGCAGACCTTTTCGTTTATTTTTTTTCCCATGCTCCTTTCTTTAGCAGCCGGTATAAAGATGAGTTCCTGCTCATCGGTGGCAGGGTTGACTGTCATAACGCTAGCCGTAAGAAAAGGCAAAAAGATCAGCATCATGATAAACAAAAATAATCTCTTCTCTCTCATTTTCCCGTATGATCTTGTTAGAAAATCGTTACTTCCAGAGAATCATCGCCGCTCGCATCCAATGTTTCCGTCAGATACTCTTCTTTCACCCTGTGAGGCGCCCTTATAATGTTGCTCTTTATGTCCTGCCCTTCCTTTGCCAGGCGCCTGACGATGTCTTTTATAAGCGCTCGTTTAGAACCGGCCTCTCTGGGGCAAGCCGATTTTACCAATGGTATGGATAAATCCTTTACGTACCCGTCAATCTCCTTTTCTTCCAGAAAGACCAGTGGCCTTATTATAACTATCTTTCCCTTAAAAAGGGGTTGAACAGGATTGATACTGGATAGCTCCCCGTTGAAGATCATGTTCATAAGTATCGTCTCTACTATATCGTCCTTATGATGTCCGAACGCGACTTTATTGCATGCTTCACTTTCTGCTGTTTCAAATATCGCTTTACGCCTGTTCCATGAACACCAGAAACAGTCTTGACGGGTGAGTTTGTTTTTTTCGGCGATCGCTATTTCTTTAAAAACATAATCACAACCAAGACTTTCAAAATACCCTGCAAGCTTTTCTTTGTTCACCGCGGGCTTCTGGTCATAATCGGTAATAACATGCACTGCTTTGACCGTATAATCTATCGGCAGCCACTTCTTGCGCGTCTGGAGAACCCTGAGAAGCGTCAAGCTGTCCTTGCCTCCCGAGACGGCTACAAGCACTTTATCGCCGCGTTCAATCATATTGTACTGATTGATGGCCCGCCCAACCTTTTTTGCGATAAAATATTCCGTCTTGTTAATGGATTTCATAATCTATCTCTTCGACTGATCTTAATGTGGCCGTCACCCTGCCGAAGGGAATTATAACCACCCCGTAGAGAGGGAAACGTTTTTCATCCGCAGTGAAATACATCCATGCTTTTCCCTTGTCAACTTTCTCTCCTTTGAGCTTAACATAAGGTCTTATTTTAAACGCCGGAAAAGCCCCAAGCTCCGGAAGCGCGATCACCTCTATCTCCTCAATCTTTCCGGATAGAACGTAATTATTCATATTGAGGTTCACCGTCATCGTAACTTCTTCACCGGGTTTTGCCGGCAGCGTCATAAAGTTACACAGCCCGCTAACCGGATCCTGGACATTTTTCTCGATTGCGCATTTTTTTACAGAGCCGTCCGTAAGATTTGTGTATATCGCTTCCATCTTTTCAAAATCATATTCTACAACGAGATGCTTGCGATAATTACCCTCCTTGCGGTCGGCTTCATAATGGAGACTGGTCATTGTCTCCGCATCTATATAAGAGGTGTACGTGTCCTCCACCCTGTATATCTTCGAAAGAAATCTATTTGACTCGGTAACGACCTTTACGACATACGCTTCGCGGTCCCGGTAAGTTCTTATATCACTCGCCTCGGCAATTATCCTTCCCACCGGAATCCTGTTCCATGCTATTAAATATATAAATCGTTTGCCCGACTGGAAACGCGGCCTCTCCTTGAGAGACTCTTCAACCTTTTCTATTGACACACCTTTGACGGTTTCGATCTTCTTGATGTGGGCAGTACCGGCGCATCCCAGGAGATTACACGCAAGAAAGATGCCTATTATAATAACCTGTAACTTTTTCATATTTTATATTATAATCAAAAGCAGGAAAAACTGCCACAGCTATTAACGCTGTCTCCAAGACAAAGGAGGAAAAATGCAGACCTTTCTCGATCTGATAAAACAAAGAAGAAGCATCCGTGCATATGAGGCGCGTCCTATTGCGCGAGAAGACCTGGAACTATGTGTTGAGGCTGCGCGCTACGCGCCATCGACCTGTAACGCACAGCCCTGGAAATTCATAGCCGTGGATGACGCAAATACAAAGACAGCAATGTCAAAACATGTATTTTCCGGCTTTTATAACATGAATTCATTCGCTAAGGAAGCCGCTGCTTTTGTGGCAGTGGTTTCTGAAAGAACAAAATTTCCCGCCTGGTTGGCCGGAAAATTCAGAAGCACGGATTTTAGGCATATAGACATAGGAATAGCATGTGCGCATATCGTCTTGCAGGCACAGGAGCTCGGCATCGGAACATGCGTACTCGGCTGGTTTAATGAAAAAAAATTTAAAAAAATACTTTCCGTCCATCCCTTAAAAAAGATTGAACTGGTTATAGCCCTCGGTTACCCGAAAGATGCGCAACTTCATGAAAAAGCATTAAAGGACAAAAAAGAAACTGTGTCGTTTAATAAATATTGAGGAAGTTTTTGCAAGACCTAGATGAAAAAAGCCCGCCTTACCGGATAAGACGGGCTTTTTGTTATTGATATAAATTTATGTTTTATCTGCTCTTTTTAGTCGTTTTGCTAGCAGTGGAGCTAGTAGTGCTGGTGCTTTCCGGGTACCAGAAGGTAGCCACTTTCCAAAGACCACCGACAAATCGAGCGATACCCCTGCCCGTACCATCGTTTGTCTTTGTAGTGCAATCCGGGTAAGCCGGCGTGCCCTTGGTCTGGGTCTCATTCGCGTTATCAGGAATCTCAAGATCCCCGTACGCCATATCGTCTAAACCACCGCCAAGATTTTTTAATGGTTTGTTTGTGGATGCAAATGCACTTACATTAAAAATAATTGCAAATACAACCAAAAGTGTTAAAAGCTTTTTCATCTTCACCCCCCTTTTGACTTTGTTAGCCAGAAGTATATCCCATATAAAGCAAATTGTCAAGCATTGAAACCCTACTAAAAACAAATTAAATTTATCATAAAATACCGCTAAAAGCAAGAGCGGCAATAGTTTTTGAATCTATAATCTTGCCAGCTCTAAAAAGCTTAAGAATCCGGTTCCGGGTGAATCTCTCAACCCTTATCATCTCATCATGCTCTTTTTTAGGGATTTGTCTTTCTTTGCATTCAGCCTTGAAGATATGTATCCTCTCGTTACAAAAACCGGGCGTCGTATATATAAGCCCTATTCTTTTGAGATTCGCTACACTGTATCCGGTCTCTTCCAAAACTTCCCTCTTCGCGCAGGCATAGGACGTCTCCCCCGCCTCGAGCGTGCCGGCGGGTAACTCCCAGATGTATTTGCCTATAACGCCCCTGTACTGGCGTATGAAAACAACCTTACCTTTTATAAAAGGGATTACGAGAGCCGCTCCCGGATGATCGACTTCTTCGAAATATGCTTTCCTGCCGCCTGGCAGGATTTTTTCGCCTTTAAAGATATTGAAAAGACGCCCTTTAAATACACTCTTGCGTCTAGTTTTCATCGTCCTTTTCCCCTAGACGTTTTATTTCCAGATTCAATATCTTGAGCATCACGACCTTCTCAAGATAGCTTAGACTAAAGGGTTTTATTATATAATCATCCGCCCCGAGCTCAAATGCCTCGTTGATAACGTCTTCTTCATCGACGCTCGTCATCATCAAAACTCTTACTTTAGGGGCGTCTTGCTTAATCTCCTTAAGGACTTCGATCCCGTCTTTTCCCCATCCCAGCTTTATATCCAGAAGAACGATCTCGGGAGACTCTTCTTTAACAAGGTTTATCGCTTCTTTGCCGTTAGTAGCCTGTATGACATCATACCCCTTATGTGTAAAAAAATCATAAAGAAAAGATACGATGCCTACCTGATCGTCGACGACAAGAATCTTATGCGAGGTGATATTTTTCTCCGCCTTCATATCACGTCTCTCCATTCGTTATAGTTTTCCTTATTAAATTATATTTAATACGAGTATACATAACTAAATAAGAAATTCCAAATAAAACCTTGTATTATTGCATTGAAAATTGCGAATCTTTAAGGCGGAAATAAAAAACGGAAGGAGATCTTCTCTCCTCCCGTTCATATTCTTCTTATCTTTGTGATTTTAATCTTTCAGAAATTTCAGCACCGTCTCGTCTTTCTTCTCGTCCCACTCTTCTTTGAAGTCCGCTTTGTGCTTTGTCTTTAGCGCGGGCACCACCGTATATGTACCCTGATAATCGCCAGATGCCAAAGCAGGGATCTTCGCATCGCTAGTAGCAGACTGGATCTTCAGAAAAAGCGCGGAAAAAGCCAAGAGCAAAATGGCACAGGAAGCCGTATACTTTTTCATCCTGTGAGCCCGGAGAGTCACAGCCTGGCATCTCATCTCGACACCAAAGTCAATGTTTCCCCTTAGATACTCACCGGAGATGTTAGTCGCTTCTTCTCTGTCCGATGCTTCACATATTAGTTCTATCACTGTTCGGTATTTCATATTTCCTCCGTCTGATATACATTCTTCCTTTTAAATATTTTACGATTAAGTCTGATTCTACATTAAACTTTTTATTCTGTCAACAAACTTTTTGAAACCCTAACATTGATATTGGATTGCAGTTGAAAGTTTTGGGAATATCAGATGGCTGTACATAAAACAAAAGGACTGTTTTAACGCACGGTTCGCGGTCAATCTTTAAGGAAATCCATCACCACTTCGTCTGTCTTCTCATCCCACTCTTTTTTGAAATCAACTTCATGCTTTGTCTTTAAAGCAGGTACGACCGTATAGGCACCATGAGAATTACCGCTTGCCAAAACGCAAATCTTGCCAGTGTCGTCCATTGATGAAATTTTCAAAAAAAGCGTGGAAACAACTAAAAACAGAATGGCACAGGATGCGGCGTATTTTTTCATCTTGTGCGCCCAGAGAGACACCGAGCGGCATTTCATCTGGACACCAAATTCAACGTCGCCGCTGAGATAGTCGCCAGCGATGTTTATCGCATCGTCTTTACTCGATGCTTCGCATATGAGTTCTATTATTGTTCTATATTTCATTTCTCCCCTCCTAAAATTAAATATCTTGCTTTTTATTATTTTACAATATAGAGTATACCGCATTATCTTACATATGTCAACTAGCTTTTTTATATACTAACATTTAATTCACAGTATGATTTCTAGATTTTAATTTTTTAACAAAATTCAGAAAATATGGGTTTTATTTTGAAAATAAGTGAGATTTTTTGCAAGCTGCGGAGTTAACGCGGATAAATGCTATTTCATCAGGCGCAATATTTGTTCATGTATCTTGCCATTTGTGGCCAGAATGTCTTTTTTATACACATCAAAAGGCCCGTTCTCGATTGTGGTTACAACCCCTCCTGATTCCTTCACTATCAGTTGACCTGCGGCGGTGTCCCAGGGATTAAGCCCTAATTCCCAGAATCCGTCAAAACGGCCACATGCCACATAACAAAGGTCAATTGCAGCCGAGCCCGCCCGCCTGACAGCCTGGGCATTTTCGAGCATTACTTTAAAAGCATCAATATTTGCGACTTTCCCCTTAAGATCATAAGCAAATCCCGTTGCCATAAGTGAGTCATTAACCGTCTTTATACCGGAAACACTAATTCTCTTGCCGTTTAAAAAAGCCCCTTTCCCATCTTCGGCGGCAAAAAGTTCGTCTCGGGATGGATCATATACAATTCCCACTTTAACGATGGAATCAAAAGCCACGCCTATTGAAGTACAAAAAACCGGAAAGGCGTGCGCATAGTTTGTCGTCCCGTCAAGCGGATCGACAAACCACTTAACGCTGCTTTTAGAGGCATGATCTCCGCTCTCTTCGGCGAGTATCGAGTGACTTGGAAATTCCTTGTTTATCCGGTTTATGATTACGCTTTCACATTTTTTGTCGACATCCGTGACGAGATTATTGTATCCTCCCTTGTGGGAAACTTGAGCTACTTTATCTATGTGTTTTATAGCGTACTCTCCGGCTTCCCTCGCCATTTCCTCGGCGACTTTCTTTATTTTATCCAAATCTTCCATCTATCCTCCTCTTATAACAACACTTTAAGCGGACAGTCTTCGCACAGCGGAGTGCGTTTTTTGCAGAAATGTTTTCCTGCCTCGACTAAAAGCGCATGATACTGATTTAATGCCTTTTTGTCCATGGTAAAAAAGCTGTGGACGAGTGACTGGATCTCATCATAAGACGCATCTTCCCCCACTAGAGTGTGACGGGCGAATATGCGCTTGGTATAAGCATCTACCACAAATGTCGGCTTATCCAGCGCATAAATAAGAATAGAATCTGCCGTCTCCGGCCCGATTCCCTTGACTTGAAGAAGTTTTCCCCGAAGACCTGCGGCATCTTGCTTCTTCAACCTGGACAGTTTTCCTTTACACTCCCTCAAGATAAACCGACTTACCTCTCGTAATCTCTGCGCCTTAACGCGGTGATACCCGGAAGACCTTATGAGCTGCGACAGTTTCGCCGGTTTCATGGTCGCTATCCTGCCGGGGGCTAGAACTTTTTTCTGTCTTAAGTTCGCTATCGCCTTCTCAACATTCCCCCAGGCAGTATTTTGCGTAAGTATGGCCCCGACTATCACTTCGAAACTTGACTCTGCCGGCCACCATTTAAGATCCCCAAAATATTTCTCCAGGAGAACGTATATCTTCTTGATCTTTTTCTTTTTATCCGTCATTCCCATCACCCAGTACCACGCTTCATGTTCTCCGCCATATTTATCCTCTCTTCGACAGGAGGATGGTCATAGAGAAAGATCTTCTTCAGGGGTGAGGGCGAAACATCCGCCAGATTCATCTCCGCCAATTTCCGCATCACGGAGATAAAAGCCTCTTTTTTAGCCGTGAGCGTTACGGCGGATCTATCCGCCTGGCGCTCCAGAACGCGTGAAAAGAAATTTTGCAGAGGCAATAGCGCGATTCCGAAAAAAACCATAAGCAGCACCAATGCCGGGAGAAGGTACATATCAGTAAGGCCCTTTGCCCCGCTTAAATCTACGATTTTGCCCGCCGCTAAAGAAAGAATGAAAAATCCCGTTAAAGTTATAGCGGCTGAAAAAGCCAAAAGCTGCCACATGTGCTTATATTTGAAATGCGCAAATTCATGGGCCACAACCGCTTCAACCTCATCCGGGCTAAACCCCTTAACCAGAGTATCAGCCAGAATGACTTTACGGGTTTTCCCCAGACCTACAAGTGCGGCATTCGCCTTGGCGGTTTTCCGGCTGAAATCAATCTGGCATACATCCATAAGATGAATTTTTGTTTTTTCAGCCAAAAGCATTATCCGTTCTTTAAGGGTATCGTCTTCTATGGGAAGATACTTATAAAAGAGGGGGATAATAAGAACCGGTAAAAAGCGTGCCAGTACAATCGAGAAAAATATCCATATTGCCGCTGTAATCACCCACCATACGGCGGGAAAATTCCGCAAGACAAGATAAAAGAGAAGAATGGCTGCCGTAGAGAGGATAAACGACAGCAGCAAAGATTTAGCTTCATCTCCCAGCCAGGCTGCCAGTGACTGCCTCGATAAAGCAAAACGCCTCTCCAAGACAAAAGAACTTGCGAAGTGAAGCGGGAAGGCCACCGCATACATGAAAAATAGAAATAAAGAAGCGAAAAGAAAACACCCGATATAGAAATTAGCGTGAATGTTCCCGGTAAGATGCGAAAGAGGCCGCGCGAAAAACACCTGAAACACCATAATCGCCAGAACCGTCAAAATGATGTCTATTATGAAAATTCGCGTCTTTATCGCAGAATACTTTTTTGCCCTTGCCGGAGTGTATCCCGAGCTCATGACCTGCTTTCTAATGCCGACAATGCTTTTCTAGCTTCCATTCTGACGCTGGTAGACTCTGCTTCCATAAGCGGCTCTAAAAGAGCTTTATCGCTACTGGACCCCATTTTACCTATGACTTCTATAGATGCGATTTTAACAGCCATGTATTCGCTGGAGAGGTGATTTCTGGCAACCTCAAGTGCTTTGGGGCTTTTCCTGTCCCCAAGCGCGGTAATGGCCTGGCTGGCAAGTTTTGCATCCGGGCTGTCCGCTGCCATAGCTAAGGAATCGTCGGCAGAGCTTGCTTTGATCTTACCAAGTTCCTGGGCCGCCAGTAACCTGATCTTCTGCTCCGGATCCCCGAGAAGCATTGTCATGGGCCCGACACAATCAGGCGTACCGATACTTGCCAGGGTTTTAGCAAGTTCATAGCGGACGCCTCCGTCAGGATCTCTGGCAAGTTGAGCAAGAGCGGGCACAGCTTTTGGATTTTTTAACTCACCAAGGCCAATAACCGCAAATTTACGTACTCTTGCGTCATAGTCACCAAGAGCTTTTATGAACAGGTCCGTCTCATCTTTAGGAGCCAATTTTGCCAGGGCCTTTATCGCATTATACCTGACATTCGGATAATAATCGTTTAAAAGACCTTTCAATGGTTCCACGGCGGCCTGGCTAGTGCCTATTATACTCAGCGTCCTGGCTGCTTCCTGCCTTACCCTGTGGTTTTTATCGTTTAAAACCGCAATGACCTCGTTTTCCGCCGAGGTACCGTTTACGTCAGCTATAATACGCAACGCTGCAACTCGTACCGTATCATGGCTGCTGTCTTGAAGAACAGGCGCCAAGTATTCCGCGACTTCCGGGCCGTAATTTGAAAGCCTTCTTTGCGCATCCATCATTTTTCTTCGGTCATAAAGATCCGAAACCAGGCTTTTTGCCTTGGTGTTCTCCGCATATGCCGCCTGGCTGGCAATAAACAATATAACCGCAAGCAATAATAAGACTGTTTTCTTCAACATTTCATCCTCCTTTAGTATTCGTTTAAACATTCCGTTTCGTTAACGTTACTTCTTCTTTGATCTCTTTCCCCTTGAAAGACGCTTTTTCATCTTAGTCTCTTCCATCTCGATTTTCGTTAATTGTTTTTTATGTTTCTCAAAGACCGGCAGGTCAATTTCTCCTTTGAGAAGTTTTTTAGCGACGTCTTTGCCGATCTGGTGATAAATCTTTTCCCTCTGCAGATTCTTCATCTGTATCTCTACATGAGTCTGCGCCACCTTGTACATCTTGGCTATATCTTTTTCGGCGGTTTTTACCGCTTTCGCCAGTTGTTCGCCGGTTTTTTTCACAACAGGCTCATATTTTTTAAACAGCTTGTTCAAATCACCCTTCTTCATTACCCGTACCCCCTTTTCTGTTTTAAACCCCGGATCAATCAAAATACTCTTCTTTATTAAAACGGATCTTGCATATCCCCCGTTTAGACCCCTCTACAAATGAAACAAAATGACCGATCTCCTCCGACTTAAAAGAACCTTTTATTTTCTCAAGCGCTTCCCTGCTGGTTGCACCCGACAGAAACATTATCTTATATACCTCTTTTACCTCTCTTATCACGTCCCGGCTAAAGCCCGCTCTCCTCAAGCCCACAAGGTTGATCCCTCTGATCACCGACGGCCCCCTTACCACCATATACGGGGGGACATCTTTATTGACCCCTGTAAAGCCGCCTATCATCGCATGCCGTCCCACGCGACAAAACTGGTGAAAAACCACATTCCCGGAGATAAAAGCGCCTTTTTCAACATGCACATACCCGGCCAACAGCGCACCGTTTGCTATAATAACATTGTCTTCAGTCACGCAGTTGTGCCCCAGATGGGACTGGACCATCAGAAAATTACTGTCCCCTATAACGGTCGCTGACCCTTCTTTCGTGCCGCGATGAATGGTAACGTACTCCCGTACAATATTATTTTTTCCGATCTTAGTAAAAGTCTTTTCGCCTTTATACGCATAATCCTGCGGCGCATCGCCTATGACAGTTCCCGGATGAATACAGGTTCCCTCTCCGATCTCGGTATCTTTGTAAATATAGACATTGGCCATTACCCTCACGTTAGAGTGGATGCGGACATCTTTTTCAATAATAACTCCGGGGCCTATATCGACAGAGGGGTCTATTTCGGCAGATTTATCAATTATAGCCGTTTTGTGTATCATTGTTTATACCCGTTTATCCACTTTCTCGAGCTTCTCGACCAGATCATTTATTACATCCGCGATCGGGCTAAGGTCGTGATCTTTATTGATCTGGAGCCTCACACTGTAATCCCCGTCATCGATGCTTTTTATATCTTCTTCCAGCCGTTCCAGGGGCCCGATAAACCTGTAAGACAGTATAATAGCCCATGTCAAAAGAATAATAAATACAGCCGGTAGCGCTATTATAAGGATAACATTTATCCTCTGTATAACCGGCAACAGATCTCTTGCTATGACATCCGGAAGAGCGATCTGCTCCGCCATAATAGTAATAACAAGATAATATAAACAACCTCCGACAACCACCGTTGGTATTATCATCGAAAGAATAAGAATAACGAGATATCGTGATTGTAGTGACCTGTTTAAATATTTAATGACGGCCTCCTTTCATTACAGTCTTTAGCTTTAATCTAAGTCTTTATTCGACTTGCACAGCCTCGGCCTTTTCTTCCTCTACAACTTCAGTCTTATTCTCTTCTACGGGTTTCTCCGGCTCTGGTATCGCTTCTTCTACGGGTTTCTCCGGCTCTACCGCTTCTGTCACTTCTTCTACTGGTTCCGCCGAAGCTGCCGCTTCCTTGGCTTCTACGGGTCTTTCTGGTTCAGGCCCCGGCGCTGGTTCTTCTTTGACCTCTTCTACGGGTTTCGCCGGCTCTTCCCCTTCTTTCTCTGGAACTTTTTCAGGCAAGTACTCTTGGGGTTTTTCTATGTACCCTATTTCGATATTATCGTAGTACGCTATAGCGCTAGAATTGGTGCTATCTGAATCCGTCATAAACGCTATGGCATCAATATCCCTTGTCAGTTCCTCTCCGAAAAGATGCAGAAAGTCTTCCCTTATATTTCTCAGTTCATGCCTCCACTCTGCTGACTCTCCGGATTCCAGCACCATGACCTTCACGTTTTTCGTGTAGGGGCTCGCCGCAATAGTTCCTTTAGGTATACTTTCTGTCCAGACATACTGGATAGCTTTAGCATGAAGAATAAACTGCGAATGAAACACCACATATACCTGTGCGACAAAATCAAATTCGCTTTTTTTATCCAGAACTTCTTTCTCTCTGCGCAGAGGAAACTTCTCCGCTTTCCAGTCCCAGCTGAGAAACGGACTTTTCTTATAAAAAAGCCTCTGTTTATAATAAAGTGCCGAGGCTGAATCTTCGCTCACGGCCCTTACCTTGTTTTCTCCCTCAAGCGCTGCTATTTGATAATCGGTACCGTTGCGTGAAAGCACCTTTTCATCCCATTCTTTCAAATCTTGACCGGAAGAAAATGAAAAGCTTTTTACTACTTCGAGAGCTCCTCCACCCTCAACGGCCGGCGGCACTCTCCGCTGTTTGTAAAAAACACAAACTTTAAAGCTGATTATACAAATAGCGGCGACCAGAAAAATAATTGTAATTTTTTTTATCTGTCTCTGTCGCCTCACGCAAACAGCCTTTCACTATATCTTTATTTTCTCGGCCCATTCACCGATAAGGGGCATCTTCCACTTATTGCCCATCAACACCTGAACAATGCCTATAAGGGAAAGAATCCCGCAGATAAGAATCCCGAGTATATAGGTAACCGCTCCGAGTATCGGCACGATGGCTATTATCCCGAACGCCACTTCAACAATAAAAAGCATAAGCCCCTGACGTGTATGGAATTTTACAAATTCGTCCTCTTTTTTCATGAGGATCGGAACAAGGCAGAGAATCCATAGATATGCAAGCACCGCGTATACCATTTCTCCGGAATCTGAGGCGCCGGGCGCCTTCTTTTTCTCGGGTGATTTTTTTTGAGCATCCTGCTGCATCATACCCTCCTTTTTAGTGGTAGTGTATAAATATCACTATTATTAGATTATATTCTAATCTTTATGCGCTGAAAGTCAACAAAAGACTTACTGTGGGCTTTATTCTCGGGGGGATATAAAAACCCCGGTTCGCTTTAAAGCAAACCGGGGTTTTTTGCTTTCCAAGTTTAAATAAACTTAGAAGCTAAGTTTTGCAGTAGCAACGATATCGGTAGCGACATCGTCCTGCTGGTTCTGGAAGAAAGTACCCGGAATGAACCATGCGGCCAAAAGACCAAATGATACGTCTTCCGTGTAATCCCATGTCAGCTGAAGATCAACTTCGTCACCAATGTTTCTCTTGGTGTTAGTCGTGATGAAATCTTCAGCAAGCCAGAAATGTGCATATACTGCATCGAATGTAAGGCTGTCTGTCGGCTCTACAGTACCTCTTACCAGCACCTGATGCTGGTTAGTGAAGGACGGTGTAGATGCCTGAGCTGTTGTGTAATATACGTTCTGGAACTCTCTGATGGCAGTGTCAAACTTGCCTCTGAACATCGGGTCCCAACCTTCGTAATCACCAGTTGAAGCAACAGTCTGATTGCCAAGATCCTTTTCGCCTGAGTAGAAAATATACTCAAAACCTAAAACAGGCCTCCAAGCCATACTGTCCTGGAAAGTACGAAATTCGATCATAGCATCCAATGCCCATGCATTCCTGGTTCTTTTGTTCGTCTGGTTCGGTATCATGTACGCACCTGTCTGATAGGCACCTTCAAGAGCGACTGTAACGTCTTCGATCGGATCGAAGCTACCGCGACCACCAAGTACATGAACGCTGTTGTCAAGAACGTTTGAGTTCGTAAAGCTGGTCATATCTGTACCCAGTATGCCGAGCAGTGTTGCCGGGCCCGGGTTCCTGGACTGCTTGAACCACCAGTAAGCTTCCACTTCACCGTTGTAAGAATCGAAAACGTAACCTACGTTAACACCCCAGAGGTTTATATCATCGTCGGCTTCCATCGCGTTTTCACTGATCTTTGCGAATACTGCATCGATCGTCCAGGGATCATAATCCAATGTTGCGCGAACGGCATCAAAAGATCTGATCGCTGTGTATTCCATTGCATACAGGTTCCAACCCGGATCCTGCATGTTGGCGCCGATGATGAATCCTCTACCAAACCAAAGGTCCTGACGACCTATCCTGAGTGTCAAAGGAGAATACAGGAACTCTTTCAGTTCGATATATGCCAGGTCAAGCTGAACACTGAAAGCGTTCTCAGTGATCGGGTTGGTGGTCTTAAAGGGTACTCCACCAGTTAGACCGGCACCGTCAAAGTACATCATCCCGTTCGGGGTCATCTGCTGTATCTCACCGGTAACTTCGTTCGTATACAGGTCATCGCCCCAAACTCTCTGGTTTACGAGTCTGATAACACCAGAGACATTGTCGGTAAGGTCTGCGTCAACCTGGACTTCTGCTGTACTCTGCAGAAAAGTCGCCCAGTCAGTTGAACGCTCGCCAAGTCCGCCAATTCCCAATGGATCGAACTCAACGTCCTGATCCACCAAATCATAGTTCTGTCTTGCGAAGGCGCGCATTGTGATATCACCGCTTACCTTCACGCTCTGCGTTTCGGCGTATGCTATCGCAGAAACTGCGAATACCAGCGCCACAACGCACAATACTTTTAACAACTTCATTTTACCTCCTTAAAGGTAACTATTGCTTGTAAATCGTTATTTAAACGAGCAGTTTTTTCTGCCCTTATTTGTCTATATAAGTATCGCCTCAAATAATTGACAACTTCCGGCATGTGAAAAAATTCTCTTATTTCCTCCCCCCTTTCTTTGCCAGAATCGAAATCGTCTCGGCGGTACATGCAAGTTGCAAAGAACAAAACAGCATTATTTTAAAACGTCCGGAAAAACGTTTTAAAATATGCGTAACTTTGATTGAAAGTATATCATGAAATCTCTGCCTGTCAAGAATAAGAACAATAAAAAATTGCTGTTAAGAGAACTAAATCTTTAGATCAATACTTTGGAATAAACCGTTTCACCGAAGTTTATCAACTATCTCTTCCGAGTTACGGATAATGCCAGACTTAATCTCATCGGAGTCAGTCAAAAATCCCAGGATCTCGTCTCTTTTTTCCGGAGTGAGAATATCTTCCGGAGAATGCGTGTCTGTATTTAAGACCAGTTTGGCCCCGGCCTTAGATGCCATGGCAAAAACGTGTTTGTTTGTCTCGGAATGACCATTGCGGGATGTAATCTCAAGATAAACACCCTTCTCCTCGGCAAGACGGGCATCTTTCTCGCTGATAAAACCCGGATGCGCCAGGATATCTACACCGGCATTTATAGCGGCGGCGTTGGTCCCCGGTATTACTGGCTCTACGGAAGACTCACCGTGACCGACAACTATTTTAGCGCCATTTACCCGGGCATATTTAGTAAGCTCACTAAACACCTCAAGCGGCACATGTGTTATTTCAACTCCCGGAACAACAAAAATATCCCAAAATTTGTTAAGTATTTTAGATGCTTTTACAATCCCGGGCAGGACTACATCAATATTTGAATGATCTACATGGTCGGTAATTGCTATTACATTACATCCGGCGACCTCTGCGCGCCTTACAAGCTCACTGGCGATAAGATCACCGTCACTTAATATGGTATGAGTATGCAGGTCTATCATAACATGCCTCCGTTTTTTTGATGAATAATAGTGAGAGTTTACCACGAAGCGGCTAAAAAAACAATGCTGCACGTCAATGCAACTTTAAACTTCATTTTAATATTGGAGCGGGTATTATTGTAGTTATTAAACTTAGCTTAGCCGCTAAGATACTATGATCATTTTAAAAGCTTTACTTATAAAACAAGCATCCGGAAATTTTAAGTTCCGGATGCTTGTTGATAGCAAATGCCGATATTAAGGGATTATTTATTTCTCTGCAAGTTTGTTATACAGCAGTACAAAGATAGCGCAACCGATGCCGGCATCGAAAAATCCATAAACTGCGCCTATCACGCTTCCTAACGGGGTAACTGAATATCCGATATAATACGACTTGATGAGGGTAAGTTCTCCCCCGTACCCCATTATTTTTAGCCACGTAAGAATAAATACGGCTAATCCCCACAAGATTCCACCTGCCAGAGCAAACGCCTTTACACTCAGCTTCATCTTACCCTCCTTTTTTTGCCTCACCTCTCCACAAAACAACACCTTGTGAAGCTCCATGGGCTAACGCCCATGGAATCCACAGTTTCAGTCTTTCCGTCAAGCGGAACCCTGCACCGAAGGCCATTCATCCACGCCCTTACGGGCGTGGCCTTCTGGTGCATGGGTAAAAGGTATCACAAAAACTTGAATAAAACAAATAAATGCCAAGAGCTTTCTCCGTTAACGCGTCACTTCCTCAGCTCTTCAAGCCACTGATTGAGCCCGAGAGAAAACCTTGAAAGCTCCAGTTTCTCTTCCAATGTATATAAAGCCAGTTTTTCCTGAAATACAATATCCCTCTGGCGGGCATCCTCGTGAATAAACTCCTCCAGCGGTTTAACGGCATTTTTCATCGGGCTTCTCCCGTCCCAATCTTCATTTACCAAAAATCCCGTTTTCTTTAAGGGGCTGTCCCATGTGGCATCTATCAAAACCCACCTCTTTTCGATAAAAGCTTTACACGCCAAGTGGTAGGTTACAGACGCTCTCTTGGCAAGTTTTTTTAAATCTTGCGGGTAATCTACATCTATCTCACTCCATCTGAATGAATAAGTATGATATCTGACAGGCACCCCCAGCTTCTGATACATCATACCCAATAGATAATGCTTAGGCACGCAGAATCCCCTGTTTTCCTCAAGCATCCCCCTTGGTCCTTTATCAAGACTGAAAAGTTCCGGCACTACGCTGAAAGGAATATCCCGTATTTCCTCGAATATCTTTATCCGGGCTTTTTCCGGGGAACATCCCCCGGTCCATTTATTGAATTTTTCCTCGATAATATCAGGCACTTCTTAGCTCTACGCTTTCTCATGCCAAAGAAACACTTTATCCTTTGGCCTTACTTTAAAAGGTAATTTGATGCCTACTGCTTTGCCCCGTGGGACAAAGTCGACCTCTCTATGGTCTATCTGCATCTCTTCCACCATAGAAAAGGCGGCAGGAGTGTTCTTGCCGGTCACTAGAATCTTTTGCCCTTTTTTTAAAGATTCGTTTGTTATCGCAATTTCGGCAACTCTTATTCTTTTATAAAATTTCACGACTTCGCCCAGATAAACCTTTTCATAATTGTTCTGAAGTTTTCCCCCGAGATCCTTCGCTTTCTTAAAATAAAAGCCGTCTGAAAAACCCCTGTTAAAAGACTTCTTGAGTGTATTCAAAAGCTCCCCTTTCAGTTTTTCATCCAGCTTCCCCTCGCTAAAAGCATCAATCGCTTCCCTGTACACAGAAGTAGTTATCTTGGCGTACTCCGGAGAACGCATGCGTCCCTCTATCTTAAACGCATTTACCCCCGAAAGTATAAGTTTATCAATAAAACTAATGGTGCAAAGGTCTTTCGGGCTTAATACGTAGTCCTCTCCGAGTATATACCGGCATTCTTCCTGGGAATCCGTAACCATAAATTCCCTCCTGCACGGCTGGATGCATTCTCCCCTGTTAGCAGATTTTGAAAAAGAATCATACGAAAGAAGGCACCTTCCGGATATACTCAGGCACATGGCGCCATGGATAAAGGTCTCCACGCCGCAAGAGATACCCTCCCTCTCTATCCCGGAGATTATTTGCCGTATATCATCGAGACTGCATTCCCTGGCTAACACTATTCTTTCCACTCCCAGGTCAGAGTAGAATTTTAACGCCTCGAGATTCGAGACACTTGCCTGTGTGGATAGATGTGTTTTAAGACCCAGCTCTCTTGCCGGAGATAAAACAGCCATGTCCCAGAGGATAACTGCATCAACCCCGCTTCTACTTGCTTCTTCAAGTATCCCCCGTATCTTACTGATTTCATTATTATAAACAAGCACATTTAAAGCCAGGTATCCCTTCCTGCCCATTTTATGCAGGAGGGCCATTACTTTCTTAAGTTCAAGGACATCGAAATTACTGGCTCCGTGACGCATGTTTATTCCTTTGATGCCGAAATAGACAGCATCAGCGCCAGAAGATACGGCACTGGAAAGTGAAGACCAGTCCCCTGCAGGAGCTACCAGTTCCGGTTTAAGATTGTTTTTCATACTTAATTTATTAATGATATAGCAGCTGCTATATTGTAATTATAAGAAAAAACCTAAGGCCTAACTGAATCTTCGGGTAAATTTAAGAGAAGCGGATAATTTGCTATATTTAAGAAAGGGACGATTATTTTTTACTATTTTACAAGTATTTTCTCTATGCTTTTAAGGAGTTTGTCCATCTTAAACGGTTTATATAAGACATCATCGGCATTAATGTCTTCCAATGGCTTTTGGATTTCTGCCGGCGTGCAGCCGGTAATTAATATAATGGGGATATTCGGGTCAACCTGTTTGATCTCCCTAAAGATGCCAAACCCCCCGCTAAAATATGGCATTCTTAAGTCAAGTAAAACAATATCGAACTTCTCTTCCTTGACTTTTTTTATGGCGTCTTCCCCCTTATTGACGCAGCTGGCCTTATACCCTCTTTCCTCAAAAAAATTGGCTGCCATCGAGCAGAATTCCTGCTCGTCATCGGCAATAAGAATATTTTTTTGCCCCATAAAGATCCTTATGCTACAAATATGCGTTTTATGCTTTTACCCACGCACCAGAAAACCACGCCCGTAAGGGCATGGATGAACGCCCTTCGGTGCAGTCTTTCCGCTTGACGGAACGACTGAAACTGTGGATTCCATGGGCGTTAGCCCATGGAGCTTCACAGGTAAAGTTTACATCTTTAGATAAAATATTACAAGTGCTTACGAATATTTTGTGCTTTTTAAACTATTCGGACCTGGCATCTTCTTCTTTAATCTTATCCAGCTCCTCTTTCATGCCCTGCATGGCTGCAATGGTTTTATCAAGTTTCACACTCAAATCTTGACTCCACTCGTCTTTGTCTTCAGTAGTGCCTTCGCCTTCTTTGACCCCTATAATGTCCCTGATCTTTCTCCAGATCCTGGCCATCGTCCCGGCTGCTCGTCCTGCTTTTTCTCCCAGTTCTTCCGCTTCTTCTTCCCCGGTTTTCGCCTGTACTTTTTTATCCGAAGGTAAGGGCTCCTCCGCCTTCTGCATCTCTTCCTTTATCACATTTAAAATCGCTATTGTCTTATCAATCTTTTTATCTAAATCCTTAGTCCACGCCTCCTCTTGTGTGGCATCATCGCCGCCCACAGTATTATCGGCTTCAGCCAGATCTATACCGCCGAAAAAGATAAGCGGAAGAAGGATTATTACCAGCACCAGCGCGAGTTTGCCTCCCCTAATCATAGATTCCATCAACTCCCCCTTTCTTATAGCTGTAGATTAACTCTTTGTGACAAACATCAGCATTAGACCCGTTGCAAAGACAAATAGTGCCCATATCCTGAAAAATGTGAGGGGTCTTTCCGCCCACCACCCGAATATCTTTTCGCTGGTCTTTGAGGTGATCAAAAGTATGGCTTTTATCGTGATGATTATCCCTATTATGCCTACGACCTTGGGAAGGACTCCGTGAGCCTTAAACACGCTTCCCATCAGAAGAAACCCGAATATCAAGATAAAAACATAAACGGTCCGCCTCATCCTGCGGCTCATCTTTCTTTTTAAACGGTTCTTAAGCCCCTCGGGTCTAAAGAACCAAAGTGCGCCGAAAATAATCCATATTATTCCCAATATTTTGGAAAGCATCTGGTTCCTTTCTTTTTACTCGCCGGAAGCCTTTCGCAGGGCATCTTTAACGGCTTCTTTCAGATTGCGACTGCTTACCGTGGCGCCGCTGACAGCGTCAACTTCCGTTGACTGCCTCTCTATGATTGCGGGAATAAGCTCTCTTGCCATGCTGGCGTACTCTTCGCCGCCTCCGCCATGCTCCGTCATTACAATCGCATCAATCCTGCCGTCTTTGACGGTAAGTGAAACTTTTATGAAGGAGTAACTGCCCTGGTAAATGCCGTCTTTAAGCGGAAGATCGTCCGCACATACATTCTGACAAACCAAAAACCCGCTAATCAAAAAAAATAAAAATATGCTCTTCACCGCTAATACGTTTGGATTTCCTATGGCGCTATCCGTCCGGGTCTATTAGAATAAAAACCCTCTGCAAGATTATTTATCATCGCTTTTTCTTCCTCGCTGATTTCCGTAAAAACCGCAGCGATGCGGACCACCGAAGGATGCGGAGTGTCTTCGATGCGTATGACTTTGCCGGTACACTTAATGGGCTGTTCCGATGCCGGAAAATTTATTTTTAAATCAAGAAGCGATCCCATATCCATCTTTTTATCATAGTTAAAAAGGATGCCTCCGGCCCCTAAATTTTTCACAACCACCATATCCCAGCTGGCCGAATCTTCCTGGCTAGGCTCGTCTTTTAAAATACGGAACTTCGTCATGAACGGTTTCGCTATTCTCTTGTAAAGTCTTCTTTCCCCGCCCGGATAAACCGATCCCGCATCCTGATTCATGCCTCTCACCCCCTCAATACTCTGCCAAGTCACGGGCTTCTTTAGTTCTTATTCTTTGCCGAATTACATCCATTTTTCATATAATACGTTCACCTTCAAAAGGTGGTACGCCTGCCGCGATTCGAACGCGGGACCTACTGCTTAGGAGGCAGTCGCTCTATCCTACTGAGCTACAGGCGCATGAATAATCAAAAATATAAGAGGCGCAAAAACAGAGGATTAAAACGCTTTTATATTCTGTGTTTTGTGCTTCTAACAGCGCTTTTTTTTCTTTTCTTCGTTCTTCTAGCAAAGAGCTCTTCGGATTCTTTTTCCTGCTCTTCCATCATCTTGCGCAGTTTCTGCATGCATGCCGCTTCGATCTGTCTTACTCTTTCCCGCGTAATACCGAAATGTTTAGCGGTGTCTCTGAGCGTATGCGAGACGCCGTCTTCACCGAGACCAAACCTCAGCGTAAGTATCTTTTTTTCCCGCTCCGTCATCTTCTCTAAAAGTCCTTCGATCCTTTCATGAAGAAGGAATTTGGAAAGTTCATCCACGGAGTTGACGATATTCTCATCCTCGATCAGATCCATGAACTCTGAATCACCGGTCTCACCTATGGGCGCATTTAAACTGGCGATGCTTGAAGCCATATGATTAAGTTGCCGAACGCGGCCCACAGGCAGTTTCATCTTCTTGGCGATATCGCTTAACTGCGGAGTCTTTTTCATCTTCTGCAAAAGATGCTTCTTTACCTTCCGGAACCTCATAAGCATTTCCATCACGTAAACGGGTATGCGGACGGTCTTTCCCTGATTGGCAACGGCTCTGGTGATGAACTGTTTTATCCACCATGCCGCGTAGGTGCTGAAACGGTACCCCTTGTCCGGATCGTATTTGGTAACCGCTTTCATCAGGCCCAAGTTACCTTCCTCTATGAGATCCAGCATGGGAACGCCAAGGTAACTGTATTTTTTTGCGATGTTAATCACAAGGCGCAGGTTGCTTTTTATCATTTTCTGGCGCGCCTTCTTGTCGCCTTTTTTCACCTTTTGTGCCAGCTCCTTCTCTTCCTCAGCCGTAAGAAGCGGCAGGTCCCTTATGTCCTTTAGATAAAGTTTTATCGCATCCATTATTTAGTTTCCTTCTGCATTTTTCTCATCCGCCGGATACAACTTGCCGCCCCCTACTTTGGAGGCACTTGTCGCACCCGGAAGAACAAAAACACAACCCGAAAGGCTTATGCCTTGCTACTAGCAATCGCCGCTTGAGCTGCAGCAAGCCTAGCTATCGGTACGCGAAACGGAGAGCAGCTCACATAATCCATGCCTGCCTTGTAACAGAACTCTATGGACGCCGGGTCCCCTCCATGCTCACCGCATATACCGACCTTCAGATGCGGCCGCGTTTTTCTCCCGCGTTCGATACCGACTTTAATAAGCTGGCCTACACCTTCGGTGTCAAGTGACTGGAAAGGATCCTGCGGAAGTATGTGTTTCTCCAGGTACGGTATAAGAAATCCCCCCATATCATCGCGCGAAAACCCGTAGCTCATCTGTGTAAGGTCATTGGTGCCGAACGAGAAGAATTCCGCCACATTGGCTATCTTATCAGCCGTAAGCGCTGCGCGAGGTATCTCTATCATCGTACCGACTAAAAGAGGAATACTTTTAAGCTTATACTTCTTGAGCACTTCCTCCCGCACCCGTTTAATGATCTCTTCCTGGTCGCTTATCTCCTTGTCCGTACCTACAACAGGCACCATGATCTCAGGCATTACCTTCTTATTTGCCTTTATCAGTTCCGCCGTAGCTTCCAAAACGGCTCTTGCCTGCATCTCGGTAATCTCGGGATATGTCACCCCGAGGCGGACACCGCGATGCCCCATCATGGGATTACTCTCCTTAAGAAGCGAGATGCGTTTCTCAAGCTCATCCATGCCGATATTCAGACTTTTTGCAAGTTTCTTAAGCCCTTCTTCCTGATGAGGAACGAATTCATGAAGCGGCGGATCAAGCAGCCTTATGGTCACCGGCAGGCCCGCCATGGCCTCAAGCGTACCCTTTACATCCGCTTTCACATAGGGGTACAGCTCATCCAGCGCCGCTCTCCTTTCCTCGACTGAATCTGAAAGGATCATCTTGCGCAGTTTGAAAAGCGGTTCTTCAGAACCTTCGCCGTAAAACATGTGCTCCGTTCTGAAGAGGCCTATCCCTTCAGCTCCGAAATCACGCGCCTTTCTGGCATCCTCGGGAGTATCAGCGTTGGTTCGTATCTTAAGCTTGCGTATAGAATCACAAATCTTCAAGAAACTGTTGAGAACTTTGTTTTCCTTTGTCGCGTCCATCATGGGAAGCACATCTTTGTACACAAGTCCCTTCGTCCCGTTCAGGGTTATCCAGTCGCCTTCTTTAAGAACGGTCCCCCCGATACTTACAGTCTTGTTGACATGATCGATGTCAAGGTCTGAACAGCCGACTATGCAGCATTTACCCCAGCCGCGTGCGACCAGTGCCGCGTGTGAAGTCATCCCTCCCCGTGCAGTGAGAATAGCCTGCGCCGCTCTCATACCTTCGACATCCTCCGGGTTCGTCTCTTCTCGGACAAGTATGGATTTCTTGCCTTTTTTAGCCCATTCAACGGAAGTATCCGAATCAAAGACTATCATGCCGTTTGCCGCACCGGGTCCGGCGGGAAGACCTTTTGCCAATGCCTTGGTTTTCTTCTCCGCATCAGGATCGATTATGGGATGCAGCAGTTCATCAAGCTGTTCGGGTTTGACGCGCATAACAGCTTCTTTGTCCGTGATAAGCCCCTCCTTGACCATATCTACAGCCATCTTGATAGCCGCAGGCCCGTTACGTTTTCCTATACGGGTCTGAAGTATATAGAGTTTGCCGTCTTCAATGGTGAACTCTATATCCTGCATATCATGGTAATGCTTCTCGAGCCTGTTCTGGATAGAGTCGAGCTGCTTATACACGCCAGGCAGAAAATCCGTAAGCATCAGCTCATGTTTATTATGCTCGCTCTGCGAGTTCTTGTTTATCGGCGCGGGTGTCCTGGTCCCGGCTACAACGTCTTCACCCTGAGCGTTGATAAGATACTCACCGTAGAACTTGTTGTCACCGTTACCCGGGTTACGCGTGAAAGCAACACCGGTCGCGGAAGTCTTGCCCATATTACCGAACACCATGGCCTGGACATTTACGGCCGTGCCCCATTCATCGGGAATATTTTCAATACGCCTGTACGAAACAGCTCTCTTACCGTTCCATGAGGCGAAAACCGCTCCTATGCCGCCCCAGAGCTGCTCCATGGCATCATCCGGGAACTCCTTGCCCAGAACCTGTTTCACTTTTTTCTTGTATTTCTCGCAAAGAAGTTTTAGATCCGCTGCGTCAAGTTCCGTATCAAGCTTGATATTTTTTTCTTTTTTCATCTCCGCCATTATTCTCTCAAGCTGGACACGTATCCCCTTGCCTTCCCCGGGCTCTATGCCGCAGGACTTTTCCATAACCACATCAGAATACATGGTTATAAGCCTCCTGTACGCGTCGTAGACAAACCTTTCGTTGTCCGTTTTTGCGATAATCCCTTTTATCGTCTTGGTTGTAAGGCCTATGTTGAGCACTGTCTCCATCATCCCGGGCATGGAACGGCGCGCCCCGGAACGGACGGATACAAGAAGCGGATTGTGGGGGTCTCCGAACTTCTTGCCCATGACTTTCTCGACTTTCTTTAAAGCACCAGCCACTTCTTCTTTGAGCCCGGCGGGATACTTACCTTTGCTTTTATAATAATGAGTGCAGACATCTGTCGTTATAGTAAAACCGGCAGGAACCGGAAGCCTGAGTTTCGCGTGTCCCGCCATCTCTGCCAGGTTAGCGCCTTTGCCTCCCAATAGATTTTTCATCTCAGTTTCACCATCGGCTTTACCGCCGCCAAAAAAATACACGTCCTTTTTCGTCTTAACAGCTTTTTTTCTTGCAGTCTTAGTTGTCATCCTCTCCTCACACTCCTTCTTTTGTTAAAGATACGGGTTACTTTAACCCCTATTTTTTAAAGTCCAAGTCTCTCTGTCAGTAATCCCTTAAGCTTTGAAAGGTCGATCCTGTCCTGCTGCATGCTGTCCCTGTCCCTTACGGTGACTTTCTTGTCAGTCAGGGACTCCACGTCCACGGTCACGCAATAGGGCGTGCCTATCTCATCCTGCCTGCGGTACAGCCGGCCTATAGCAGCAGTATCGTCGTATACCGCACGATAATTGCCCCTTACATCATCCAGTATCTTCTCGGCCATCTCCACTATCTCACCGTTATTCTTAAGAAGCGGCAGAACCGCCACTTTAATCGGAGCAAGACGTTTATCAAGCGAAAGGTAAACTCTTTTTCTCTCTCTCACTACTTCCGATCTATAAGCATCCACCAAGAAAGCAAGCACAGCGCGGTCGACACCGCCCGAAGGTTCTATAACATAAGGGAAATAACGCTCGCCTGTCGTATCGTCAAAATATTGTAAGTCCTTTCCGCTTATCTTTGAATGCTGTTTGAGGTCAAAATCGGTCCTGTTGGCGACGCCTTCAAGTTCCGACCATCCCATGGGAAACAAAAATTCTATATCGTGGCATTTTTTAGCGTAGTGGGCGAGTTCCTCCTCTTCATGCTGCCGGAGCCGGAGGCTCTCCTCTCTTATGCCAAGGGAAGTGTACCACCTCATGCGTTCGGCGAGCCAGTATTCGTACCACTTCTCGTCCTCCCCGGGCTTGACAAAGTATTCCAGCTCCATCTGTTCGAACTCACGGCTCCTGAAAGTAAAGTTCCCCGTAGTTATCTCGTTGCGGAATGCTTTACCGATCTGCGCCACACCGAAGGGAAGTTTCTTGCGGCTTGAGTTGAGTATATTTTCAAAATTAACGAATATGCCCTGTGCCGTCTCTGGTCTTAAGTACGCATCCTGCGTCTGGCCTTCCACCGAACCGACCTGCGTTTTAAACATAAGATTGAAACTTTTGGGTTCCGTAAGGGCTCCGCCGCATTCCGGACACTTGTTTCCCTTTAGATGATCTATGCGGAACCGCTTCTTGCAGTCCATACAGTCAACCAGCATATCCGCGAAGGAGCCGACATGCCCGGATGCCTTCCACGTCTCCGGGTTCATCAGGATAGCTGCGTCAAGACCCTCGACGTCGCCACGGTCATAGACCATGCTCCTCCACCAGCAGTCCTTTACGTTATTTTTGAGCTCCACCCCCAGCGGCCCATAATCCCACACGCTTCCCATCCCGCCATAGATCTCGCTGTCCTGGAATATAAACCCGCGCCTTTTGCAGAGGTTTGCGATGTCTTTCAGCTCCACCGCCGGAGCCTTCTCTACCTGAGGATCTTTTGCCGCTTTTTCTTTTTTCTTTTCAGCCATACTGGTTTTTATCCTTACCCTTTTATTACAGCATTTATCCCACGCCGATTTTTTGAAGTTCTTTCAGAAACGTAAGTGATTTTACGGGCCTCGCGATATGATACTGCATGAATCTTTTTAAGACTTCTTCCAGTTCTCTTCCCACCTCTTTAGAGACTTTTATGCGGGAAGTCTTTTCCAGATCGCATGTTTTTATCTTATGCATGAAGTTTATCGTCCCGCAAGATACCGTAAGTGCGCTCCTGTCTTTATGCCTGCACTTCGGGCATAGAAGTCCACCGCCTTTCACGCTGAATGAACCCGCCCCTTCTATCGGAAGGCCGCATTCAACGCATTCCTTAAGCTGAGGACTGAGGCCCAAAGCCCCTAATAACCTGAGTTCGAATATCCTGCTCACCCGTCTGGCGCTGGATTCAACTGCCAGCATACGAAGGCCCTCTACCAGAGTGCGGTAAAGTTCCTCATTCACGTCATAGTCACTGGTGACTATGTCTACTAATTCTATAAAATAATTAGCGTATGTCAACCTTTCTATGTCTTTTCTTACCGGAAGAAACGAGTCCACTGCTTCGCACTGCGTAATAAGGTCCAGAGGACTTTTCCTCTTTCTGTAAAAAAAGAGCTGACACTTGTTAAAGATCTCGAAAACCCCGCCGAATTGAGGGTACGGATTTCTCACGCCTTTTATAACTGCTTTTATTTTGCCGAATTCTTTTGTGAAAACAACAAGTATGTAGCTGGTTTCCCGCAATAAATATTTTCTGAGTATCACTCCCTCTGCGTTCTCTGCTGCCATTTAACTATACGCTTCCCTCTAGTCTGTCAGGTGTCGGAGACACCGCGCCTCCCGAGACAACAAGCTTCATGCCTTCTTCCACGCTCATCTTCAGAAAAAATATGCTTTCTTTGGGGATAATCAGGAATATACCGCTTGTCGGGTTCGGTGTTGTCGGGATAAAGACGTTAACTCCGCTGGTGCCTATGGAATCCTTAAGCTCGCCTTTTGTGGTGCCCGTGGTAAAGCCTACGGAATAAAGTCCCTTCCGGGGATATTCCACAAGAACCACCTGCTTAAAGATAGTTTTTCCCTGTCCTAACACCGACGAAAATATCTGTTTAGCCGCATTATATATCCGCCCCATGATAGGGACTTTTAAAAGCAGCTGTTCACCCAGAGAAAAAACACGGTTAATGACCAGTATCTTCGCCCCCCATCCTATCAAGGCCACCGCGAATATGACTACAAGAAAAATTATCGTCTTGGCCAGGTAGACATGTTCCGGGCCCTTGGCAATAGGTGCAAAAAATTTCATGAGGGGATTGAGCACGATATTATTTACCCATACCACAAGAAACCTTATAAGAGCTATAGTAACAGCTATCGGCAGAAGTATAACTATACCGTTAAAAAAATTAACGAAGAACCTGTTCCATAATCTTCTCATGACTGTTTCTTCTCCCTTTCAAAACCTGCGACAAAAAGTCCTCTACGACATAAATTGAAATACGAGTAAAGCCACAAGCGCTCCCAAGACGCTTCCGGCTACCACCTGCCCGAGCGTATGCACCCCGTCGGACCTGCGGCTTTTCGCGACAAGAAACGCCAAGATGAACACAAGAAAACTTACAAGAGCGTTTTCCGTGATAAGCGAGACGAGGACCCATACCGCAAACGCTACGGCGGAGTGCCCGCTGGGCATACCGCCGCGTAAAAGAGATTTTTCGCCGCGGAGTACTTTTATAAGCAGTACAATACCAATAACGACTAAAAGCGCTATAAGGGTCATATGCCAGGGGGATTCTTTTACTTTGATAAACGCACCGCCCATAAACGCTCCTATGCGCCGGACAATCAGAAAGTATCCCACGACAGCTGCATTGACTGCGCTTACAAACACAGCGCCCGCGCAAATATCCTTGATCACTTTCGCGAGAGGATGGTACTCATCGCTTATAAGGTCAATGGAGTATTCGACAGCTGTATTGATCATCTCCGCCATCAAAACAAAGGTGACCGCAAAACACAGTATCATGAACTCGACAGCGCTGAGATCGAAATAAAGACCCGCGATAAGAACAAGGAACCCCACGAAGAAATGCAGGCGCATGTTCCTTTCCGATTTAAGCGTGTGTATAATACCCTCTAGGGCAGTATTTACGCTGCGGGTAAAGCCTTTACCTCGAGATTTTTTTTGTTTTGATTTGTCTGAAGAGTTCATCTTCTTTCCTCCGCAATCTATCACGGCCTTTTTTCGTTACATCCTCATATCCGAGCAAGTGAAGTATCCCGTGTATGGTGTAAAGCGCTATCTCCTCGGCGAATGTCATCCCATAAACCTTAGCGTTGGCATGCGCCTTATCCGAGCATATCGCAATGTCTCCCATAAAATTCCCGGAGTGATGTTCTTCTCCGAACGACGGTATATGGCGGCCGCTCCCCGGGAAGGCTATCACGTCTGTTGCCCTGTCCCTCTTCAAATAGAGCCGGTTAATCACCCGTATTTTCTGGCTGCTTAAAAACACTATGTTGATCTCGGCGTGTTTCTTCTTAAGAGCCTTTAAAACTGTCTTTGCCACCCGCTCGACTTTTGAAAGATCAATCTTTCTTTTTTTGTTTAAATTTTCGCTGTTTATTTTTATTGCCATTAGCAGGCTTCTCTTCTGATTGTTTTTTGCTTTCTTCCGGATAATTCAATCTTGTATGAAAAACACCCATAAGCACCCTGAGAAAACTTTCCGCAATGATGTGCATGTCTTTTAACGTCAGAGCGCATTCATCGAGCTGGCCATCGATAAACTTGTTGTTTATGATCTTTTTAACAAGGTGCCTTATGCTGGAGGCTGTAGGCTCATCAAGCGCGCGGCTTGATGCCTCGACCGCATCGGCCAGGAGAATAATCGCGCTCTCCTTGGTCTGGGGCCGGGGGCCGGGATAACGGAAGTTCTCCTCTTTCGGCATCGTGCCTTCCTCCGCCTTTTCCATCGCCTTCTGATAGAAATAAGATATCATGCTGTCGCCATGGTGCTGTCTGATAAAATCGGTTATTGCGCTATTAAGCTTGTACTTTCTGGCGATCTGCTCGCCTTCTTTAACATGCTTGGCTATAATAAGAGCGCTCATGGAAGGGGCAAGCTTTGCGTGTTTGGACCCGGAACCCATCTCGTTCTCGCTGAAATATTCAGCCTTGGGAATCTTGCCGATATCATGATAATACGCCCCGACTCTTGCCAAGAGGCTGTTGGCGCCTATTGCATCGCACGCCGCTTCCGCGAGATTGCCTACCATTATGCTGTGATGGTAAGTACCGGGCGCTTCCATGGCAAGTTTTTTCAAAAGCGGGTGGTTAAGATCCGAAAGTTCCAGCAGGCTGATATTCGTCGGGATCTTAAACAGATGCTCAAAAACCGGCAAAAGCCCCATCACTATGAATCCGGAAAGAATGCCGCCTGCTATACCCCAGGCACCGTCAGTTATATAAAAATTCACGTCCATCTCATTGATTAGACCTATACAGGCAATAGTCAGGAACTTTGTAAGTCCCACCAGAAAACCCGCCCAGAGTATCCTCGTGCGCCGTCTTGCGTCTCTGACGACGAATATCCCCACGATGCTGCCTACTATTAAGACAAGCGCGACTTCTATGCCTCCGCCTATGAGTAAAGATATACATAAACTCATCAGTACCGCGGCTATAAAGGCGATATTAGATCCTACAAGAAGCGCGATAAGCATCGCCATCCCTGAAACGGGTATAAAATAACTGGGCTGCGGAAGGTGCACGATAAAATCAGCCGCGATAATCATAAAAAGCATGTTTATCAAAACTATAGCCACACCTTTGGTGTCTTGCAGGAAATTCACCCCCTGTATAAACGAAATATAAATAACGGCGACCAGTCCCAGAAGAAGGAAGAGAAGCAGGACCCCTAAGAACAAAGTAGGCGTCACACCCGGACGGAAAACTCTTCTGATTTGCGATATCTGGGCGACATTACGGTCGGTTACCCTTGTACCTTTTTCAATGATAAGTTCGTTCTTCTCGACCGTCCAGCTGTGGTAGATGGGTTTAACTTTCTCTATAGCAGCTCCCCTTTTGGCTTCCGTCTCTTTTTCATCCGCTATGAGGTTGGGGCTGACATATTCAGAGATCAGGCTAGCTGCCGGCTGGCGCACCTTGCGGTCGTCTTTAAATTCGGCCGAAGCATACTCTATCGCGGTTTCCTGGATCTTTTTCGCTGTCACAATACTATCGATGGTTCTTTCCGTCTCGGCATTTGTCTCACTATTGAAAATGACTACTTTACTTACGCCTTTTTCTTTAAGCTGCTTCAGCGTCCCATCGTCTATATAACCGGCAAGGAAGACTTTTCCAAGAACGTCCAGAGCCTTTTTCTTAAGCAGCGATATATCTGGATATTCCAGAAGATACTCGATATTTCTTTCTGAAAGGTCTGCCCGAGTTCTTCTTTTTATGTCCGAGGCTTTTTCGGCCAGGGATGCTTCAGGTGCACTCTCTTTGCCGAATGCATCAAAAAAGGAACTGACTTTTTCTATAGCTTTCTTTTCAGCGGCAGAATCGCGTTTGAGCACATAAGGGACTTTTTCTTTTGCCGCGTCTTTGGCCTCGCTTGTCTTCTCCCCATCTATTTCCCAGAAATAAGTAAAATCATACGGCGCGTATATGTTCTTAAGCGCTATATCCCCTTCCTGGGTCTTGCCCAGATAGAGACTCGGCCCTATAAATATACTGGCAAGAGCCGCTATCAAAAATGCGACGATTATAAGTATGGAAATGGTCTCTTTAAGAATAATCCACTCTTTAAACTGTTTAAGCTTCTGGTTTTTATTCATCTTTTGACTCGGCTTCTTCCTTGTAGACTTTGATTATTTCCTGGACAAGTTCGTGTCTGACAACGTCTTCACCTTTAAGAACAACGAATTTAATGCCCTCAACTCCTGAGAGAAGCTCTTTGGCGTGTATAAGCCCTGAAGGTCTTCCCTTTGGAAGATCACTCTGCGTGATGTCTCCCGTTATAACAGTTTTAGAATCGAAACCCAAACGCGTCAGAAACATCTTCATCTGTTCGGCGGTAGAGTTCTGCGCCTCATCCATGATTATAAAGGAATCATTAAGCGTCCTTCCCCTCATGAAAGCAAGAGGAGCCACTTCTATTATCCCCTCATCAAGATATTCCTTGATGCGGTGCGGCTCAACCATATCATAAAGAGCGTCGTACAAGGGACGCAGGTACGGGTTGACCTTCTCATACATGTCTCCCGGAAGATACCCCAGGCTTTCACCTGCCTCGACAGCGGGCCTGGTAAGTATTATCCTTGAGACGAGATTCTTCCTGAGGGCATTGACCGCCATGGCCATCGCCAGGTAAGTCTTACCCGTTCCGGCAGGACCTATTCCAAAAACAATATCATACTTGCGTATGGCATCAATATACTCCTTCTGCCCTTCACTTCGGGGGGTAACAAAGACGCGTTTAGAGCTTACCTCTATCTTATCCAGAAAAATATCATTAAGATGCGTCAAGATATCGGTGTTCTTCAGTGCATAATCTATGTCCCTGGGTGAAACATGCCCGCCCTTCCTGATGATAATAAGAAACTCGTCCAGAATTCTTTTTGCTTTTTCCAGCTGATCTTTTCCTTCCGCCATCACCTTAAGGTCGCCGCCCCGGTACGCTGTCGTGATCCCAAAAACTTTTTCGATTTTTCTCAAGTTACTGTCGTGCTTGCCGAATAAAGCCCTGGCTTCGGAATCATCGCTTATTCTGATTATTATCTCTTCCATCTCTCACGCTTTAATAGTTTGTTTTCTGGCGCTTTGTCTATTTTATATATACGCTTTCTTTTGCTTTAGGTTCGACCGCACAGCCGGAAGTCTTTGCCGGGGGTGTATCAGAAGAAGCTTGCGTGCCGGAACTTTTTGACGGACTTTGCGCTATTTCGATATCCACGCCAATAAGCGTCCTCTTGCTAGGCGCTTCCTTGGCTTGCGCCTGAGGAGCATCCCCCATCAGGTAGCCCTGGTTACCCGTCTCGCTCTGATCAACGCGGTCTTTCTTGAAAGTATAAACCTCCACTCCGGCGCATCCGGTCAGCATAAAAGTCGCGATAAGCACTAAAACCAATATCTTATTCATTTTTCCTCCCTTTTAACGTTAGTGAGTTTTAGCCCGAGTTCTCTGAGCTGTTTTTCATCGACAAAAGAAGGCGCGCCCGTTAGCGGACAAACGCCTTTCTGGGTTTTCGGAAACGGTATGACTTCGCGTATAGACGAGTCTTTTGTAAAAAGCGTGAGGAGTCTATCCAGCCCGAAAGCTATCCCCCCGTGAGGGGGAGGCCCGTAGCAAAATGCTTCCAGCAAAAATCCGAATTTCCGCTGGCAGTCCTCCTTGCTGAGTCCCAGAACATCGAATATCCTCTGCTGGATGTCCTTTTTATGTATCCTTATACTCCCGGAACCTATTTCGCTTCCGTTTAGAACCAGATCATAGGACCTGGACCTTACCTTGGATAGCTCTTTTTTATCCAGAAACTCCATATCTTCTTCCCTGAAAGATGTAAACGGATGATGCTCGGAAACCCACCTCTTCTCATCCTTGTTAAATCTAAACAGCGGGAAATTCACTATCCATGAAAAATTAAATTTGTTCTTGTCTATGAGGTTCTTCTCCTGGGCGATCCGCAAGCGAATAGCCCCCAGTGCTTCCTGAGCGACTTCTTTGGTGTCGGCGACCATAAAGATCATGTCGCCCGTTTTTGCCGACACTTCCTCGCGGATACTTTGGAGCACTTCGTCTGAGAAAAATTTTGCTATCGGCGAGGTAAGCTCCTTCTCTCCGACTTTGAAATATGCAAGCCCCTTTGCCCCGTACTCACCTGCGAAAAACGTAAGAGTATCTATCTCCTTGCGGCTTATGTCTCCATATCCTGGCGCGGCCAGGGCCATGACCTTACCGCCCGATTTGGCGACTTCCTTCAATATCTTAAAGTCGCATTTATCGGCCAGATGCGTCAGGTCATGCAAAAAGAGGTCAAACCTTGTATCCGGTTTATCACTTCCGTACCGCATCATGGCTTCTTCGTAATCCATTCTTGCAAACGGGATCTCTAGTTCAAGCCCCATGACCTCTTTGAACATGCCTTTAAAAAGCCTTTCGCACACGCTTAAGACGTCATCCTGATCGACGAATGACATCTCCATATCCAGCTGCGTGAACTCCGGCTGCCTGTCGGCACGCAGGTCCTCATCACGAAAGCAGCGGACGATCTGGTAATACTTCTCTATTCCCGCCACCATAAGAAGCTGCTTGAATATCTGAGGCGATTGCGGCAGCGCGTAGAAACTGCCCTGCTGGACCCTGGATGGCACAAGGTAATCACGCGCCCCTTCCGGGGTCGACTTTGTAAGAACGGGCGTTTCCACAAACAGGAAGGCTTCCTCATCCATGAAATCCGTTATGAACTTGTATACTTTGTGTTTTATGCGGATCTTCTCCTGCATCTCCGGCCGCCTCAAGTCAAGATAACGGTACTTAAGACGCAGGTCTTCCGCTACGACCACACCATCCTTGATCTCAAAAGGAGGCGTTTCGGACTCAGAGAGCACCTCAATCCCCTTAACTTCCACTTCGATCTCGCCCGTAGGGATCTTCTTGTTGATGGTGCCTTCCGGGCGCATAGATACTTTTCCCGTGACCTGCACGCAATACTCGCTTCTTAGAAGGTGCGCCCCTTCATGAGCGTCTTTATTCTTCTCGGGGTCAAATACTATCTGCGTTATACCGTGCTTATCCCTTAAGTCCATGAAAATTATCTCTCCATGGTCTCTTCTTGAAGCGATCCATCCGGAAAGACAGACTTCCTTTGAGTTGTCTTTCGCCGTCAGTTCCCCGCAATTATGAGTCCTTGTCATCTTAAGTCCCTTTGATATAAGAAGCCGCTTCTTCCGGGGAAAGCGCTTTCTCTTCTCCGGTTTCCATGTCTTTCACTGAGAGCTTGCCGCTTTTTATCTCGTCTTCTCCCAGAATAACGATAAACTTTCTTCCCTCCTTATGGGCTTTTCGCATCCCGCCTTTAAGCGAGCGACCGGAATAATCCATCTCGCACGGCACTCCCAGACGCCGCAACGTATCCGCCGCCTTAAACGATTCCGCGCGCGCTCCGGCACCGACAGGTATTACTAAAGTAAGCGGTCCCTCCCGCGGTATATCTTTTTTATCCACGGCCAGAAGAAGCCGCTCTATCCCTATAGCGTAGCCCGTAGCTCCTACGCTGGGTCCGCCCATATCTTTGGTAAGTTCATCGTACCTTCCGCCGGCGGCTATCGCGTCCTGCGCGCCAAGCTGCGGGTGGATCACCTCGAATATAGTGCCAGTATAATAATCCAGCCCTCTTACAAGATCACCCTTTTCGCGGAAGGTAATCCCCATCTTTTTAAGAATGCTTTTCACCCCGTCGTAATATTCGCAACACCCCTTGCAGAGGTAACTCTGAATCTCCGGAGCTCCTTTAACCACGGCTTTACATCCTTCGCGTTTGCAATCCAGGACGCGAAGGACGTTAGTCTCCTTCCTCCTCTTGCAGTTGTCGCATAAAGCGGAACTCTTCTTCTTTAGATAAGATGCCAGTTCTTCCTTGTAGTTTTCCCGATCCGAGGCACATCCCAGGGAATTAAGCAGTATGGTAAAACCATCCACTTTCAGACTTTTAAGGAGCGTATCAAGCCCAAGTATAAGTTCGGCGTCGATGTAAGGATCCGAACCTCCTATTATCTCCGCTCCGATCTGGTGAAACTGCCTTAACCGTCCTTTCTGGGGTCGTTCGCCCCTGAACATGGCGCCGGTATAAAAAAGTTTCGTAAGGTCCTCTTTTGAGTGCCAGCCGTGTTCTATATAGGCCCTGATAATCGGGGCCGTGCCTTCAGGCCTGAGAGAAATATTTTTACCGCCGCGATCGGTAAAGGAATACATCTCCTTCTCCACGATGTCTGTATCCTCTCCGATACTGCGGGTGAATACTTCCGTCTCCTCCAGAATGGGCGTACGGATCTCACCGTAACCGAACAATCGAAACACTTCACGCGCCTTGCTTTCCAGCCAATATATAACGGACGCTTCTTCGGCAAGGGTATCCGGCATACCTCTAAGTGATCTGTATTTATGTGTAGAAGCCATCTGTCCTCTACTCGCTTGTTAACCAGCTTTTTATCTTAATGTCTAGGCCTTGGCTTTGCCGCTTGATTCCTCGACATCCACTTTCATCTTCATACCCGCCTTAAAAGAAACCACGCGCTTGTCCGGGATCGAGACGCTATCGCCGGTTCTGGGATTGCGTCCTAATCTACCCTTACGGGTCTTGACTTTGAAAATGCCGAAGTTTCTCAGCTCTACTTTCTTGCCGCGCTGGAGACTGTCGGTTATCATATCAAAGGTCCTCTGCACAACCTCTTTGACGTCGACTTGCTTCAGCCCCGTCTGTTCGGAAATCTTCATTATGATGTCTTTTTTAGTCATATATACTCCTTCCTCCTTTTTGTTACAAAGTATCTTAAGTGCTTATGTTATCATTGGTTATGTTTTGTGTCAACGATTATCGGTTGCCTTCTTCTTTTTTATCTGGTTAAAAATTTTATATTACCGCTACCCACTATGGTCTCTACCTCGTCGATCAGCTCGTCAGACGGGTAAACGAACAGTTTATCCGAGGTCGAAAGCCTTATTTTCCGGCCTTCCGGAGAGATAAGTTCTATAAAAACGGGCGTTTTCCCCTTGAATTTAGTTATCGTTCCCCTTATTCTTTTCATCATCGTCTCCTCAAGACCCGTCGTGGACATCTTTATGAGGACGGATTTGGTAAACTTCTCTTTTACCTTCTCCAGGGGTATGATATTTTCCGCCACTATCTTAGTCTCTTCTTCACGTAAATTCAGGCGGCCATGCACATACACAAGGTTATCTTCTTTTATTAAATCCGGAGCTTTTCTGTAGGTCTTGGGGAACACCAGGACCTCTATAAAGTTATCAAGATCCCCCAGACTCAGTACCGCCATCTTCTCGGCTTTCTTGCGCGTCACGGTTATTCTTGCCTTGTTTATTATTCCCCCTATAAGTACCTCCTGACCGTCAGTCATCCCGGAAAGCTCCGAGATCCTGCATGTGGAATAGGCGTTTATGAGACGCTCGAACCTGGCTAAAGGATGCTTGGTGATGTAGAAACCCAGCATCTCTTTCTCGTTGGCAAGAAGTTCATGTTCCGGCCACTCGGGTATATTGGGCAGGTCCTCGAATTTATCCTTAAATCCTTCTTCCGGAGCACCCTCATCAAAAAAAGACATCTGGCCGAGGTTCCTGTCTCTGTTAGTTTTAGCGGCCATCGCCAGGACTTTATCAAGAACCGCCATAGCCTGTGACCGGTAAATCCCCGTGGAATCGAAAGCACCGCACTTGATCAAACTCTCGGCGACTTTCCTGTTGACTGATCTTAAGTCCACCTTCTGGGCAAAATCATATATCGATTCGAATTTCCCGCTTACCTGCCGTGTATCGATTATTGATTCAGCGGCAGCTGACCCGACGTTCTTGACGGCGGAAATGCCGAAACGTATGTCACTGGCCACAACTGTAAAATCCTTGAAACTTTCGTTAACGTCCGGCGGCAGTATGTCTATCCCCATGCGGATAGACTCGTTTATATAGTCGGAGATCTTATCGGAATTGTTTTTCTCACTCGTAAGCAGTGCCGTCATGAATTCCACGGGATAGTTTGCTTTTAGATATGCGGTCCTGTAGCTGACCATGGCATATGCCGCGGAGTGCGATTTGTTGAAACCATAACCCGCAAAATAAGCTATAAAGTCCCATATCTTCTCGGCCGTAATCCTCTCTACCCTGTTCTTCCCTGCCCCTTCCAGAAACTTCGTTTTAACTCCTTCCATCGCTTCGGGTATTTTCTTGCCCATGATCTTACGCACGTTATCCGCTTCTGCCATGCTGAAACCGGCAAGATCCGAAACTATCCTCATGACCTGTTCCTGGAAGACTATTATCCCGTAAGTCTCTTTCAGTATGGGTTCAAGCGCCGGATGATCGTACTTCACTTCTATATGCCCCTGTTTTCTTTTGATGAATTCATCCAGCATGCCGCTACCCATGGGTCCCGGCCGGTAAAGCGCAAGGATCGCTATCAGGTCCTCGAATCTTTCGGGACGGATTTTCCTGAGGAGGTCCCGCATGCCGCCTGATTCAAGCTGGAATATACCGGCGGTCTCGGCACGGCCCAAGAGGTCATAGGTCTTTCTGTCGTCAAGCGGCACTTTCTCGATATCCACATCGATTTCTCTGGTGCGTTTAACAATCTTTACCGTCTGGTCGATCACCGTCAGCGTCTTAAGCCCCAGAAAGTCCATTTTGAGCATGCCGATCCTCTCAAGCGACTTCATCGCGAACCCCGTCGTGATCTGGTCGTCTGCCGTTTTAAAAAGCGGTATGCGTTTCTGGAGGGGTTTGTCTGATATGACGACACCGGCCGCATGGGTGGAGGCGTGCCGGTTAAGTCCTTCAAGGCGCCTTGAGGTATCGATAAGCTGGTGCACCATCGGATCGTCCTCGTATCTCATGTTAAGTTCCGGCTCGATCTCAAGAGCCCTCTCCAGAGTTATACCGGGATCGTTCGGCACAAGTTTGGCGATCCTGTCCACCTCAGCGTAAGGCATGCCCATAACGCGTCCGACGTCTCTCAAAACACCTTTGGCCATCATGGTACCGAACGTGATTATCTGCGCGACGTTTTCCTTGGAATATTTTTCTATGACATAGTCTATGACTTCGTTTCTTCTTTCGAAACAGAAATCTATGTCTATATCCGGCATGGTGACTCTTTCCGGATTAAGAAACCTCTCAAAGATAAGGCCGTACTTGAGAGGATCTATGTCGGTTACCCCGAGGGCGTAACTGACGATGCTGCCGGCGGCCGAACCTCTTCCGGGCCCTACGGGTATGCCTTTTTCTTTCGCATGGTTTATAAAATCCCACACTATAAGAAAGTAGCTCACATACCCGCTATCTTTGATGATCTTCATCTCAAGTTCAAGACGCTTTTTTATCTCATCGGTAATGACTTCATATCGCTTCCTGATGCCTTCTGTGACGAGCCGATTGAAAAAGGCCTCGTTGTCTTCCCCTCCGGGTGCCTGAAAATGCGGCAGGTGAAGTTCGTTGAACTCAAGTCCCACCTGACACCTCTCGGCGATCTTCATGGTGTTCGCTATCGCCTCAGGGGTATCAGAAAAAGTCTTTTTCATCTCTTCAGGCGATTTGAAATAGAGCTGGTCCGACTGGAACTTCATGCGGTCTTCGTCGGCCAGTGTCGTCTGCGTCTGTATACAAAGAAGCGCATCATGCGCTTTCGCATCGCTCTTCTCAAGATAATGCACGTCATTCGTGGCCACGAGCGGTATGCCCGTCTCGCGAGAGAGTTTTATCATAAGGCTGTTGAGTTTATGCTGCTCTTCCAGCTGGTTGTCCTGTATCTCCAGATAAAAGTTATCCGCACCGAATATCTCCTTATATTCGATAGCGCTCTTTTTCGCTTCTTCCCACTCGCCCGACAGAAGGAAATGTGCCACTTCTCCCTTCAGGCAGGCGCTCATAGCGATAAGGCCCTTGTTGTACCTTGAAAGAACCTCTTTATCAACGCGGGGTTTATAATAAAACCCCTCCAGGTATCCGATAGAGACTATCTCCATAAGGTTCCTGTAACCGGTCATGTTTTTAGCTAAAAGTACAAGATGGTAGGACGCGCCTCTGATACCGTGACTTGTCTTATCAAAACGGCTTTCCGGGGCCACATATATTTCACAGCCGATGATCGGATTAATGCCTCTTTTTTTGGCTTTTTCATAGAAGTCTATCACACCGAACATGTTCCCGTGATCGGTTATAGCGCATGCCGGCATATTATATTTTTCGGTGAGGTCCAACAGTTCATCAAAACGGCAAGCTCCGTCCAGAAGACTGAACTGCGTATGGATGTGCAGATGTACAAAGTCAGACTGTGGTTTATTCATGGTAATTGATATGAACAGGCAAAATTAGACATTCTCCCAGAAGAGGCTATTTCCTCATCCCGACACGCTGAGCGGTCTGATATATCTTTCCTTCCGTCTGGATCGAAGGCGCTATAATCATGTTAACAAGCTGCATCTCACGTATGTTACGCGCCCCCAGGTTCCCCATACTTGTCGCCAGAGCTCCTACCAGGTTCTGTGTGCCGTCATCGGTCCTCGCAGGTCCGAACAAAATCTCTTCCAGAGTCCCGCTGGTCCCCACTTTTATACGCGTACCCCTCGGAAGATACCTGTGCGGCATTGCCATCCCCCAGTGATAGCCCTTGCCGGGAGCCTCTTTCGCTCTGGCAAAAGCATTCCCCAGCATAACGGCGTCAGCGCCTGCTGCAAAAGCTTTGCAGACATCCCCTCCTGTCGCCATACCGCCATCGGTAATGATCGGCACATATCTTCCCGCTTTCTTGAAGTAAAAATCTCTCGCGGCAGCCAAGTCGCACGTTGCTGTGATCTGAGGCACGCCTATCCCTAAAACGCCTCTTGAAGTACATGCCGTCCCCGGGCCTATCCCGACGAAAACACCCTGGCAACCCGTCTCCATAAGCGAAAGCGCGACGTTATAATCCACGCAGTTGCCAAGGAGCACAGGTATTTTCATGTCCTTACAGAACTTATGAAGGTCCAAAGGTTTATATTCACTCGACTCGTGTTTTACGCTTATGACTGTGGATTGAATAATAAAGATATCGCATCCGGCATCACGCGCTATGGGGCCGAATTCCGCGGCGGCCTGCGGATTACAGCTGACAATAGCCGGGACTTTTGCGCCTTTGATCTGCTTGATCCTCTTGCTTATGAGAGCCTTCTTGATGGGCTTGGAATAGACATCCTGTATGGCTTTTGTGCTTTCTTTCGAATCACATTTTATTATCTTGTTAACGGCCTTTCCAGGATCGTCGTAGCGGGTGCTGATGCCTTCTAAGTGCAGAACGGAAGCCCCGCCGAGTTTGCCCATGGCGATGGCGAAATTCACATCCACCACCCCATCCATGGAAGACGCCATTATGGGGGCCTGGAATTTTATCCCGCCTATCTCGCATGAAGTATCAACATCATTGGGATTTATAGTAAGCTCTCCGGGTACTAAAGCTACTTCATCAAAACCGTAACTGCGTCTGGCTTTGCGGCCCTTGCCGACCCACATCCCCATAATATCCTCCCATGATAATTTAGCGCAAGATTATTCTCACGCCTTCTGTTTAACAA
>CAZGOG010000004.1:0-75285 GCA_964527555.1 uncultured Planctomycetia bacterium | reverse complement strand
ATATCTGACTTTCGATAAATTACATACTAAGCCATTTGATATCACACCCTTTCTTGTCCCCCTGTTTAGACCAAGATTGTGATATAAAATGAGAATTCCTTTAAAAATAATTTTCGTTTATAAGTCATTTATTTAAAAGAAGTTGTAGTAAAAGGATATTATGGATGGGAAAACTATGAAAGCAAAGGTGAAAAGCAATAATTAAGTAGAGATATGGCTCCTTCTAGATGCTTATTGTTCCGAAGCTATTTTTCTAACAGCAACGGTTAAGCCCATAATAAGCCACATCAAGATACTCAACTGAAGGGAGTAGATATTTGTATCCGTAAAACTTTGTATCAAAAATCCAAAAAGACCAGATAAAAGTCCCGTTAGTGTGATGTTATATAATTCATCGTCGATCTTTTTTATACTTTTAATCGCTGCTCTGAATAGTACTATTAGCATCCACACAAATACCCCCAAGCCCAATATTCCCATCTCCGCCGCCATATGAAGGTACGAATTATGCGGATACTGCCCGCTTCCATATCTGGGTGCAATAAAAGCATACGTATTTAATCCGCTGCCTATTACCGGAAAATCCTCAATAACATTCACTGCTTCCCGCCACAAGTCACCTCTTTTATTAGGGTCTTCCTGGATTTTTAGCATTGAACTTGTCCTCTCTTTTACCGACTCAGGAAGGACAAAAGGCATGAACATTAGAACTATCAAAAAGCACACTATCAATTTCTTGCTTTTAAGAATCCCGAGAAAAATTATCGATATTAGTACCGCTACCCAGGCGCCTCTTGTATAAGTAAAAATCAGGCAAAATATCAATAGGGCCAATAAAATCCATAGCAGCGGCCTGATTAAATATCTGACCCATTTGAATTTCAGGAAAACATCAGACCAAGTGCTTCCGCCGCAATATGCGAAGCTTAATGCCACCGGGATCATCACCACAAGCCAGCCGGCGAATTCATTGGGGTTGTGGAAGGAGCTGCTGATCCTGCAGCCGAAAATGGGACGCCCTCTTAAAAGATCTGTACCCGTGATCATCTGGAAAATACCATCCGCGGATATGACTATCATCGAAATAAAAAACACTGCCAGGACCCTGATCAACTGTTTTCTCTCGGTCAGAAGTTCAGTGACGATAAAATATAACATAACCCATTCAAAGAGCTTACAGAAAAACCCCTCTAAACTCAAATAAAATGAAACACTCGCAAGTGTTGACAAAAAACCGATAAAAATAAAAACACCGATAGCCGGACCTGGTTCCGTACTTACCGGCTTAAACGCAGTGATTAATGAGGCTCCTCTGCTATAACATACGAGCCGTTTTATAACCCATAAAGAAAGTAAAGTTATAAAAGCTCCTTCCAAAAGCGACTTTGAAAAAGGCAGGGTAAATATCAGGAACAAGAGCGCGAATTCCATGAGCCCGTCAATCCACCTTATTATTTTTTCTTTATCGATGTTCAATAATCCGCCTTTAGGTTATATCTTTCAATAAATCATCCAGTTTCGAAAGGAGCCTGCTCCTTGTATAGTTTTTAAGAACGTACGTTTGCCCCTGCTTTGCCGTCTCTTCTCTGAACTTTTCCGATTTGTAAAATTTAAGGATGGCGCGCTTCATCTCTTCGGCGTTCTCCGCCTCAGTGCATATCCCGCCGCCGCTTTCCTCGAGGAAGTCAGCTGTATCGCCCTTGCCGGCAAAGACGACAGGAACGCCATTTCCAAGATAATCAAAAATCTTATTTGAAAGGCTTGATTCAAGAGCGTCATTTTTGCGTATAGAGTTTATGGCCACATGCGATACTTTCAAAAATAAAGGGATTTTATAGCGCGGTTGAAGCGGCAAAAACTTACAGTTCCCAAGAGCGTTATCCCTGCAGTAATTGACCAGCTCCTTCTTTTTCTCCCCTTCACCGATGAAGAGGAACAGCATATCCTCATATCCCTTAAGCAAAAGAGCGGTCTTTCCAAAAACCTCGTGATCACGAGCAAGCCCCAGTGTACCCGTATATATGACGATGAATTTGTCCTCTAAAGCGTATTCTTCCTTGAGCTTCATCATTTCTTCTTCGGAATGTTTGATTCCCTCATCAACATCGTCTTCAAACCCGTTCATCAGAAGAATGCTTTTGGAACTGTCTTTTGAATACTTATCCACTATCTTTTTAATCCTGGGAGTTACGGCAATGATCCTGTCTGCTTTTTTGAATAGGTAATATTGAAGGACTTTTAGCGGTTTGATGAGTTTCATCGGAACAAGACCGCGGGCGATCGCAAACTCAAGCCATGCGTCACGGACTTCTATTATGAATTTTTTGCGTTTCATTCTGCAGAACAAAAACCCGAAAGGAAGTAATGATAAGGGCGGCGATGAAGTTATGACAACGTCGGGTTTTCTGACAGTCAAAGCGCCAAAAAATGCTAGTATCGGGAAAAATATATAATAAATAATCCTGTTTAAATTTGAATTCCTGTAATTAGCGAATGAATGAGTTTTTATTACATCTATCCCATTAACATTCATCCTGTTAAGCAGGCCGTTTCTTTCCGCGGTCTTGCCGGTCATATGATGAGCAGAGGAACAAATAACGGTTACCTTATGATCCTTTTTCCGCAAGTACTGTGCTATTTCCCAGGTTCTTAAGAGCCCACCGTCTTCGGGGGTATTAAAGTAATCCGTTATGTACAAGACATGCATTTTCCCCCTATTTTCTTCCGCGTCCTAGTATAGATTTTAAGAAGCGCGAAGGCAAATTTTGAACAATTAAATTAAGTTCGTATCCGCAATTACACCCCGGACAGTTTCTATCAAGCATGCTGCGTAACCTCTCATTATAAGAGCCTCTACTTATTGTCGTCTTAAGGTCGTCATCAAGGATGTTCCCGATCTCCGGCAGCACGTAACAGCCTGAATAAACTCTGCCTTCCGAGTCAATGTCTATATCGGTATACCCAAGAAAACAAGGCACTTCTTCAAGTTTCTCTTTTTTAAGATACTTTTCCGTATAATCAAGCTGACTCTTTGATATCCTCTTCATAAAAGGTTTACCTATATTCCTGTTTATCGCCTCCAGAATAGCATCCACTTCCGCCGGAAGAGGCCAAAAATCGTCAATATCCACATCTTTAAGAAAATACGGTCTATTATCGGGCAGATTCATGTCCCATAAGAGTTTTTTCTCTTCTATCAAAGCGAACAGCCCCTCAAGGTCTTTCGCCAGATATGAACTCAACGTGGACATGATCGTTATCCTCTTGCCCTGTATAAGTTTTAAAGAGTCCATTACTCTTTCAAAACCTCCGGGTATGCCGCGGATTTTATCGTTTACTTCAGCCAGACCGTCAATGGAAACCCCAAGATCGGTCAAACAGGAATTGTTTATTTCCTTATAATACTTATCGAGAAGTATGCCGTTGGTCGCCAGTGTGATTTTTTCGAATCTCAAAGTGTCTATTTCCTTAAGAATATTAAACAAATCTTCGCGTAATAAAGGTTCTCCACCCGTAAACCGCAGCCGTTTTACACCCAAATCCTTAAGCTGCTTGATCACGTCTATCGCCTTCTCCGTCGATATTCTGTCTTCCCACTCTTTTTTCCAGTAACCGCAGGTGGTACATCTCGAGTTACACCTCTCCGTGAGTCTTATACTGGACCGAAAAGGGTTCACTCTGGCAGGAAGAACCTTTCCGGCTCCTGTTTTGTCGTATAAATACAACCTGAGTAGATCAACGTAGCTTTTCATGTTTATCAATTTAATCCTCTATCTCTGAACCCAGAATGTCGACAATCTTTTTTGCGCAATTCCTTCCGAAAGGATTTTTCCAATTCTTTTTCTTGTTTTTTGATAAAAACTGTTTCACTGCTCCAGCTACCTTCTTGTGGTCGGTGGAAGCGATTATGTTAGCGCCTACCGCGACGGTCTCAGGCCTTTCGGTATTTTCGCGTAGAGTAACGCAGGGGACCTTTAAAATACAGCACTCCTCCTGCACCCCGCCTGAATCCGTAAGGACAACTTTGCTGTTGGATAAAAGCTGAAGAAAATCAAAGTAACCGACTGCTTTTATTACCTTTAGACCTCTTATGTTTTTTATCTCGTCCATATACCCAAAAAACTTTATCCTTCTCATGGTTCTGGGATGGACAGGAAACACGATAGGATACGGAAAAGTCTTTACAACCTCTTTAATGACTTTGATAATAGCTTTTACTTTCTTCTTTGAATCGACGTTTTCTTCCCTGTGAAAGGTCAAAAGAAAAAACTTTTTTGGCTCAAGACGCAACTTACCCAGTATCTGGCTGCTTTTCTTGGCGATCTTAACATGATCGTTTACAGCATCGACTATGGGATTGCCGACCACTACTATTTTCCCCTTCACATTATCTTTTTTAAGGTTTTCCCGCGCTATCTTTGTAGGCGCGAGTAAAATCTCCGATATGTGATCGATCATTACCCTGTTATGCTCTTCGGGCATACTCCAGTCATTGCTTCTTAGGCCGGCCTCCATATGCACCAGTTTTATCCCCAGTTTTCTGGCGGCTAAAGCTCCTGCGAGATTCGTGTTCGCGTCTCCCCCCACTATAACCACGGAAGGCTTTTCTTTAAAAAGCACTCTTTCAATGCCCTTTATCATCTCAGCAGTCTGTTCCCCGTGCAGTTTGTAATTCCTCACATGGGTATTAACATGCTTAGGTCTTGGCAGATTAAGTTGTTCGAAAAACTGCCTATCCATATTATAGGAATAATGCTGGCCAGCATGTATTATGAAAAAATCCACTTTCCTTTTTTTCAGTTCTTTTACCACAGGGGCAAATTTGACTATCCCCGGCCTGGTTCCGATGATGACCGCGACATTTTTAGTTAATTCTTCTTTCTTTAGGATTTTTATACTCATATTACCTCATTAAATAATCCGAATAATCAATATCAATCTTTGCGCGTCTATCAATAGACTCAATAATACTAAAACTTGCCAAAGTGGTCCTGAGGTAACTATTAAAATCAACCGGAGGTTCTGTGCCCAGAGATACAACATCCATGAAAGCATCTATTTCAGCTTTGTAACCCATGTCTCTGGTAAGAAGGCGTTTTTTCTTCCTGGAACCAGATCTTGCATATTCGGTCATCATAAAATCATCTATCACACAAACGCTGCCGGCGGAAAAGACCTCAATGCGTTCTCTGGGATATGCTTTAGTGCCGCTGGCAGAGTAACAAATGTTCGCGACCGAACCGTCAGAATATTCCAAATTTATAAGCACGTCATCCTTGTTTTCGGAACCTGCCATCTTTGATGCATACACGCTTATGGGAAAACTATCGGTGAAATAATTAACCAGATCGATGTAATGACATACCTCGCCTATTATCCTTCCGCCGCCGATATTCATGTCCTGGGACCAGTGATCCCGGAGGATATAACCCACATTGGCCCTGATGGTTATTACCTTGGGCGAATTGCCGGACTCAGATAAAAACTCCTTAGCCTCTTTGGCAAGAGAGGAAAAGCGCCTGTTAAATCCAACCATTATAAAAGGCGCTTTTTCACCGGACGATTTTCGCCGGTAATTCTCCGCAACCTCCTTTAACTCATTCCTAGTTAAGCACAAAGGTTTTTCAACATAAATATTTTTACCGGCATTTAACGCATCAATGACCATACTTGCATGTTTATCATGTCTTGTCATAATAAACACCGAATCCGTGCATTTGTCCTTTAAAATCTCCTTATAATCCGTAGTCACATACTCGGCATTATACTTTTGGCCTGTCTGCCGGGCAGAAAGCCCTTTTTCGCTTGAGACCGCTCTTAAGTTTAGTTTATTATTCTTAAACAAGAGGGGCAGAAAAATATTCCGGGCGAACTGTCCCGTACCGATGACGGCGATATTAACCTTATCTTGTGAGTTTGCTCTTTTCGGCTGTTTATTTTTTTCTAAATGCAGGAGGTTTGACTCCTCGCTTTCCCCCTTATATTTGATGACTGTGCCCAAATAATCTGTGCCCGTGGTACCAGACAATATCTCCTTATAAGAGTTTAATATATCGTCAAAATCAATCCTGTGCGTAATCAAGGGTCTGACATCCAGCTTCTTTTCCGAAAGCAGACTCAAGAACTCTTCCATATTTCCTCCCTGAGTCCACTCTTTATCCGGAAGAACGTAATTTTTTCTGCTGTCTTCACCGGATGTATCCGGTTTCGGTCCGGCATCCTTAGAGACCACAAATTCCAATTCTTTCTCATAGAAAGACCTTCTGGAAAGATCCAACCCTACAACTCCAACCAAAACTATCCTTCCCCTGAACCGGGAAATCTTCGCAGCTAAATCTATGGGCTGACTTGACTTTGTGGAAGCTGTTATTATTACAGAATCAAATCCTTTATGATTTGTAACCGCTAGCGCCGCCTCTTCGGCGCCGGAATTGCTGTTATCAAAAGATTTTGTTATCCCCAGCTTTCTTGCCTTTTCAACTCTTCCATGATTTATATCAAAAACGGCGACATTATGCCCATAGGCTTTTAAAACCAGCGCCGTAATAAACCCTATAATCCCTAGGCCTATAACTGCGACATCAGCCTTTTCCTTTAACTGCGTATTACGCACACCGTTTATTGCTATAGCACCTAAAGACGTAAATGCCGCTGATTCGCTATCAACATTATCCGGAACTTTGACTACGTTTTCTTGGGGGCTAGCGGTGTATTCCGCATGTGAGGCATACCTTGTGCCGAAAACCGCTACCCTCTCGCCCGTTCTAAAGCCGGTGACTTTTGCCCCGCCTTTGATTACGGTGCCACAGGAGCTGTACCCAAGCGGCAGAAGCTCATCCAATCTTCTCATGGCACCGCTGAAAGCTCCGAAGACCCCTTCCCTCGCGGCTTTGTTTAATAGCTGTTTGAGAAGATCCGGCCGTGATTTAGCTTTTGCCAATAATGAACTTTTGGCAAACGCATTTATATTCTTTTCAGTCCCTACACTGACAACGGAATTAAGAGTTTTAAGCAACAGATCGTTTTCACCCGGATTAGGAACCGGCGCTTCCATAAGACTTAAGTGGCCTGATTTAAAATTCTGGATGAGCTGCTTCATTTTTACATGTATCCTAAAGTTTTTAATCTTTCTTCAATCTGTTCAATATCCTCTTTTTGTTCGAGGCGAGTTTCTTTCTCACCACTAGCAAGTAAGTTTCTATACTCCGCAAGTTTGCGTTTCATCATTAGCATGACTTCAGGATGATCTCCCGATAAATCCGTAATTTCATGTGGATCAGAGATAAGATCGAACAATTCTTCAGTTTTGCTCTCCGTCTCAAATATATACTTCCATTTATCGTTTACAAGCGAAAACATTTGCTCTATTTGCTCTCCGGTATTCATATCTATGCGAGTATCCGCTTCACTGAAAACATACTCATTAAAATTATCTGAGACAAAATCAATACCTAAAAATTTCTCCGGTACTTTCACTTCACAAAAATTCAACAATGACGGAGCTAAATCAATTGTACTTATTAACTTATCTAAATCAATTTTAGTAGTAAACTTTTTTGGAAACTTCATCATTAGTGGTATTTTTATAAGTTCATTATATAATTTCTGTGGATGTGAATAAAACCCATGCTCCCCAAACGCGTCTCCATGATCCGCCATAAATACAATAATGCTTTGGTCATAGATACCGCGCTTTTTAAAATAATCTATTAGCTCTCCTATATAAACATCCAAATATTTAAGTTCATTGACGTAATCCTTCTTAAGTTTTGCTGTCAGGTGGCTGTTACTTCTTGCTCTTATGGCTTTTTGCCATCTCATTTCATAAAAAGGTCTTGCTAAAGAAATACCTCTTCTCCTCCCGTAATACGGCCCATGGGCATCCATATAATGTACCCAGATGAAATTATTCTCTTCTTTCAAGTCGTTATTATCTAAGATACCAAAAACTTTTTTATTAAGTTTTTCCGCCGGTAAATATGCTTGCAGTTTTATAATCCTTTTTATTCTATTCACCAGGTGCATCTTGCTGCCGCTCATCCTCTCAGTAATGGAAAGATCATCATAAAAAACCTTAAAACCCTTGTCATATTTAAATAGCTTGCTTAAAAACGGATTGGAATGAAACCCGTAAGTTCTCCATCCAGATCTTTTAAATGCTTCCGCTATCGTCATCCTCTCCTCGGATATCGAGATCTTGCCCCCGTACATTGACGGATATGTGGATGTAAAAATCGAAGAAAAGGCCCCCCTAGTTGCCGGTGCAGTCGCGTAAACATTGTTAAAAACACAGCTTTCTCCAGCTAGTTTTTTTAAATTAGGGAATGCGCCATCAGAAAGTGACAAGAAATCTTTCCTCAGGGAATCAACAGTTATAAGTATCACATTCTTTTTATTCATATATCCGCTCTCTTCCTTATTGTCCGTTTAAAGGCCATCTACTGCATCATCAGGAAGCTACTCGCTCTAATGCCTCAAGCGTTTTAAGTGCAGTTTTGTCCCAATCAAATTCTTCTGCTCTCTTTAAACTCTTTGTCTTCATCTGTTCAATTAAATCCGAGGACTGTAACAACTTCTCCATTTTCTCGGATAAATCTACAGGGTTATCCGGATCAAAATAAACAGCTGCCTCCTGACATATCTCTGGCAGAACGCTTCTTTCGGAACACAGGATAGCAGTGCCGCATTTCATGGCTTCAATCAACGCTCTGGAACAAGTTTCAACTATCGAACTAAAAATAAAAATTTTACACCTTTTATACAGCCAGTACAATTGATTTCTGGGGACAAAACCCAGGAAAACCACTTTGCCCCCTAAGTCCTTGTCTTTAATAAACTTAAGTACTTTAGCATAATACTTTTTATTCTTAATCGCCCCTGCTATAACCAGCTTTAAAGAAGGATTTTTGCTTTCTTTCAAGAAAATATGGAAAGCTTCAATAGTTTCGATGAGTTTCTTATAGGGGTATATGTTAGAGACTGCAAGTGCATAATCACCGTCAACGAGTTTTTCTTCTGTGTCGCCACAGTCTTTTAGATTCTGTATATCCGCGCTGTGCAGGATTCCAAAAAACTTGTCAGCTGAAGCCCCTGTCTTTTTCAACAGATCCGTTTTTGCGCTCTCGCTCATAACGATAACCGCATCCACCGTCTTAAAAGAAATCAGCCCCAAATACTTCAAAAGAAAAAGCCTTGCCTTGCTTACCGGGTCTGCTTCTCTTACAGTCTGCTGACAAAAAGGAGCCATGTTGGCTATCTTAAGAACCTTCTTACAGGGCGCAAAAAAAACATCATACCCCGAAAGATTATACAAAACGTCTATCCTTCTTCTCTTTAAGATAAAGGGCAGATACAGCTGCTCCCATAGTAATCTGAAAATAATATTTCGTGAGGGAAACCCGCATTTTATATACTGAAAATTTTCTGCCTCTTTTATAAGTTCTTCTTTCTGTGGGTTCAGGAAAATAAAGTAATTGTTATCTCTGTCATTCTCAGCCAAGTGCTTTATCAGCATCTTGGCGTAATCCTTACCTCCCGCAAAACCTATAGCTAAAGTACTAATCGCAATATTCATAATATTCCTAATTTAAATATCGTTTATCCAGCTTTTATCCTTTTCGTATCCCAGACGGATGAGAGTTTCCCCGGCGTAATTATCAAAAACCTCGCAGGCATCCTTAGTAAAATAATTTTTCCAATCCCCCGCTATTCCTTTTCTTAAAAATTTTGACCTATTCTCTTCACCGGGATCCCTTTGGGACTGATTCTTAAACGAATATTTCGCGGCCGCTTTTTCAAGGCGTTCGTAATCTGCTTTGACACCACACACGTTTTCTATAGCTCTTCCCGCTTCGCGTGCAGCATCCTGTAACAAATTCTCGTATTTTACTAAAGTAACCCCTTTATCAAGCCAATTGTTAGCAAATTCACACCATGTAAACCTGTTGTAAATGCTTTTTGTGAATTTATATTTGATAAACTTCGGCAGGTTTTTCTTTACGTCATGGTAATCCTCAAACCTCAGGGCTCTTCTTGTACGCTCCACTCTCGAAGCATTAAATTTATCGTTTATGAACAAGCTGTGAAAATAGTAAGAGACCATAACGTCACGGCCATCCCTGACAACGATAAAGATGTTCTTGATAAGAGGAGAATATAAATAATGCCCATGCATGACACATGATCTGAAAGCAGGTTTCCTGTTTCGTGGAAACGGAATATTCAGATACTCTGCAAGTATCTGCCCAAACCACGTACCGCCTGATCTTGGGTATTCGGCAACTACATACAGTGGTAATATCCCCGAAAAACCATATACCATCATCCCTCTGTAAATCAATGCTATATTCATGTTATTTTCTAATTTCTTGTTTTGATAAAAATGACTCCCATTTCTGTGCTATCGCTCCAATGGAATAATTTTTCTCTATATTTTCGAGATTGTTCCGCCCCATTCTCTCCCGTAATGCCTTGTTCTCCAAAAGCTCATTAAACTTACTGCGAAAAATTACCCCCGCCCTGTCATCGAAAAAGAGCGCATTTACATCCTCTTTGAGGATATTATAAAACGGTTCATAGGAGTTGACCAGAAGCGCCAATCCGTAACTTTGTGCTTCCAGTAAAACATTCGGCGTTGCATCGACAGTAGAAGAGTAAATAAATAAATCCGCATTTTTATAAAAAGGCTCTGTCCTCTCAACATAACCATGCATGTTAATTTTGAGATTGTCGGGTAGGTCTGTATATTTTTCTAAAAATTTTTTCAGCTTCTCAAGGTAATACCCTCCCCCGAGAATATCGTACACAATCCTTGCGCTTCCATAATTTGATTTAAACTCTTCACTTAGATTTTTTATTACCATACACACACCTTCATATTTATCCCGATAAGAGAGATTTGTCACCGTCAACAAATGAAACTCCTCCCTTTTAGCTGTAAAGAAACTGTTTTCGGCTCTCTCTTTTACAGCTATGGGCTGCGGGATAACTGCTATTGGTATTCCTTCGCGCGTATATTTCTTTAAACTAACGATCAAAGATTTATTTACGACCACGGCCCCATCGATGCATCGCAAAAGTATTTTCGTAATAAAATAATTTATCGCCAGTTTAACATACCTGAAAAACTTATGATTCGCTAAAACAGTTTTTATGACTTTTTTCCTTATAACTATAGGGTCACCCCCTAGACGACAGATTACTTTCGCTTTTACCACCGTCCTTGCTAGAAAAGTCCAGAAAAGACTCTTAAAGTCACCACCATAAACGAGGATAAGATTAAAATCCCTGTTTCTTACCGCATAGAATAAAGATTTAACAATAAAGTTTAAAATGTTTTCATCGTTTCGAAAGAGAGTGATTTTAACATTCTCTATCTTTGCCAACGGTTCAGATAAAAAACGATATCTCTCCCTTTTGTCTCTTGTCGTAATTATCAGTATCTTCATGCCCTCTTCAAGTATTCTTCCTCGCCAGAAGCAGTATCCTTGCTCATAAGCCCTACCGCCAGAGGCAGATAAAAAACAGGGTTATTCAACAGTGGCCGCGTTTGTCCGTGAATCAGCAAGAGCAGTAGCGCTATCCAGTTAGCCAAAAACCAGTATGAAAGTTCCGGATTGCTGCGATAGTAATGCTTGTGCTTTCTCCATAAATTCTTAAAAGCTTTAAAGATAATGCTTAAAAACAAAATTAAGCCTATAATTCCGGATCCAGTCCAAACCGTAAAAATAACATTGTGTGAAATAACTTCAAAACCGTATATTTTCTGCATATACGCGCCGAAATTGTCAAACCCAACACCTAAAACAGGATGTTTCCTTATGATTTTAAACCCCGTCTTGTACATCTTTATTCTGTTACCAGCCTCCTCTTCCCCTCCTTCCACGAAAGTCTGCACATTGTCTGAAAACCGGGCAAGCCGGTACCATGTTATATTTATGAACCGGTTAGTCCGCGGTATAGCGAGAAGCACTGAAAAAATTATACCCACCACTAGCAGCATGGCAAACATGTATTTTATAAATCTAAAGGCATTACGGCTATACATAAGCGAAGTCATTACAAGCACGATTATAAGAACCGCATACGCACTTAGTGACTGTGAAATAAAAACATCGAACAGGGCAAGTGCCAGTATCATATACAAGAACAGTTTTCTCCTCTGGAATTTGATAAAGTACAAAAGGAAGGGAATACACACTTCCACCAGCGCGACCATATGATTAGGAAAAGACCGCAAGACGTCCCTGACCCTCTCGATACCGATCAAATCGGTTGCTTCCCCTCCCCGGCTTATAATAAATTCGTTTACCTGTACGGTTTCAACGCGGATATTGCCGTATTTATAGATCAAAACTACGTTTAGCACGAACAAGAAAACCGGTATAAACATGTATATGCCTTCGATGTCCTTATGGGTATAGTTGACCACAATAAAGCAGAAAATCATATATACCAAAAGGTAAATAGTAACAACAAAAGAGGACCATAAAACTTCGCCGCGGTTTATACTCCAGACTGACGACACATAGAAAGAAGCAAACAACCCGATCATTAAGACATTGTTTTTGACCGTGTAAAACAGCGCCTTACGGTAATAAAAGGACAGTATCAAGAGGTTATAAAAAACAAATGCGGTATATATAAAAAAGAACTTATACTGCGTAAGCCGCGCTATGACATAAAATGGTATAATCCCCAGAGCTAACAGAAAGAAAATCTGACGGATTTTTATGCTGGGAATCTTTAACACCTCATCCATTAGCCACCAATATCCTTCTCTTAATAGCCCCTATTGCTCATGAATCCAAACTTGAGGAAAGTGTCTCTTATATACTCTTTGCACTTTCTTAAGATAATACCAGGGCGGATAGACCCTGCGCATCCACTTTGCCGTCTCCCCACACGCCTGATAGTCAATGTTCGAGACCTCCCTTTCCTCCAGTCTCTCCATTATTCCTTGAACTTCTTTATCCTTGGTGATTTTTTCATTTAAAAATTCCAAATTTTTTTTAAACTCAGGTGAAAATTCTTCCGGCGGTCTAATCCCTTCGAAATTGCCAGTTTCCAGTTGTTTCCTTATGCCTAAGCTGCCAAAAAGATGATGCTGGGGTCTATTCCAGAAGTCCTCTTTTCCCGGGGAATATTCCATACCGATCACTCTGCATATATCTTTTAACTTACCCGAGGGGTCACTTGCAAGCTCGTTATAACACACGGAAACAAACGGAAGGCGCGTATCAGAAAATTTTCTATGCCAGTTCAAAAAATTTCTGCGCCAACTTACCATACCCCTACCCCGTTTCCAGTGGGAATAAACTAGATCTAATAGTTTTTTCCAGATTATCAAATTAATCACTTTGATGCCGTTTCTAGCGGCCCACCTGTTATTGTCTACCACCCATGAAATTTCTTTTGAGGAGTCTATTACAAAATCAACACCCAGCCTTTCGAATGCCTTTTTGTGAAAGTCACTCTCCGGATAATCCTTGATCTTTTCCCAGTATGGACATGGGTCTTCCTTACAGGTGCACTTGATTTTAAAATGATGCGTTCGATACGGTCTGAACCAGGCATAAACTTCCCCGCAATGAAAAGCATTTGGAGAATTGCCCAGCATTGAACCAAGCAGAGTGCTCCCGGAACGACCCGGACCGCAAATATTAACTATAATTGACATCTTTCACCCATCATATACATCTTATAAAATAGCACGCAAGTAACCCTACATATAGTTATTATCCCCAGCCTGCAGGGTTTTGTTGGAATATTTTCTTTTCGACCTGATCTTCCGACGAAACCTGGCGATCAGGACAAGATCATCTCTTTCCAGCTGTTTGGTGATTAATACCCCATATAGGGCAAGAACGTAAAACAATACGCCAAGTGCAAAAAGACCTAATATGTTATGCATGAAATTGCCTAAAGATATCCGAAAGATCGCGCTTAGCGTAATACAATAGCCGATATAAAAAAACAGTTTTTTTCTGAAAAAGTGTACTTCGATATATTTCCTCATCATAACAAACATGCTTGCCTGCTGGAATATAGTAGCAGATCCTGTTGCTATCGCCGCCCCGATTATCCCGTACCTTGGAATCAGCAAAAGACACAGGAAAATACTGACAAGAAGCGTCGAAATAGAAATCAGCATGTTAATCTTTGAATGCCCCATAGCAAGCAACGTAGCTCCACTGGGCCCCACAGCGGTTTTTGCAAAAAAACAAAATGCGAGAATAGCTAATGCGGGAGCCGCGCTTTTGTAAGAGGCGCCAAACAAAACCGAAATCGTTATCCCGGGAAAAAACATAAGGAATAGTAAAATCGGAAGCGCCAATAAGACAAGCCATTTTGTGACAAGCGAAAAGATCCTGCCTATCTCAGCCATATTATTCTCACCAAAGAGCTCTGAAGCGACCGGATTAAATATGACAACTATTGAACTTAAAAAAAGGTGTAAAAAAGCGGCAAGGGTAAGCGCCACGGAAAATATACCAACTTCATAAGCCCCCAGGAAAAACGCTATTAGAAGTGTGTCGGTCCTGGTTTTTAAGTTATTCCCGATTTCTACCAGAGCTACCGGCCATGAATACTGGGTTATTTCCCTTAAACATGTTTTTTTATCCAAACTATTCGGGTAAGAGACGATTTCCCTATATAAAAAGATCGCCGATACCATAAGCATCATAGCAACAGTAATAAGAAATGAATATGCCACACCGTTAAGCTCGAGATTAAAGAACAGGAAGAGAAACGCAACTAATACCAAAGGCATTACCCGCCACAAGATTCTGTCCGTGATGATAACAAGATGGATCTTTTTAAACCCGCGCAGGCCCGCATTAAACACCCTGCTTAAAGCGAGTAAGGGCACGGCGAAAGCAAATATCTTTAATACCGGCATCAGTTTCTGATCGTGGAAAACGCTTGCGGCCATCTTCCCGGAAAATAGATAAACAAGAAGCCCCCCTGCACATGACGAAAGAAGTATGATTTTCCAGACAATTTGAATCGTGGTTTTGATTTTACCCGTTTCACCCTGTCCTTTGTAAAAGGCAGTAAAACGCGTGACCCCGTTCTGGTATCCCATAAGGGTGAAACTTGTCACAACTACCAGTATGGCTAAACTCAGGTTCACCAGACCAAATTCTTCCGGCCCCAGGAGACGCGCAAGCATTACCTTAAGACCTATTCCCCCAAGCTGGTTAGTCACAATGCCGATAAAGGAAAATACCGTCCCTACCAATAGCGCCTTAAACATCCTTCTTCTCTTCTTAGCTTGCATAATAAACTGAAAACCTTTGATTTAAAAAATCCTTATAACCCCCAGATCCGCGTTCCTTCCGCCTGTGGCAGTGTTTCTTAAAACCATCGGGGAAGAATCTTCACCGCCGGAACTTTTAAGAAAAAATATCACCTGATATTTTTCTGTCTTTACTCTTCTTTTAAATTCAGTCGTATATACTTCACCTATCTGCCAGTTTGAAGTACCTCCCGCTATTTTATCGGAAAAACATAAAAATCCTATATTTTTTCGTTTTGGCGGCAATAAATCCAGATCCTTTGTTTTAACATAGATCACACACAAATAATCCCTGTCTATTTCACTCAAACATTTAAACCAGAACTTAAAAAGCGCTCTTTTATCCGCGCCTATTCCGATATCATACCCCAAAAGCTGAATCTTATCAGAAAAATTAATATCCGCCTTATCGGGAGGCGTTAATTCCTCAATTCTCTTTTCTATAAACTGGCCTTCACCTGCACCCGGCTTTTCATATAATCCGCTTAAAGCAACCAATGAGCCCATGTGGTTCGGAGCGATGCTGACAGCCTGCCGGTACTCTTCGATTGCCTCCTCCCTCCTCCCTTCTTTCTGGTAAACTGCGCCTAGTAAATAATATACATCCGCGAATTTACTGTTTTTCTCAAGACAAAACTTGAATGATTTTTCAGCCTTTTCGAGCATGCCTTTATCCAAATAACTTTTCCCCAGGTTATATTCCCAAAGTAAATCGCGGGGCATTTCTCTCGGGAAAATGCGACTATTGGCCTTTTCATAACAGGCAACCACCTTCGTTGCTTCCCTGATATCATCTTTACTTACATAAATATCATAAAGCCTGAGATAACTATTTTCCTCATTTGGTTTTAACTGCGCGAGTCTTTTCAGGCATTTTATTTCTTTCTCAAGATCGCCGTTATTTTTATAATAATCAGCCAAAAAAGAACCGACATTATACTCTTTCTGCGGTTTTAATTTAAAAAACGTGCGAACTGTCCCGCTTTCGGATAATATTTCTTCCTTACGAAAAATACTCTCATAAACCTTGAGGGCCTTATCCGTCTGGCCTTCCTTAATATAAAAATCTGCTTTAGCCAGACGAACCCAGCTGGTGCTCTTTGCCCATAAAAACACAAAGATCATACTAAGAGTTATAACAAGAATTAATTTAGTTTTATTCATAATCATGCTTCGCCCTGGCTGATTTCTCTTTCTTCCCGCCTCCAAAGAATAGACTGTTAAGACGCTTTTCCGTCTCAATCCTATCAGGGTTTTCAGCCTTAACAAAAACGTAATATCTGCCAACTTTCTCGGAAAAATCATAGTTATTCTTAACAAAATCAAGAACCGGCCTAATATTTTCTTCGGGATTACGTCTTGCGATCCGGCGATCTACCGCCGATAAAACAACAACTTTTGGAGCTTTTTCTTTTGCCCTTTCCAGAAAATCCCGCATAACGCTTTTATCGGCAAAAAGAAAGTACACTACATCCTCCCTTGCCGGTGTGGGATGGGCGGAAAGAAAAGCCAAAAAAGCATTACTGCCATAGAAAACATCTTCATTGACTTCCGCGGCGCTGTCGATCGCCTTAATCGCATTCTTAAACGCCATGGCTTTTTCCCGTTTAATCATGACATTACCCATGCGTTCTATATTTGTCTTTTGCCAGTTTTTCTTAAAGTACGGTAAAATACCCGTGTAAGCAAAGTAACCGCTTTTACTTAGGGCAAAGAAAGTATAATAAGAATAAAAGGAAATGCCGGAAATTATAAATACAAGAACCAAGGAAGAGCTTACTCTCACAAGCATCTTATTTGTTTTACCCGCCATAAGCCGGTATGTCTCTAATCCGATAAACACCATAATTATATACATTAACGCCTGATCCTGCGGGAACCTATAATACTTGAAACTGCCTATCTGCATATGGAAAAAGCAAAAACCCGTCATGATCAATAAAGCACACAAACGGGTAAAAAGTGTCATATCTTCCCTTCTCTTATATATGATAAAAGCGAAAATGAACATAAACAGAATTCCTGCAATGCCGAACAAAGTATTGGGATAGACCCAGAAACGCGCAGCATCACCGGCAGCCTGCCTGGTGATATAAACGGTCCATAGGGTATCCCTGAAAAAATCAACTATATTGCCGCCTCTTAGCATGTAATAAAAGATAAATGTCATGCCGCTTGCTATCCCACCTGAAACGCAGTAAATAAAATTCCTTAGCGGAGTTTTCTTTAGATATGTTATTACGAAAATAACCGCCAGTGTAAGCAGAAGATAACATCCTATATCCTGCCTTATCCATATCATAATACCGCATGCAAAACCCGCTAGAGAAGCGCGCAGTTTATCGGGTCTTTCAATATACCTCAAAATAAACAAAAGACCCGTTAACACGGAAAGCATAAACCAGACTTTCCACCATGGTCCCGGCATTATTAGATGAATGATCACCGGGATCAAAGCTAAGATCCTGGGCAGAAATCTGCAAGCAACCAAAAAAAGCAAAAGATTAGAAAGAGTTAACAAGAAAGCTAAAAGTAATTGAGAGGATTCCACCGAAACTCCCAACATTTTAAACCATCCCCCCAACACTAGATAACGTAACGGCGGATAATAAGAGAAAAAATTGATATAAGGCATCTGTCCGGAAGAAACCCTCGCCCCGCCTGAAAGCAAACAGCCGTAATCCTTAACGGGATACGCCAGCTTGTTGTAATAAGCGCCGTAATAGGCCAGACTTATTACAAGAATGAATATCATTAATGCGATAGTTGCTCCTCTTAAATTTGCCTTTTTCATAGCTTCTTCCCCACAACAAGCGCATAAGAAAATAGTCCCCAGCCGCTACTTTTCTCTATCTCACCCCGCGCGTCAAAACCGGCTGACTCTACCAAATCCACCAGATCATCTTTCGAACGTAAAAAAGCCTTATCAGAGAACGGATACAATAGCCAGTCACTTAACCAGTTCATGAAATTTTTAAACGGAGGATGATTAACCGGATCTAAAATAAGTAATGTCCCATTCGCTGTTAAAGAATCGTAGCACTTCTTTATTAGAGCCACCTGATCCGGGTATTGCAAATGATGCAGGAAACTAACCATCAATATACCGTTAGACTCGGAAAGATCTACCTCTTTTATATCCGCACATGAGAATCTTAGATTAGACACTTTTTCTGTGATATTTTTAGCTGTTTCAACGCGTTTTTTATCTATATCAATCCCGGTAACAACTCTTCCCGGTTTATCTAAAGCCAGATAAGCTGCCTCAAACCCGTACCCTGAACCAAGTTCATAAATCTGACCTTCATCCGGCAATAGCTCGCTTATCTTATTAAAAGGTATCAGAGAAAATTTAAGTCTAGTAAAAAATCTGAAGATTTTACCCCTTTTACATAAAGATAAGATTTTTTTCTCTATATTATTCATTTTCATTTATTTTTTTGAACGATACAGATTATTGATATGCCAAAGGGCAAATTGAATCTCTCAAGAAAAATCTTTTCGCTTCTAAAAATGTTATAAAATAAATTCTCTATCACTTGCGGAAATTCTTTTTTTTCCACAGAACTAGTCCTTATTTTGTTACTCATCTTTGCAAGAGCTATCGGAAAGAATAAAAACATATTAAAATAACTGCATTTTACTATATCAAACCCTGCCCCTTTTAGTTTCTGGATGATTTCTCTACGGCTGTACCTTCTTCTATGCATTGCATCCATATCATGCTTGCCCCATAAAAAACTAAATGCTGGAACCGTCAAAAAAAGCATTCCTCCAGGCCGAAGTAAACCCGCTATTTTTTTCAGAGATAAAGAGTCATCCTCAATATGCTCAAGCACATCAAGCATTATGACTCTATCGACCGAGTTTTCCGGAAAAGGTACTTCATCGGGTAATCTGCCCTCAAAAAGACGAGTGTCGGGATACCGCTTTTGGGCATACTTTATAGCCTCAGCACTATCCATACCCCACGCTTGACCATACCTTGATACCGCTTCCAAAACTCCACCGGTCCCAAAACCTATCTCCAGAATATTCAACAAATCAGAATCCGAATATTTCTCAAATAGATTCGTGACGATCTCTTTCCTGGCATTAAGCCACCAATGGTTGTCTTGAATATCATCAAGCCATTTATATGTATCACTTCTCATGGTACGGCTCTTCCAGAACAACTACCGTATTCCAACAAAATCTCCCAAGAAAGGGGAACACTTTTAATATCACTCTGTCCAAAGAACTTAAAATAAGAAACATTTGTTTATATTCCTCAGCATGTCTGATAACATACTTCCAATAACGCTCCCTTGAGGGATGTATCCCCTTAAGAAACAAAACGACAAAAACCAACAAAGAAAAAAACCAGAATTCTTTATGCTTTACCTCTTTAAAATGTCTCCTGAAGAATTTTATATCCCTAAACTTAAGCGGCTCTTCCTGCGGACTGCGCACATCTTTCGCTAGCCTGCGGTATATGTTAATTATAAAATTGTGGGCAAACGGCTCTATAAAGACGGCTTTACCGCCGGGAGATAGCACTTTTTTAACGTCAGCTATCATGTTCTCGAAATCCATATGATGCAAAACGCCGTTTCCGTAGATGTAATCAAATCGACTCCCCAACGACATAATGTCCCCGGCGTCCAGTTGCAAAGTTTCGATACTTACGCCGTGAATGCCGGCCAGCTCTTCCGCTCGCCTCAGCATCCCGCTTGAAATATCTACCGCCGTGACTTTGGCGCCTTTCTTTGCGAAATAAACGGCGGATTCTCCCGCGCCGCAGCCAAGATCAAGTAATGACTTACCGCAAAGTGAACCAAACTCTTCCAGTACAAACTTATTCTCCTGCGCAGTAAGGGCTTCAAAGCTTTCATCGACCAAAAGCTCTTCCGCTTTTAGCGAATCCGCATAGCTGTCATGAAATCTCTCTTCGGAGTCCAGCCTCTTAAGCCCAGTACTTTCAGTATTCATTGTTTTTCCCCGATAAATACAGATATGGACATAGGGTTCACGCTTCTTGGAATAGAAAAAGGCAGTAGAAGCGGTTTTGCCTCCTCTTTGAAACTTGTGAAATTTAAAAGCCTGAATCCCGCCTCTTTTAAAAAGGCGTTCAGCGTCCTCACGGAAAATAAATAAACAGGAGGTCGTTTTGATCTGCTTAATATTGACCTTAGCGCAGGGTAGCCCAGTTTCTCAAAAAAAGCGACAGCATCATTGACGGTGTTTTCCGCTATTATTACCTTGCCCCTTTTTTTTATAATTCTTTTTATACTTCGAAAAACCTCTCGAACGTATTCGAACGTGAGAAAGACCGATTCTTGAGCAAAATGATGCAGGGAAAAATGAGCCACAATCACATCAAACGATTCCCCTTCGAAAGGGAGATCTCTTGCCTCCGCGCAAATAGCTTCGCGCCCTTCTCCAAGCTTGTGACATTTAATCAGTTCCTCTGAGGTATCTAGTGAAACTTGCAGGGTCATACCCCTTGAATCTGGAAGATCTATCCCGCCGCTCCCCAGATTCAAGACTTTTCCTTTTAGATATGGCTCTATGATACTGGCGGTACGGCTGTATATGCGGTCGTATTCAGCTTTGGCAGACTTGACATAATTTTTCCCTAGTTTATTGAAAAAATCTTTAGACCTTTGGGTATCAAATCTGGTGCCTCTATTTTTTTTTTCATTGAGAGTCCTAAGCATCTACTTGATTTATCACCCTTTTATTTTTCACAAGAGTCCCTTCGAATCAAATCCCTGACATAATACAGCGGCCTTTGCCTGGTTTCTTCAAAACAGCGCCCCAAATACTCTCCTACAATACCCAGAACAATTAGCTGCACTCCACCCAGAAACACCGTGGCTGTAAACAAGGCCGCATAGCCGGGGACCCTTATTTGGCTTGTAAAAACCTTCAAAAATACTATATAAATTCCCATTACCAATGCGCAGAACGACAGAAAAAATCCCGTTACGACAGCTATGCGTAGCGGAATATATGAAAAGGTGGTAATCGCATCAACAGCCAGGATAAAAGATTTCCATAATGAATATTTTGGTTTCCCCTTTGCCCTCCTGTCGCGCTTATATTTTATTACCGTTTGCTTATACCCCATCCAGGAAACCAAACCCCGTATATAACGGTGTCTCTCCTTTATTCTCTTCAGCCCTTGAGCGACTTTCCTGTCAATCAGACGAAAATCTCCCTCGCTCATAGACATATCCACATGCGTGATCCTCTGTATCACCCAGTAAAACGCTGAAGCGGTAAAAAGTTTGATAATTCCCTCGCCCTCCCGCGCGTCTCTGGCAGCATTGACAACATCGTATCCCTTTTTCCATTCCTCGAGCATCTTAAGGATAAGTTCCGGCGGGTCCTGAAGATCCGCATCGATCGTAACTACCGCGTCACCTCTGGCATGATCTATCCCTGCGGTAATGGCAAGCTGGTGACCGAAATTTCTGGAAAGATGCACTATGACTATGTCGGGATCCTCTTTGTAAAGCTCCTTCATTATTTCAAGGCTGGAATCACGGCTACCGTCATCGACAAAAACAATCTCAGTCCTTTCACCCGTCTTGTCAAGAACGTCTCTTAAGCACCTATGAAACCCTTTAAGGTTCTCTTCCTCGTTACAGACTGGCACTACAACGGAGAGTAAAAACTTCTTATCTTTCGCAGTGTTCATATCCATGGCCGGCTCCAACGCTTTTCTTTTTGCCGTGCTAGGCAAAAAGCTCACTTATACCTTCTTCCAGGGTAATGGAAGGGCAGAACTTTAGAAGTCTTTTCGCTTTTGAGATATCCGAGAAATTCTTCCTTATCTCGCCTTTTCTGGGAGGAGAAAACTTTACATTCCCCCTCTCTTTACCTTTGAGTGCATTTACCATTTTAGCTAAATCGGTTATCCTGGTCTCTTCTCCCGTAGCAATCTGAAAAACTCCGCCAAAAACCGAATTTTTACGGTTATTATTATAAGTCTTAAGAGATAAAAATATCGCCTGCGCGATGTCACGCGCGTGGATAAAATCGCGGGTTTGCTTGCCGTCGCCGTATATCTCAAGTTTTTGCGCTTTTTTAGATTTCTTTAAAAATTTCGCCACCACTGACGTCTTATGCTTCGAATACAGCCCGTAAGCATTCGCGAAACGAAGAGATATAGTCTCCATATCATAGGAATGAAAATACGCCGAGCATAATGCCTCCCCGTGCAGCTTGGTCGCTCCGTACGGGGAAAGGGGCGCTGGTACCATCCGTTCATTTATTGGAGGGATTTGCTCCCCAACTGCCGCATTAGAAGAAGCAAAAACAAACCTTTTTATCTTATTTGCCCGGGCGGCTTCCAGAATATTCAAAGTACCCGTGGCATTAATTTCAAAATTCTCTTTGGGGTCCTTAAGGGACTCCACCACCTGTGTATGCGCAGCGAGATGAACTACCGCGTTATGTCCTTTAATAGATTTATATAATTCAGTAGTATCTAGAATATCACCTTCAACGAGTTTTACTTTCCCTTTCCTCGCGGAATCTTCTATAGCTGCCGTTAAATTTGCCCCGGAACATGCCGAAAGGTTATCATAGACAGTTATATCAACCCCTCCTTTATCCAGGAGGTATTTGACAAAATTGGCGCCGATGAAGCCGGCGCCTCCTGTTATAAAAACTTTCTTCCGCATTTGTTTGTCTAGTATTTATGTCTCTAGCATATCTAAAAGCTGCGCCTTGGATTGAGCGCCTACCCGCCTGGTGACCTCCTTGCCGTCTTTAAAAAGAATAAAGGTCGGAACACCCATTATATTATAGTCAGATGCGCTTTTAGGATTCTGGTCAACGTTTATCTTTGTTATCTTCACCTTATCGCTGATCTCTTGTGCAAGTTCCCCGATCGTGGGCTCCACCATTTTGCACGGAGGGCACCAAGATGCCCAAAAATCCACCAAAACTGGCTGCTTGGAAGCTATAACTTCGTTTTCAAAACTATTATCTGCCAACGCTAACGGTTTCGCCATCTTCGGCTTTCACCTTTTTGATATCATTTCCGTTTTCAATAAGTTCCAGTCTTTCAACTTCTTTCTTCACGCCTGACCACCAGGTCTTAGGCAGGATAAGGTGCTTTTTCTCCTCGATCCTTCCTTTTATCCTACGCTGGGTAAGAAGTTTAAACATCCTGTAAATCTCTTCCTCGAGCATATTTTTCTGAACGAATCCGAACTCTTCGGGAAGGTTCTTGAAGATGGGCTCAAAGGGGTGCCTATCAGCTTCAACCCGCGGGTTCTCAACGCGCTGGATCTTTACCTTGAGTCCGAATTCCTTCTCCCCGACTTTTTTGACCGTCTCAGCAAGCCTCCTCATGCTGCAGTACCCCGACATCTGGTTCACAACCCCGTACTGTCCCGGTTCGGGAGGTTTGGCAATGAGTCTAGTCATGCATCTCATCGCTTCTTCCAAAGCGATAAAACCCCTTACCTGTTCTCCCGCCCCGTAAAGCGTAAGCGGGAATCCTATAACCGCCTGGGCAACATAACGGTTTATAACCGTGCCGAAACATTCGTCTATATCAAAACGCGTCCTGAGACGCGGATCGGCGCTTACCTGATCGGTATGAACCCCGTATATAACGCCCTGCATTACGTCATAGGAACGCAGCCACCAGTATTTACACGCTTCATAGACGTTGAAAGTATCCTGCACTTTAGAGCAGTGATAAAAAGAAACCGGGTCGCGCGGGGTAAGTTCCCCTCCCATGCTCCACTGGCGTCCCTGCCAGCTAAGAACGGCATCGGCGGGAAACATCCCCTCAAAAAGCGGCCGGCCGGTAAGAGGCGTACCGTACTCACCCATCGTACCGAGTTTTATGAGAGAAGTCTCTGGAACAGCCTCGTGCATGGTGAAAAGTAATCCCAGCGTCCCTATGACATTGTTCTTCTGGACATAGCTTGCATGCTCAAAATCTATCATACTGTACGGCGCACTGGGGCACTCGCCGTAATGGACGATCGCCTCCGGTTTTATTTCTTCGATGAACTCCTTTAATAGCTCCCTGTCCATTATATCAAGTTCACGGAAATCTATGGTCGTGTCCAGCACCTCCTTTGCGACATGAAGCCGGTCCGTCATGGTAGCTACAGGAACAACCGTATGAGAACCTCTCTCTTTCACCCAATTGCGCCGGCTGTAATTATCCACTCCGCTTACCCTGCATCCCAGTTTAGAAAGCCAGAGCGCCAGTGTCCACCCCAGATACCCGTCCATCCCCAGTATCATGACGCGCATGTTCTTAAGCAGATATCCGTAAGGGCTTTCGACCCATTCGGGACACTCCCTGAAAGTGATGCTCGTCGGGTCAAAAAGCCCGAGCTCGGGACGCCTCTTACACTCAGCCATGATGTGACTTTCGGAAGAGGTGTCTTTACGCTTGTCAAATTCAGCCGTGGACTGGCCACAGGCCCTGAAATCCACCTTACCTGCCAAGTTTATCGCAGGACAGTTCCAGCATGTACATTCCGCATTATGCAACTTGCCGCTCATTTATTGCCTCCTTTAATCTGTCTATAACACCGACAACATCGCTTACTGTGACGTTTTCTGGAATAATATCAGTATTACATTTCCTGTTAACCAGAAGAAACGCATCCTCTTGTGTATGCTTGCCCGTAAAAATACCTTTTGACCAGACCTCTTCGGCGTTTATAGCCGCCTTTAAGTTAAAACCTTTTTCTCCAACAAGAACAAGATCCGGAGCCCTGTCAAAATAAGTCCCGGAATATATCTCTTCCTTCCTGTAAAGGCTCTTTATGACTTTTTCACCCTCTATTTCGAAATTATTGAATAGTTCTTCCACTTCTTCCGTAACCTTCTCCCTCATTCTCAAAGGGACGCTGCCGCGGGGATACCTCTCTTCCAGATTTATATATATGCGAGCCGGGTCAAGCGCAAATGCTCTAGTGCCATGGTCAATACTGCTGAAACTTACCGCTTGCCCCTCCATCAATTTAAGAAAACCGGCTTCCTTTAAGATGCGGTTCACATACACGTCCTTTTCCAATCTTTCAAACCCATGATCAGAAAGCATTATTAGCGAGTCATCCTCTTTCATCTTAGAGGCTATTTCACCTATTATCATATCTATCCTTCGAAAATAATTCACAAATTCCTGATGAAACTCATGCCTCTCATCCTCGTAAGCATCCCACAAAAAGTGCATGAGACGATCACTGCCGGTAAAAACAAACATGAAGGTGTCCCATTCTTCTTCCCAGAGATGCCTGTAAGCGCCTATACGCGTTTCGTTGGTGATATTAAGGTCCTTAAGAAAAAGCTCCAGCGATTTATGCGCTTTAGCGGAATCGACATCGACCCTGTAATCCATTTTCTCCAGGTGAGCGAGCATGGCAGTCGGATAAACGGCTCTTTCAAGATCCAAAGCCACAAAACCCGATATCAGGATACCGTTAAGCCGGCGTGCCGGATAAGTGGAAGGGACGTTTACGATGATGTGACGACTGGAAGCATCCTTCTCCCAAAAAGTCTCGGTCTTCAGCTGACTGAAATTGGGAAATGATAGCCTGTAAGTATTATCCGGGAAATCAGTAAACCCGAAGATCCCGTGCTCGGCAGGATTTTTGCCTGTTATGACAGAAGACCAGGCAACCGAGGAGATCTCGGGTATCGAAGAAGCCATTTTCCTGAAAGTCCCCCTCTCAATGACTTCTTTCGTCCTGGGCATGATACCCCGCTTTGCAAAATCCTCAAGAAGACCGTACGGAACGCCATCAAGTCCTATGATTACCACTCTAGCCATTTTTAGTAGTTTCCCTTGTTTATAAAGAAGTTACGATACCGCCGGCGCAGGTGTTCTCGTCCTTGACAAGCACGAACCTGCCCAGTTCCTGGACATCACTAAACGTTTTAACCGCTATGGGTTTTTTGGTCTTTATTAAAACTTCTCCTACTTCGAGATTTTTAAGTCCGCTAGCGTTTTCCTCAACGACTTCAAGAGTAGAAGAATTTATTCTTTCTTTAATCTCTTCGATCCTGCAGGTGGTCTCCTGGGTGGCGCACTTAATGATCAGTTTTTCATCTTTACTGAAATCCTTTTTTGAAAGCCATACTATATTCGCATAAAAAGAATCCGTAAAACGCGGCTCTTCCCCTTCGGCGCACACGATATCACCGCGGTCCAAGAAAACCCTATCCTCGGTAGTAATTCCTATGCTTTCTCCGCTTGAGCTTTCATTTACAACGAAAGGATATTTCTCTATGGTCTTTACCTTGGTAGTCTGTTCGTGCGGTAGGATCTTTATGGTCTGGCCTTTTTTAATGACGCCTGCTTCGACTCTGCCTACGGTCACTCTTTTATCTTCGATCTTATACACATCCTGGACAGGAAAAAGAAGCGGCTTTTCCTCTTCGGACTTTTCCACTTTAAGCGAGCTAAGGGATCCCAAGAAAGCGGGGCCTTTATACCAAGGTATTTCTTTTGACGTTTTTGTGACGTTTTCACCCTTTAAAGCGGAGATCGGTATGTAAAAAGCGCCTTCCATGCCGATACCGGCAAGGAACTTCTCTATTTTTTCCTTGATAGATCTAAACGTCTCCTCACTGTACCCAACTAGGTCCATCTTGTTAATAAGCACTATTATCTGTTTTATCCCTAATAGTGACAGGAGGTAAGTATGCCGTTTCGTCTGTTCCTTAACGCCTTCAGCGGCATCGATTAAAAGAACCGCCGCCTCGGCGTGTGAAGCGCCTGTGATCATATTTTTGACGAACTCCACATGACCGGGAGCATCGATAATGACATATTCCCGTCCGCCGGATTTGAAAAAGACCTGTGTCGTCTCGATGGTGATGCCTTGCTGGCGCTCTTCTTCCAGGTGATCCAGTAGATAAGCAAACTCAGTATCTTTCCCCAATTCTTCCGAGGAGTTCCTTATCTCTTCTATCTTGTCCGGGGCAAGAGAGTCGGTGTCATAAAGGAGCCTCCCGATAAGAGTGGATTTACCGTGATCAATATGCCCCACTATTACAAAGTTAAGTGTTTCCATAAATTGCCCGTTTTACATATACCCCAGGGACCTGAGTTTCTGCATCATGTATGCGGATTCCTTATCCTGGGCGCGTCCGCTTCTTTCCGAGATCTTGGTGACCTTTAATTCTTCGACAACCTCTTCCACCGTCGCCGCAACCGAATCTATAGGCCTGCAGCAACATTCGCATCCTATACTCCTGTATCTCTGGCCGCTTTTCGCGAAATATAGAGACGTTATAGGCAGGTTCTCGCGCTTCACATATTCCCAGACGTCTATTTCCCTCCAGCCCAAAAGAGGATGCACCCTTAAGTGCTCCTCTTCCCTGGCTTTCGACTTATACTGGTCCCATAATTCCGGGGGCTGGTCTTTATAATCCCATTCAAAATCCTCATCTCTCGGTGAAAAGATCCTTTCTTTCGCCCTGATGCCGTGCTCATCCCTTCTAATAGCCAGATACAAGGCTTTGAAACCGTATTTATCTATGGCTTTTTTCAAAGCGTTTGTCTTAAGTTCCGTACAGCACTGGAACTTCCCCGTCTCGGGCCCTACCCCTTTTTCAAGGGCTTCCTCATTTTTCGCGGTTATGAGGTTAAGTCCCCATTCTTTCGCGTATTTATCGCGAAAATCGTAAATTTCCTGAAATTTATGGGTAGTATCGATATGGACCACTGGGAAAGGTATTTTTCCCAGGAATGCTTTTCTTACCAGCCAAAGAAGAGCGGTAGAATCTTTACCGATTGACCAGAGCATAGCCACTTTTCTGAACTGACTGTACGCTTCCCTTATGATATAAATACTTTGATTTTCTAATTTATCGAGATGTGTCATATGTATATGTGATCTATGTGATTATAATATTAATGAACGCTACCAACATACACACTTTGTCTTTTGACATGAATAGTGACTTTTTATTATATTATTAAAGCAATTTAGCGTCAAGGAGTTTGCTCCTTACTTTTTGGTTTCTAACATCTGCTTAAACACCCATCAATTTTTGTATATTAAGACTTAGTCTTCTTATAAGAAAAAATCTTAAACCCATCATCCTCCTCTTGGGCAATGATCGCGCCCTTCTCTCCTGTTACATACATATCTGCTTTTTCCCTATCAAATATCTTTACGAGTTCTTTGTTCAGATGAAGCGCATCATAATTTGTAACTACACAGAAAGGATACTTTCCCTGACTTAAAAACTCCTCTATTACATACATATCCCCCAATCCCGCACCATGATGGGGAGCTTTCAGAATATCCGCTTGGAGAAAAGAACCAAACTTAAGCATCTCTTTTATGGCTTCTGCTTCGGCATCCGCGCAAAAAAGAAGGCTGTTACCGCCTTTGGTAACAGCCTTTAAGACAACTGACCTATTATTTAAGTCTTTAAAACCACTTTTATTGTCCGGATTAAGTACAAAAAGGTCCATATGCGGAAATCCCTTTATGACATCTCCTCTTTTTACCCTCACATAACGTATATTTCTTTTTTTAACGCACCTCTGTATCTCTTTGTAAAGCCGCTTCTCAAATCCGTCCTCTTCTACTTCCCCTCCATCAATAAAAGTTCCTACATCAAAATTTTTCAGTATATATGCGAGCCCCCCTATATGATCCTCATGTGCATGAGTAAGAAGAACGCAATCTATACGCCTTATCCCCTTCTGCCAAAGGTACGGCGCTAAAATACAATAACCCGCATCCATGCCCTTAACCATGCCGCCCGAGGCGCCGTCAATAAGCATAACGCTCCCGTCAGGAAACTCCATCAAAGAGGCGTCGGCCTTACCCGTATCAAAAAACGTGATACGCGTTGAATCCGGCGGCCTGTGGGCTGCCTCATTCCACACAAAAAGGTTAAACACGAAAAGTGCTGATATTAAAAGAACGCTTTTTTTATTATTTTTATGAAAATACAGAAAAGAGATGATCAATACCACATAAAAAAAGACTACCAGTCCAACTGATGGTGCCGATACCCTTATATGCGAAAAAGGAATTTTTGTAACCAGCTGCATTGCTTTAATAAAAAAAGGTATGACAAGATCTAAAATGTCCGCTATAAAACCGGCAAGAGGTGCAAGAAACCCTACAGATCCGGTCACGATCAGGCAAAAGCCCAGTATCACCACTATAAAAAGCACCGGAACTGCCAGAAGATTCGAAAGAACTACCGAAGGCGTTACTATGCGGAAATATGAAGCAATAACCGGCATCATCCCTATCCACACAGCAAGTGATAGCGAAATCGATTTAGCCAGATATTTTTTAGCGCGAAGGGTTTTTCTCTCGCCAAAGACAGGGGGTTTTAAACCAAAAAAAGTATCGGTAAGAGGCACAATATAGATAATGGAAAGAACCGCCATATATGAAAGTACGAATCCTCCGTCAAAAATCTGGGCGGGATAAAAGAACATTATTAAAAACGCTGAAAGGCTGAGAGCGCTTACAATATCGCTTTTGCGGCCAAGTAACATGCTGATAAGAAGAAACGCTCCCATGATAGCGGCACGCATGGAGGAAGGACGGCTCCCTGTAAAGATGCTGAAGGCGAAGATACCGATGATCACTAAAAAATGTCCAAAACTCCTGGGACATCGCACAAACCGTAACACTCCCATGATGATAAGAGCTACCAGCCCTATATGAAGACCGCTTACGGCCAGTATATGCATGGTACCGGTCTTGACAAATGTATCGTTAACCTCGTCGCTGATATCCGATCTTAAACCCAGGATAACGCTTCTGGTAAAAGCGCTTGCCCCAGGTGAAAGATATTTTTTGATAGCCTGGTCCGAATTATTTCTGAGCACGCTTAAAAAACGGCGGATTCGAAGCGCGCCTCCCTTTTTTTCGCCCACTTTCAGATAATAATCTTTCCCGGAAGAGGACAAAACCGCATTTATACCTTTACGTCTTAAATATTTCCTGTAATCAAACCCGGCCGGGTTATTCGATCCTTCCGCAAGAGAGAGCTTGCCTCCGATAATCAATCTATCGCCTATGCGAGGCTCCTCTTGAGGTTTGTACAGGTTCACCTGGATAAGCCCGCCTGTAGGCTCCTCTCTGTCTCCCATGAGAACGCGTTCCACTTCTAAGGGAAAGACAAGACGCGACAGATATGAGATACCCTTCCGTTCGGGTTCTTTTGCTACAGTCCCGAAAAGGAGGGCCTCTTTTTGCGCTTCCGTAACAAAGTTTGATATACCGTTTTCCTCCAGTGTAAAGCTGCTGGAATATCTGAAAACGCCAAGAAGAAAAAACAAAAGGCACAGAAAAAAATAAAAAGTCTTATTCTTTCTGATAAAAAGAAAAATCAGAAAAGCCGCCGCACCGAGAATAGTAATCCAAATACCCTCCATAAGGCCCAAGCTCCCGCTTGATTCGGCGGCAATTATGCCGATAAGAAAACCAGCTATTGGTACCAGCAAAGGACGTTTCATAAATCTATTTTCCCCTCCACAACTATTTAAAATCTCACATACTCTCTGATTTTCTCGAATTTCTTTTGCCCTATACCTTCTACTTTTAAGAGGTCCTTCTCGCTATAAAAAGCTCCATGAGTATCCCGATACCGGACTATCCTTCCGGCAAGAACTTCACCGATACCGTCGATTGCCGTGATCTCTTTACATGCGGCGGTATTAATGTCGATTTTTCGGCGCTCTTTAAGACGCGCCTCTATTTCCTTGAGCGTAAACTCTTCCCTTATGCCGTTTTCTTCAATAATAATCCGGCAATAAGGGCGGGCTTCTTTCGAATAAAGAACAGCCGAACCTATGCATAATAATATCGCAAGGATGATAAGCGCTATTTTTTCCTGAATGGTAAACCGCATCTTCTCCCCTTTTAATCTCTTCTATTACAAGTCTATTATTTACCTTATTTAACTTTTTGTCAACTTTATTTTTATTAAATATCAAATAAATAAGTATAAAAAAGTTGTTTTTAATCGGATCTGCCCACCTCCAGCTGGTACAAGTCTGCGTGAGTACCGGTAACCCAAAAATATCTGCCGTCCCACGTTATCCCGGTTGTATCCGGCGCAGGAGACTTGAAGGACCCTAAAATCTTAAACTTGTCTGTGTCTATTTTGTAAACCAACTGGTTATACCAGCTTGTAATCCAAAGGTGCTTCCCGTCCCACCCCAGGTGAGCCGGTTCATGTATCCGTTTAATACGGATCTTTCCCAGAAGGTTTCCTTTCTCGTCAAATTCAAGCAGGTGAAACTTCGTCCCCAGCCCCCTTGTCCAGGTAACGACAAAAAGTCTCCTGCCCGTCCATACAAGACCCGCGGGATGAGCGGGCGCAAGGTCTATTGCGTGCTTGATGATCATCTTACCGTTCTCGAGAGTTGTCCTGTACAGCTTCTTATCAAGCCAATCCGTTACCCAGAAAGTGCCGTCGCCGGAGGCGACTATCCCTTCGGTAAAACTTCCGGGGGATGTTATCTCTGAGGCTATGCTGCCGGTAGCCGGGTCTATAAGCCAGGTGTTCTTCCCCTCGCCGTTACTTACCCAGATGAATCTATCGTCAAAGAAAAGGCCTTCGTGATACCCTTTCGGAAGTGTGATTCTTTTAACTAAAGAGACAGGGATCTTTGATTGGTATTCTTCCGCGCGCTTTATGGCAAGGTCTTCTGAAAAGGCAACGCCGCAAGAGAAAATACTCAGCGCAAACAATACCCAAATCAGTTTTTTCATAGATAAATATTTTCTCTTCTATTTTTTAGAACTTATATGACTATATTGACCAGTTTATTCGGCAAGATTATCCATTTGCGGATATCTTTGTCGCCTAAGAACTCTTTTATCTTTTCGTCATCGAGGATGATTTTTTTTACTTTTTCTTCTTCAAGACCCCGGGGCATCTCGATAGTGCCTCGCAGTTTGCCGTTCACCTGCACGGGGACGACAACAGTATCGGCTTCCAGCATCTCTTCCTTAAAAGCCGGCCAGGTGCAGCTGAAAATGCTTCCTTTCTCACCCATCCTTTCCCTCATCTCTTCGGCTATATGAGGAACAAAAGGCGCCAAAAGAAGCGTTATATTGCCCAGTACTTCACGGACGCAGTCCTTCCCGTAAGGCACCTCGCCCTTCTCGCCAAGCGAAGCGTACGCCTGGTTAACCAGCTCCATAACGGCGCTAATAGCCGTATTAAAATGAAATTCCTCATCAACGTCTTCGGTAACCTTCTTTATAGTCTGGTGCATCTTTCTGATGAGGTCCTCTTCACTCCCTTTATCCTTCGCGGACTGAGGAGCATCTTTGACTATATCCAGAAGATTCCATACCCGCCTTAAAAATCTATACGCGCCCTCGACGCCTCTATCGGACCACTCGGCGTCCTTCTCGGGAGGTCCAATAAAAAGCGTATAGAGGCGAACCGTATCTGCTCCATATTTTTCTATAAGGGCGTCAGGGCTTACGACATTACCTTTGGATTTGGACATTTTGGCGCCATTTTTAATTATCATCCCTTGAGTAAAAAGCCTCTGGAACGGCTCATCGAACGCGACAAGACCCATGTCAAAAAACACTTTCGTTATAAACCTTGAATATAGAAGGTGGAGTATCGCGTGTTCCACGCCGCCTATATACTGGTCTACCGGAAGCCACCTGTTGACGTCTTCCGTCACGAACGGTTTATCTTCTGTTTTTGGGGAGATATACCTCAAGTAATACCAGCTGGAGTCAACAAAGGTATCCATCGTGTCGATCTCGCGCCTTGCCTGACCGCCGCAGGAGGGACATTTCGCGTTTACGAATTCCGGCGCATCTTTTAAAGGCGACTCGCCCGTAGGCCTGAACTGGGCGCCTTCCGGAAGAAGAACGGGAAGCTCTTCCTCTGGAACAGGCACAACACCGCAAACCCCGCAGTAAACCATGGGGATAGGTGCGCCCCAGTACCTCTGTCTTGAGATAAGCCAGTCCCGCAGTTTATAGTGGATGGCTCTTTTGCCGATACCTTTTTTTTCCATGTAATCGGCTATTTTTCCCATGGCAAGAGTGTTCTTCACGCCGTCAAAAGGCCCGGAAGAAATTAGAACACCTTCATCCTCATAAGCTTCGGTCAATTTACCTGCTTCAAGGTGCTCTGAAGGATTATCTATTACAATTTCTATAGGCAGATCATATTTTGTTGCGAACTCGAAGTCCCTCTGGTCGTGCGCCGGCACGGCCATTACGGCGCCAGTACCATACTCCATAAGCACATAATCGGCTATCCAAAGCGGGATCTTCCTGCCATTCACCTGGTTTATCACGTATTTGCCGGTAAAAATACCTTTTTTCTCCTCCTGGGCCTGGAGGCGGCTCAGCATAGACTGACTGCGGACTCCTTGGACAAATTTCTTAATTTTAGCTTTATCCGGACTCTTCTCTATAAGCTCATCGACCATTGGATGTTCAGGGGCAAGCACCATATAAGTGCATCCATAAATAGTATCAACGCGCGTAGTGAAGCAGGTAAGCTTTTCATCGGAACCGGCAATCGGAAAGTCTATATTAACCCCTTCCGAGCGACCTATCCAGTTGCGCTGCATAGTCTTTACCTTCTCGGGCCACTCGTCCAGCTTACCCAAGTCGTTTAAAAGTCGTTCCGCGTAAGAGGTGATCCCGAAAAACCACTGCTCAAGTTCCTTCTGCTCAACCTGGGTATCGCATCTTTCGCAGCTGCCGCTAACAACCTGCTCATTAGCAAGAACAGTACTGCAGGAAGGGCACCAGTTAACAAAGGCTTTTTTTCTGTAAACAAGGCCTTTTTCATAAAGCTTAAGGAATATCCACTGCGTCCATTTGTAATAATCAGGCAGGCATGAGGTTACTTCCCGGTCCCAGTCGTATTCAACCCCCCAGGAATCAAGCTGCCTTTTCATAAGAGCTATATTGTTTAAAGTGGATTTTTTTGGATGAATACCGTTTTTGATAGCGGCGTTTTCCGCCGGCAGGCCAAACGCATCCCAGCCCATGGGAGTAAGGACATTAAATCCTCTCATCATCTTGTATCTGGCCACTACATCCCCAATGATATAATTGCGTCCATGGCCCACATGAAGTCCGGCTGAAGGATACGGGAACATCATAAGACAGTAAAACTTGTTGGCGTAATCTTTTACGTCAACCTTAAAAAGGCCTTCTTTCCTCCATCTCTTTTGCCACTTTTTTTCGATTTCGTTGAAATTGTATGCTTCCATTATACTAAATGTAAAAAGATATAAGGTTAATACCCCTTCTGAAGGCATAATATAACATAATAACTTTTCTTCCTCAAGACATATTCATAAATATCATACGATATAATCAGGTTTGTTTATATTTGTTATCAACTATCACCCTTCTCCTAAAGCGCAACAGCTGGCTTTTGTTAAGGATTAGCGAGGGGCGGCAGTAACAAGATTCCTTATGAAGAAATAAACCCCTCTATTTCTCCTAACCTTTTCTGAAGATATTCTGACTGTGGATCGAGTGACGCGGCTTTTCTAATTATTTCAAGGGCTTCCTCTTTATCCCCCATTTTAAAATAAACTTCTGCAAGCGTGTCCATCATCTTGGGCTGATTGGGCAAAAGCTCGTTCGCCCGCTGTGCGTATTTAAGAGCTTCCTCCAGCTTTACGCCTTTTTGCGCGTATGCCCACGCAAGATTATTCAAAGAGACCGGCATATCATAAATAATGGCAATCGCCTTTTCGTAACACTCAACGGCATTGTCGCCCTCCTTCTGCTGGGCATACGCCATCCCCAGAAGTTCCCACGCCTGGTTGGAATCGGGGCTTGCGGCAGTGATCTCTTCCAGATAATACTCCGCCAGGTGTGGTTTATTAACGCGCATGAAAAGTTTTGCCAGAACATACTTGAACGTCTTATTATCCGGATCCATGGCCAGGAGATTCCTGTAAATACTTATGAGCCACTCTACATTGACATTGCCGAAATACATGGCCAGTAGATAAGGCTTAAGCACCCCTGCCCTCTCTTTGGGGTCTTCTCCCCTGTCCACCATACTAAGAAGCTGGGGTCTTTTCTCGGTGATGTATTTAAACAGTTTATTTTTTAACTCTTCGGCTTTTTCTTCATCAAAAGATGCTATATTTTTAAGTTCATGAGGGTCTTTTGCCAGATCATAAAGCTCAGGCTCAGGCGCCTGGATATATTTATAGCCGTCTGAGACTATCCCGACAAGCGGGCTCCATCCGAATTCATAATAACCGACCAAGGACTCAAGATAGACGTCTTCCGAACCTCTTCTTCTCTCTTCAAGCCTGTCAAGAAGGCTTATCCCGTCAAACCCGCCTTCCGTACTATCTATCCCGAGAATATCTAAAACAGTAGGAGTGATGTCGATATTAGAAACAGCTTTTTTTATTCTATTTCCTTTAAAAAAATCCTTTGGAAATCTTATAATAAGCGGGGTTTTTACGGTCGCATCATACAAGAACACACCGTGGGTCGGCTCTTCGTGTTCGCCAAGAGCTTCCCCGTTCGTCGCGGTGAATATAACTATGGTATTATTGTCCAGGCCGAGTTTTTTAACACCTGCCATCAGCTTTGATATTTCACTATCCAGGAAGACTACTTGTCTATCATAGGCAAAATCATTCTCCGCCTCCAGAAAATAACTGGGCACGATGTAAGGGAACCGCGGTATAGCGTAATCTGCCCACAGGAAAACGGGTTTTTTCCCTTTTCTAAACTTTTTTAGATTTTCCAGGGTTTCCTCAGTGACTTTTTTGCTGGCAAAAGGAAAACCGGCCCTCGGCAGAGACGCCCCTATATTCTGGAACGTATTAAATCCTTTTCCAAAACCCATGGCTTTCGAGAGTTCAGGGTTAGCGGTAAGGGCTACCGTTTCATAGCCGCTTTCCTGGAGGTACTCACTTAAGAACTTACTTGAAATATTAAGATAGATACTGTCTCCTTGCCTTGATATCGCTGAGGAACCGGTCTTGCCGCTCAGGATTGAGGCATAACCGTAAACAGGGACGGGTACGTCGCAGTAAGAATTCTCAAATACGAGCCCCTCGCCTGCCAGATTATCAATAGCTCCGGTCTTAAAACGCCTGTAACCGTAACAGCTTAAGTGGCTGGGTCTTAACGACTGGGTTGTAATAAGAAGAATATTGGGTTTTTTGCTCTGGGGCCAGAAGAAGAGTCTTATGAACAAAAATAGTATACTGACTACGGCTAGAACCGCGATTATTGATAGGATTCCTTTTTTAGACATTTTATCCATCGGCTTTATTCTTGCTCCCCGGCTCTAACGCTTTCTTCCTTGGCCCTTTTAACCTTATTAAACGTCTCCAGAAGCTCGCCCCCAAAGCTGACCCCAAAAGCCTCCGCCTTCTTAAAATAAGCAAAAGAGGCATCATAATCGCCGCTATAGAAATATATAAGCGCGAGCATCACATGCGCTTGTGGAACTCTCTCCCCATGCCTGAGCAGCAATTTAAGCGTGGAAATCGCTTTATCTATACGGCCCAGGCGATAATAAACATTCGCCAGCTCCAGATACCCTCTTATAAACCTTGGTTCGATCTTAACCACTTCTTCATACTGCTCTACTCCATCAAATATCAGCTTTTCTTTTAGGTACAGAGCGCCGAGTCTTAAACGCGCGTCTATCTCAAAGGCAATTTTGCCTTCGGCCTCGAAATGCCTGATCGCATAGAGATACTCGTCTATCGCGTCCGCCGGATCTCTCGTTTTTTCATATACAATACCTCTTAAGAGGCGTGCTCTTACGTTTTCCGGGTCATACTCGATCACCCAGTTCGCCTCTTCGAGCGCCTCTTCTCTTAAATCTCTGGCGATATAGTGAAATCCCAGCTTTAGATGATAATCCACGTTCCAGGGGTCTAATTTGATCGATTGCCTGTATAATCTTTCAGCCTCGTCATAATTCTTTCTCGAGGTATATATGTCCGCCATGCCGACTATTGCCTCTTTGTTCCAGGGATCTGTTTTCAGTATATTCGTATATTCCTCTATTGCGCGGTCAAAATATACCGGATCCCGGCCAGCGGCAAAACCCTGCTGGTAATAGGATCTGGCTATTACCAGTTTGTCCTCGATATATTCCTTAAGATCCGTATCTTCGTCTGCACCTAAAGAGACAGTAAAAAGGGGTGATAGAAATAAAACTAATATTATTAGCTTATGCGTCATTATAAGGAGTATACTCTTTCAAATATTAAAAATCAAAAATTTCCTGACCCAGAAACCATGTTTGCGTCACAAAACCGGAGAATTTGCCTTTGCCCGCACTTAAGTATATACTAACACCAAATGGGTTATGTCCAGCTTGCCACAAATATAGTCCTCTTTACCCTGTTGTATCTGCCTCTATTCCCCGAGCTTGTTACAGAATGGATGACAGTTGAGGATTATTCTCACGGGTTCTTTATCCCCATTCTTTCGATCTATTTCCTATGGAGGAACAGGGAAAGCTTGAAAAACACACGGATTTCTCCTTCGGCTTCAGGCGTCTTGTTTATTCTCTCCGGCGTGATCCTGTACATCTCAGCAAGGATGGGATACCAGTTCTTCCTGCAATGCTTTTCCATGTTGATAGTGTTATTCGGCCTTGTCTACGCCCAGGCAGGCAGGGAAATGGCAAAAAAAACCGCCTTTTCCATATCGTATCTTGTTTTTATGATACCCCTGCCTCAGCTTGTGTACACAACGATCACGTTTCACCTGAGGCTGTTCAGTACACGCCTGGCTTTTTTCTTCATAAAACTTTTCGGTATCAGCGCTATGCGCGAAGGGAACATAATAAACCTCCCTTCCTGCAAACTGGTAGTTGCAACCCCCTGCAGCGGCTTAAGAAGTCTTATAGTGTTCATGGCGATATCATTAGCCCTGGGATATATATTTCAGAAAAATATTAAGAATAGAGTGCTTCTTTTTATATCGAGTATAATCCTAGCGGTCCTCATGAATACGGTAAGACTGGTCTCAACGGCGTATATCGCTTACATGCGTAACCTTCAGGAAATTCTCCCCTCCATCCATGACACGACCGGCATAGTGGTTCTTATAATAGGCTTTTTAATACTTTTTACGATAAACGACCTTTTATCGAGGAAGACTTAATGAAACTCTCAAAAACTATAATCATACTCGCATCATGGCTGATCCTGATTGCCTCTATTTTGTACATTAATTTTATTCCGGAGGGTAAGCCTGTTCCTCTTAGAAAAGCATTTTTATATTTTCCTTTCGAGCTCGGCGAGTGGCAGGGCAAAGAACAAACCAGCTCAGATTACCTGGCGACTTATCTCGGAGCGGATGATATACTGATCCGCGAGTATAAAAACAAGGAGGGCGAAAAAGTCGAGTTGTATCTCGCTTATTTTGAATACACAAAAAAAGACAAAACTCCCCACGCTCCTCAGCTATGCTGGGTCGGATCCGGCTGGTCGTTTAAAAGCCTGGGGGATGAAATGATAATCCTAAACGATGAAAAAAGCCCTCGTGTTCCGCTCAAAAAAATACTTGCGCAAAAAAACGGCAGTAAAATACTTATGTTTTACAGTTACAGGATAAACCGAAGATATGTAGCTGACCTTTTAGAGTTCAGGATAATAAACGTACTTGACTCTATCGTGAAAAGGAGAAACTCCGCGTTCACTTTTCAGCTTTCTGCAAAACCGGGCGGAGAGAGTCTGGATAAAAAGGAGAAGCTTTTGACGGATTTCCTGCAAGAAGCGCTTTCCGCACTTGAGGAAGAGTTTCTGCCTTAGACTTGAAATTAATCGCAGGATTTGCTCAATTCGTGCAGATAAGAGACATCGCCAGCTATTAACGCAAGCTTCTTCTTTTTTGTCCAACGTTTGATCTGAGCTTCACGTTTAAGAGCTGCCGAATAACTGGGACATTCTTCAGAGTAAGCCAAAGCAACGGGCACACGAGTTCGGGTATAAGTGCCGCCTATTCTCGCGTTATGCCGCTTTACTCGTCGGGAAATATCGATATTAACGCCTGTGTAAAGCGTGCTGTCTGCACATTTTAGTATATATACATACCACATAGCCGGTATTATTGTGGTTCGGCGCGGCCTGAGCGTAGTCGAGAGCCTTGCTCACCACATCCTGAGCAAGCCAAAAAACCTTTCCAGTATAACCTAAGAGGTTTTTTGGCGCGTCGAAGGATGGTGGAGCTGAGGGGGATCGAACCCCTGACCTCATGCATGCCATGCACGCGCTCTCCCAGCTGAGCTACAGCCCCACTTGGTGTCTGCTGAAAAACAAATATAACATCGCCATAAAACGATGTCAATAGTTTTTGGTCTTATCCCCAGGAATTTTTCAGAATAGATAATAACCGATAGGGTTAATGCTCGGCGCCGGGCGCGACATAAATATCCATCTCCGGCGAATACCCGGTAAAGTCAGTGCGGTTTTTGCTTTCTGCTTCCTGCATGGAGATGACGTCATTATAAGCGGCGCCTTTGATTTCTTCTGCGCCTCCCATATCAAAGCCAGATGTAAGAGCCTTGAGTTCTTCAATCACGTCTTCCTCAGTCATATCCGGATTCTCAGAAAGCATGAGCGCCGTAAGACCGGCTACAAAGGCCGCCGAGAAAGAAGTCCCCGCCCCTCCCTCTTCCAGGGTCACAACATCCCAGGGCGCCAGAAGGTCCAGTTCACTTCCGTAATTGCTCCACGCCGACATTTTTCCGTTATTATCAGCTGCGCCTACCGTGATAACTTTACCATTTGCCGCAAGGCTTGTATCCTCTACTTCACTTCCCTCGTTGCCTGCTGAAGCTATTAATATAGCGCCTTTGCCGGTAGCATAGTCAATAGCACTTTCAACCTGGCCGTTTATCGGAAGTAGACTGAACGGCATCGCTATGATTTTTGCGCCCATATCCGCCGCGTAACGGATCGCCCGGGCGACAATGCCTGAAGTCGTCCCACCCTGGTTATCAAACACCTTAACCGAAAGAATATCGGCCTCCGGGGCAACTCCCCTCGCATCTTCACCTTTAATGACACTGGCTGTAAAAGTGCCGTGCCCTATAAAGTCGGTATAATCGCTATCGGAAAATCCGTCAAAGCAGTTTTCCCCTGCAAAATCAAATCCGCCGATGACATCAATATCAAGGCGGCCTGTATCTAACCCCGTATCAAGTATTGCAATTGTGACACCGCGTCCATCCGAAACAGCTTTAAGCTCGTCTATCCTCCCATAGAAATACTCCACGCTTTCCGGTAAGGGGGGATCAGCTACCTCATTAAACTGTAATCCCTCCTCTAAAACCAGCGAACTGGGCCCAAAATTCAAATACTCATACAGCGTACCGTCAGAATAGTATTCGTACGTTTCAAGCAAAGTATCGTCCGCTGCATACTCTTTTACGTATCTCGCCTGGTCGGTCGCCGGAGCGCGCCAATGCTCAAAGCCGCTGTTGAAAAGGAGGTTATTCCCGGGATCGGCGCTTCGCTCAAAAGTCGCATCATCAAAATAGGCGGAATCATTCCCATCGTTTTTATCAGGGATGAGTCTAAACCTTAGATAATCGGGAGATCCTGAGACGGTATGAGTGACTGTGAGAAGCTCCCAGGCGCCGGAACCCGAATGATACGCGGATCTTGTAACGCTTGAGCCGTCTCTTACTTCGATAAGAGCTGAATTTGCCGCCTCGGAATACACCCAGCACGAAAAAGTGATTTCCTCACCTGCATAATCCATATAGTTTGCCCCTTCATATCTCATATCTGAACAAGTGAGCGTAGCATTGACTTTAGTAGAATGCGAACCTCCTCTCACCGTAGAAGTCTCATCCGCGAAAGAAGCAAAGTTTCCAATCTCCCATCCATCAAGTCCAAAACGGGTGCAATCAAAATAATTTTCAAATACCGTATATGTCCCGCTGGGCCCAGTCTTTTTGATCAATCTGCCGTAATTACTGCAGTTCCAGTCTTCATCGCTATACTCGTATATCGTCCCCGCGGGGTCACCGTTCTCAAGAAGCAGCTCTTTAGTGTGCATCCTGCCGCTGGGCGCATACCAGGAGTAAACAGCTTCACCCTCGTCGCATGTTTGCTTATGAAGCGTGCCGTCGGAATAATATTCGCATCTACTGATAAAAGCGCCGCCCGCCCCACGCTCGGTAACGTATCTGGCTTGATCATCACCCGGAGCATACCAGTGTTCAAAACCGCTGTTTAAAAAGAGGTCGTTTCCAGGATCGGCGCTTCTTTCGAATGCCGCATCATCAAAACAGGCGGGATCATTCCCGTCGTTTTTATCAGGGATGAGTCTAAACCTTAGATAATCGGGAGATCCTGAGACGGTATGAGTGACTGTGAGAAGCTCCCAGGCGCCGGAACCCGAATGATACGCGGATCTTGTAACGCTTGAGCCGTCTCTTACTTCGATAAGAGCTGAATTTGCCGCCTCGGAATACACCCAGCACGAAAAAGTGATTTCTGCGCCTGCATAATCCGTGTAGTGCAAAACTTCGTATCTTAAGTCTGAAGATACCAGGTCCGCTGCCACTTCTGCGGAATGAGACTCGGATCTCACGGTGGCAGTTTCATCATCCAAGCTGCCCCCGTTGGCAACTTCCCAGCCGTCGAGCCCCGAAGGGGAACCGTCATAATAACCATCAAAAAGCGTCTGGCGAAACAGCGTACCGTCTGAATAATACTCACTGGACTTTACGATAAGACCGTTTTCATTATATTCTTTGACATATTTCGCCTGGTCCGCATCTGCCGTATGCCAATACTCAAAATCGTTGTTAAAAAGAAGGTTCTTACCCGGAAGAGAAGGCTTGCCGAACATCGCATTGTCAAAATAAGCGATATCATCCCCGTCTCTTTTATCCGGAATAAATCTAAGCCTTAAATATGCCGGGTCATTAGCTACCGTATGCGTGATTGTAAGAAGCTCCCATCCGCCGCTACCGGAATGCCTCTCGGATCTGGTGATAGTCGAACCGTCCCTTATTTCAATACATGCCGCTCTTTCTCCCGAGGAACGCACCCAGCATGAAAAAGTCACAGTCTCTCCCGCATAATCGGCATAATTCGGTATTTCATATCTTACGTCTGAAGAGTTAAGTTTAGGGGTTACCTTAACCGCATGAGAACCCTGCATAAGGATGCTGTCTTCATCAGCTATCTTCCCGCCGTTTTTCTCAAGGTACCCGTCAAGGTTAGAACCGGCTCTTTCATAATAGCCCTCGAATGTTGTATAGCTCGTATCCGGTCTCTGTTTCCTGCTTACTCTGCCGAAACCCTGGCCATTATAATCCTCATCACGATACTGATAATAAAAATACCCTTCCCCGTCAGGTGCGGAAAACACCTCCGCCTTCTTATATCCGGAATCGTGATGCACTGTAGCACTTTCAAGGTATGACTCTTCGGGTTCCGCCGGAAGTATAGTATTTACGACTTTAACCGGCCCCAGACCGCTTACATTCCAGCTTTCGTATCCTGAAGTCTCATTTATTCCAAGAAGAGAGTTCTCCATATGAAGTGTCATTGTAACTTTTAATGCGTCTTTGTAGGCAACTCCGGAGGGAAGAGTGACATCCTCCACTTCATCAACCGTAAAACTGGAAGTTATCTGGATTTTATACGTAAATATCGTATAAGTCGTGCTGCCGTAATAAGTCTCTCCTAACTCTACATATCTCGGCGCTATTGAAAGCGGCGCGTCAAAAATCATCTCCAGCCAGTCTCCGTTATCATCCCGGGCCCCGACACCATAACTGTTTATACCCTCTAGGTCAATAATCTGATATTCCTCCGAGCCGTCCTCTTCTCCTCCCGCCTGGCCGCCGTTATAACTGTAACATGTCACCGGCACTCCCGATATATTCTTTGTGCCATCCACGGTCACAGTCATTTCCGCGTCGCCCGTATAAGTCCATGTATCCCCATCTACCGGAGCAATAAATCTTATCACGTCGTAGGTCTCAACTGCCGCAGCTTCAGGCATCATTAAAGATAATACGAACAGACTTATTATAGAAATCCCTAAAAATAGCTTGTATATTTTTTGAATCCTCATTTTTCTCTCCTTATTTCAATAGATTTTGTGCCTCGTATAAACTCTTCATAAAAAAAAGGACAATACACTATCCAGAGTTGCGTATTGCCCTTATTATCTGAAATATCTGCTTTTCATGGGTCATCCCTTTAAAATGTCCATTTCTAGGGAGTCATAACACTTCTTGAATTTAAGTTACCTCTTTTTTTTATATGTGTCAACCTAAATCGGGTTTTTTGTGTTTGTTAAAAAGTGGAGCCCCATGGGTTTACACCCGTCTTACCTATAAAGGAGGGTGAGCAGCCCGCCGAAGGCGGGCGTTGAGAGGGAACCATCGGTTCCCTCTCAAAAAAATTCGGCTGCGTTTACCAGCAGCCCGAAGGGGCCGAAGGCGGCGGTTGACCTATTACCGCCGGCCAAAGGTCCGAATTTTAATAGTGGTGCCGGAGGTGGGTCTGCTTCGCTGTTCGAGAGCTGTGTAGATTGTCCCTCGGCGCGCTAAATATTCTTCCTATCGTCAGAATATTTAGCTTGCTCGGGATCATGGTTCGACTCCTCTGAGCACAAATGGTGAGCAAGCAAAAAAGCCTGTTTTTGAACAGGCTTTTTTGCGCGTCGAACCATGGTGCCGGAGGTGGGAGTCGAACCCACATGGGGGGATACCCCACTGGATTTTGAGTCCAGCGCGTCTGCCAATTCCACCACTCCGGCAAGGTTTCGAGACTTTGAAAAAATAATTTTAGTACTTGTCTCTTTTATAGTCAAGTTAATTAAACGTTATAAGGGGTGGATCATAGTCCTTGACGTTCTCGTACCCCAAAAGATTCAGGATAGTCCCAGCCACATTCGAAAGCCCTTTTTCGGGAATATCGGCCATACTGTATTCTCCCGCATACCCGGGGTCATATATGATAAAAGGTACCGGATTCAATGTGTGAGCCGTCTTGGGAACGACTTTCTTGCCTTCTTTATAGGTGAACATCTCCTCTGAATTGCCGTGATCAGCGGTAACTATTGCTATCCCATCAAGCGCTTTTACTACATCAAGAAGTTTCTCGACGCAGGAGTCCACCGTCTCCATAGCCTTTATAATAGCCGGCACTACAGCAGTATGCCCCACCATATCCCCGTTTGCGAAATTCAGCCTGCCGAACCGGAACTTCCCGCTTTTTAAGAGTCCCGTGGTCTTCTCCGTTATCTCAGGCGCTTTCATCTTCGGGGCCTTGTCGAACTGCACTTTATCCGACGGTATTTCGTAATATTCTTCAAGCTCCTTGCAAACGTACCCGGACTTGTTCCCATTCCAGAAATACGTCACATGCCCGAACTTCTGCGTCTCGCTGATAGCGAACATCCTTACTCCGGCGGTGCATAAGTATTCACTCACTGTTTTATCAATCTCAGGCGGCTCAACAAGATAATACTTAGGTATGTGCGTATCCTCGTCATATTGCAGCATCCCCGCATAAAGAATATCGGGATACCTTTCGCGGTCAAAGAATTTAAAATCTTTCTCCTCAAAAGCCCGGGATATCTCAATAGCCCGGTCGCCTCTAAAATTAAAAAAGACAACAGAATCGCCGTCTAATATGCGGCCTACGGGTTCGCCACCCTCGGCTACAACGAAAGAGTCCATATACTGATCCGTCATACCGGGATCCTCGTCATAATATGTCTGAACGGCTGCGCCAGCGGAAGGAAACTGTCTCGCCTTGCCGAGGACATGGGCATCCCAGCCCCGCTTTACAACTGACCAGTCAGCCTCATACCTGTCCATGGTCGTGACCATGCGTCCCCCGCCGGAAGCGATCCTGTAATCATAACCTTTATCTTTGCGCACTTTATCAAGCACTTCTTCCGTCATGTCTATATAAGTGAGGGCGGACTTCTCAGGCACGTCGCGTCCGTCTAAAAGCGCATGAATTCGCACGCGCTTCACTCCTTCTTCCGCAAGGCGCCTCACCATGTCGAAGAGCTGCTTGATATTAGAGTGGACGTTGCCGTCCGATAAAAGTCCTATCAAGTGAAAGGTGCTTCCCTTTTCCTTGACTCTTGAAACGAGTTTCTTCCAGACATCGCTTTTAAAGATAGATCCGTCTCTTATCGCCACATTTACCCGTTTCGCTCCTTGCGCGAACACTCTTCCGGCACCTAAAGCGTTGTGTCCGACTTCACTGTTCCCCATATCATCATCCGAGGGAAGGCCGACCGCGGTACCGTGAGCCTGGAGTGTAGTGAAAAGTTTACTCTTAAAGAGTTTATCCAGGCACGGCGTCTTGGCAACGTACACGCCGTTGGTCTCATCCTCCTTACCCATCCCCACACCGTCCATGATGATTAAAAGAAGCGGCCCCTTTCTGGGGGTAAAATTCTTAAGTCTTTCAAGTTTTAGCTGCATCTCCTCCCTCTTTCTAAATCTTTATGGCCATTACAGTTATATCATCGTGCTGTTTTGCTTTTCCCGCAAAGTCCAAAACCGCTTTATGCAGAACCTTGACTACGTCTTCAGATGAGAAACCTTTCAAACTCCTGGCCAGCTCGACCAGGCGTTCCTCGCCGAACATCTCGTTTTTTATATTCATCGCCTCGGTGACACCATCGGTATAAAGGACGAAGATGCTCCCCGGTCTATACTCTCTTTCGCCGGAACCGAAATCGCCTTCTATCATACCCAGCGGCATACCTTCAGATACGTCCAAGAGTTCCACTCCCCCGTCAGGTTCAATAAGAAGTGTCGGCAGGTGTCCGCCGATGGAAAAGGTGGTGGTATTCTTTTCAGAATCGAAGATCATGTATGTAACAGTCACGAAAAGATTACTGCCGGCTTCACTTACAAGCCTTTCATTGACCTTTTTAAGGACCACAGAAGGCGCCCCTTCCCTTACAAAAGTTTTAAAGACGCTTACGACCCTTGCCATATAAAGAGCCGCGGGTACGCCTTTTCCGGAAACATCCCCTATCATGACTCCCAGTTTTTTATCATCCAGCTGGATTATGTCATAAAGATCACCGCCGACCTGGCGCGCCGTCAGCATCTCGACTTTCACATCCATGCCTCCGACAGTCGGCACTTCTGACGGCAGAAAGCTCTGCTGAATGTCTTTGGCGATATCAAGCTCTTTTTCAATGATCTCCCTTTTCTGGATCTCACCTATATATTTTTTAAACGTGAAAATAACGTAAACCGCGGCCATCGTGATAAGCGGATAGAAAACGTCTATCCACAGGCCCAGCGGCCAGAAAAGAAGTACCGCCAGGATAATATATACCGCCATAATAAGCAGGATGGAAAAGAGCGCAAACCTCTTACGGCTTCTCACCGTCACGTGGGCCGTCAAAAACCACATAAAGACAAGGATAAGGAGATTGCCCCATCTGTTAAGTCTGCGCAGGAAGATATTTTCGATTATACTGTTGTAAACGCTGGTATGGACCCCTATACCCGCATAGAGCGGCTCCAGCGGCGAGGGGTGCGCATCGGGAGAGGCGGTCGCCGTCATACCGATAAAACACACTGCGTCCTTGAATACACTCAGGTCCAACACCGGTTCCTGCCCGGTTATGTCCGCAAGATACGACTGGAGTACATCCACATAAGAATAATGACGGAAAGCTTTGCCCCAGACTGCCGGATAATCGACTAAAAGAGAAGAGTCTTCATCTAAAGGGATCACCATACTTCCGCTTACTATTATTTTCTTGCCGGGAATTATCTGCACGTCACTGAACGAATACCCAAGATTGTTAAGTGCGGCCAGTACCGTTAAATGCGGGTAAAACTCACCCTTATATTCGATAAAAGGAGGTATACGGCGTATCTTCCCGTCTATGTCCGGCTCAACGTTTATAAACCCCGTGCCTTTGGCTTCCTTCTTCAGCACTTCTATAAGTGGTGCGGCATAGCCAATGGCATGGAGGCAGGTCCTATCGGATGGGTTTCTGTCCGGCTCAAAAACATAAGGCAGGTATACCCTCCCGGATGCTTTGATGGCTTCCGCAAAATCCGCGTCTTTCTCTTTTTCTTCGCTGAAAAAGATATCAAAAACGATCGTGCGCGCGCCGGAAACACTGAGTGCTTTGGTCAAAAGCGCGTGGTAATTACGGGGAAAAGGCCACTGGCCTATTTTTTCTATGGAATCGTCTCCTACCTCGACGATTATTATGTCTTTACTGACGGGCTGGGGAGGCCGGAGCCTGTACCTGAGGTCAAGGGTACTGTACTCGAACTCGTCGAATACCCTGGAATAGGAAAAGAAAAGAAAGAGTGCTATTAAAAAAGCCCCTAAAGCAAAATAAGTTATTCTATTTTTATCGAATTTATTCATCGGCTCTTAGTCAGGATCTCTCATTTAGCCGGCTTGCCGGTCGGTCCCGGTGAAAGGGATAACTGAAAACCCATACATACCGGCAAGGCGCTCATCCTACTGCAAAGTTTATATAAAGCTAAAAGCTGTAATAAATACCGCTGGTCACGACGCTGCCGGAATATTTCTCATACGGGTCGTTAGAAAGGTTCTCGCTGTAGGAATACGTAATGCCCCAGGTAATATCCTTGGTAATATCGTAATAGAACGAGGCGTTAATTATATAAGTGTTATTGTGAACTTTCTCGCTGGCATTATCCGTCGCCAGGCGATCGCTGTAATCGGTATACCTGTAAATCAAACTAACGTCCGTATAAAACTTATCCGTAAAAAAGAACATTACCGACGGCTTAACCCTCCAGCGCCAGTAATCATAATAGTTTTCGTATTCATAGTTGGAGTTGTTCTGGCTGAACTCGTTCCTGAGTTTTGCGATAAAACGGTTCGAGTAGTATCCTACGGTATACTGCACCCTGTAACGGCTGTCGTAACGTTTATCGGACCCCGTTGAAAGGTTGGAAAGGACCACCTTCTGCTTCGTATACCATCTCCACAGGTATTCAAAGCCGGCTTCCTGGAAAAAATTATTCGCGAAATAATGCCTCAGAGACGTCGAAAGTGCGGGCCCATAAAAAGTGTCTTCCTCCTCCGTCGGGAACCAGTAATAATCGAATATGATCCGGTTCTTGGAGATTATATTCGGAGCAAACTTGTAATCAAACCCGATGTACGGGGAAGTGTCTAAGAGATTGTTTCTGTTGTAATTAAAATAGGTGGAATTAAAAAGATCGAGACCGGTCCTTAGTTTTAAGTTTTCCGTCTGTTCATACGCAATATCCACGTTAGCCGTGGTCTGGATAAACCCGTCCTTATTCCTCTGGGAGTCAAGATCCACGTTATTGTCGTACCCGCCCTGCATATCCACATAACCGGTGAAACTCGTGCGTGTTTCAGGTTCGTATACATATTCCTCTCCCGCTTCTTTTATCTTCTGTTTGGGAGACGCGGTAGCCGACGGGTACCTGTCGGTTATCTGTTCGTCAATAGCTACAGCTTCTGGTACCGGGAAAAATACAAAAACTGCCAGAATCAGAGTTATTATAACGGGAAGCTTCAATATGCGATTATATTTTATAGTCACCTGTCTCCCCCTTCTTTTTATCTCGTTACCTTGTATTTATTTTATCCCTTAAATTAGAGTCCAGTACCCGGGGCCTCTCTATTTTGTTGAATCTTTCGTCTCTCGGCGGCATTTCGGGTCTTTCGGGTTTTTCGGGCCTTTCGTCCCTTCCGAAGACTTCAGGCCTTTCAAAAAATTCCGGTTTTTCAAAAGTCTCTATTCTTTCCAGTTTATCCGTCACGGCACCTGAACTTTCGATCCTCTCAATTAACTCGGTCCTGTCGACTTCTATAACTTCCGGCTTCTCAATCTCTTTAAGTGCCGGCTCTTCCGGCTCCCTGCGAAGTCCAATAAGCCCCTCAGTATCCTTGATGACCTCTGTAATCAGTTCCCTGGGGACATCTACGAGGGGATTCGCCCCTTCCTTTGCCGGATGTCTGACCCCCACTATGCCTCTAGCCCCGTCTTTTATCTGCGTGAACTTCCGCTCCGGGATCTTTATCGGCTTTTCCGGGCGTTTGAATATATTAACTTTCCTCTGAAATCCTTCTTTGACTAAATACTCTTTCTCCATGACAGTACCGTCTTTATTCATGCCGCGCACAAAGACGGTACCTTCGTAAACAGACACATTCATTGTCGATCCGTCCGTTTCGGTAAGCCATCCTGTGCCCCTTGCGCCGCAAGTGGCGCAAGGAGTCCTTATGCGAAACGTCTCGCCTTTTTTAATGTCCTGTAGTGAAGCAAAAACCTTTCCGTCTACAAGCTCTATCTTGTCGTCACCGTCAAGCTTTATGACTACTTCGCTGTTTTCTTCTATTTTTACAACGTTTCGTTCGGACCTGTCGAAAGCTATCTTTAAGTATGATTCTTTTCCCGTAACAACACGGGTGCCTTCCTTGAGGATCATACCCGGTTTACACGCCACCTTTTCCGTGCTGGAAGGAGGGATTACTTTTACATCCCCCGCGTAAGAGATAACTACGACCGCCTCTTCCGCGGCATGAGAAGAGCATCCTCCCCAGATAACCGAGGCGATATACACTAGTAAGATCAGAATTTTCTTTATATCAAATCTCATTACGCGCTGTTACGTTCCCGTAGTAAATCCGTAACCGGTGTATTTACGGTTATGTTTATCTTTCTCCTCTTGCTCTTCTTCTACTTCTTCCCTGCTTTTACGGTCCTCGAGCGTGTTTATCTGCTTCTCGCGGTAGTTTGTGCCGCCCCAGAAACCTTTTTCCTTGTCTTTCCTGCCTTTTTCCCCAAGGCCGAATTCTTTCTTCCATTTTTTAAGCGTGTCTTCAGGCACCTTCTTTTCATCACCCGGATCTTTGAACTTCTCTATCATCCTCTGGTATCCGTTTTTCACCCAGTATTTCTTCTCCATAACGGAGCCGTCTTTATTGATACCGCTTGCAAAGACGTTGCTTCCGAAAACGCCTACATATGTGACTAAGCCGTTCGTCTCCGTCATCCAGGCCGTTCCTCTTGCGCCGCAGACCGCGCAGGGCGTTCTCACGCGGAACGTCTCGCCCCGGTCAAGTTTTTGCAAAAGAGCAAAGACCACGCCGTCAACAAGCTCTATCTTGTCGGAGCCGTCAAGTTTTATGACTACTTCGGTGTTTTCTTTTATTTTCACAAGATTGCGCCCGGCTTTATCAAAAGCTATCGTGACATAGGAAGCCTTGCCGGTGATCACGCGGCTGCCCTCTTTCAGCAGCATTCCGTTCTGGCACGCAATCGCCTGTGCCTGGCCGGCAGGAATGACTTTTACGTCCCCGTCATGCGATACGACGACAACTTTTTCATCCAGCGCGTAAGCGCTGGTCAAGCCTATAGACAAAGCGAGGCATACTAATAACAGCAAAAGTTTTTTCATATCAGTCCTTTCGTATACTAGTCTTTGGGTTTAAAAAGGAGCTTCCATGGATTCTTTTTGACGTCTTCGCTGAACTCTTTGAAGTTCTCCGTAGTCTTTTCGAGGTTAACCACGATATTATCCATGTTCTGCCGGTTATCCGTGACAACCCCCTTTATCTGGACGAGTATGCTGTCAAGGTTGTTTGCAATATCCTCGGCTTTTTTCATTAAGAGGCGCATCTCGATAGGATCTTCGCTCTCCACGGTGCTTCCGGGGACCATAAACTCATCGGCACTTCCCGACGTAAGGCCGACGTACGCATCCCCCACAAACCCGGAGGTAGCCACATAAGCCAGGGAGTCTTTCCGGACCCTGGCGCTCACGTCTAATTCAAGCAGGCATTCCACCCTTGTCTCGGGATCATATACAAAGTCTATGGTTTTCACCCTCCCGACTTCGACCCCGGCAAGTTTTACTATCGCATCGGGTTTGAGATTGCCCGCATACCCGAAAAACGTCTTCAGGTCATACGTCTGGGCCATGAAAGTGGCGGTCTTGGCAAAAAAGAACACCCCGATAGCGATCGCTACCACAACAACAAAACCTGCTTTTATTTCGTTGGACAATCTCATGATTTCTCTCCTTTTTATACCGTTTTACTGGGTTAAGTGTTCCAGATAATCATCTTTCTGCTGGAAAAACCGTATCGGCCCGTCATGGTTGCCGTTTATGAACTGCTGGACCATCTCGTTTGCGGAATTCTGTATCTCATAAGGCGTCCCCGTCTCGAGGACTTTGCCTTCATAAAGCATGGCTATCCTGTCCGCTATAGCCATTACGCTCTTCATGTCATGCGTGACCACGACGCTTGTTATGGCCATTTTCTTGGAAAGATCTATTATAAGCTTGTCTATCACAGCCGCCACGATAGGATCGAGTCCCGCGGTAGGCTCGTCATAAAAAATTATCTCGGGATCCATCGCTATGGCCCGGGCCAGGCCCACTCTTTTTCTCATACCGCCGGAAAGCTCGCTGGGCATAAGGTCCTCAAAGCCCCTCAGGCCCACGAGTTCGAGCTTCATCTTTACCACGATATCGATGACGCTCCTTTCCAGTTTCGTGTGTTCCCTAAGCGCCAGGCTTACGTTTTCAGCTACCGTCATCGAATCGAAAAGCGCGGAAGACTGAAACGACATTCCTATTTTCTTGCGGACATCATCGAGCTGGGAGTCGTATAGATCCGTGATATCCTCGCCAAGCAAGATAACCCTTCCGCTGGTGGCCTTGAGGCTTCCTATCATATGACGCAGCAGCGTGCTTTTACCGCAGCCGGAGCCGCCCATGATAACAAAGGTCTCTCCCCTGTATACTTTGAGGTCGACCCCGTTTAAAACGGTCCTTTCGCCGAACTTTTTTACCAGATCCTTGACTTCTACTACAACTTCTCTTTCTTCCATATTTTCCTGAAATATTTATACGTTTGAAAAATAAAACAGTCCCGTCAAGAGACAATCAAAAACAATGATCATTATAAAACTGATAACGACGCTCAGCGTCGTGGATCTTCCTACGCCCTCGGCGCCGCCGCGCGTCTCAAGCCCCACGTGGCAGGCCACCATGGAAATTATAACCGCAAATACTCCGCTTTTCACCAGACCCGTCCATACGTCCTTCCATGTCATGAAATCAAAAGAAAAAGTTATGTACCTGTAGGGGTTGATCTGAAGGTTGAACACGCCGACAAGAAGGCCGCCCAGTATGCCGACGATATCGCTCATGATCGTAAGACACGGAAGCATCACCAGAAGCGCTAAAAAGCGCGGCACCACAAGGAACCTTACGGGATCGAGCGCCAAAGTCTCAAGGGCCTCGATCTGCTCGGAGACTTTCATGGTCCCCAGCTCCGCCGTTATCGCCGAGCCGACTCTGCCGGTTACAACCAGTGCGGTGAAGACCGGCCCCAGTTCCCTGGCCAGACTTATGCTGACCATGGGAGCCACGTAAATTATCGCGCCCAGCTGTTTAAGCTGATAGGCGCTCTGCATGGCTATGACTATACCGGTAAAAAACGACACGAAAAAGACAATGACAACGGACTGCACTCCCGCAAAGACCATCTGCTGGAAAATACTCTGCCGGCTGGCCGCCTTGCCCTTAAGGGGCCCCATTATTATCCATATGATCGTATTACACAAAAGCGCCAGTATGTCCGTGATGCTCTTAACGAGCCTGATCGCTATACTTCCTACGACACTTATCGGATTCTTCATAGTTTTCTTTTCTAATAATATTGCTATTAGTTTACCCTAAATCAGAAAGAATTAATAGCTTCTTCTTCGCTTTGAGCGATATCAAACAGTTTATCCAGTTTGGTTATCTCAAAAAGCCCCTTTACCTTGGCGGAAAGATTGGCCAGTTTCAGCTTTCCTCCGTGGCTGCGCATGTTTTTCAGGATCTCAACCAGCGTGGCAAGCCCGGAGCTGTCCACGTAACTGACTTCCTGCAGGTTTATCACGACCTGTTTACTGGCTGAAGTAATCGCTTTATCAAAGGTCTTTTTTACCTGAGGTGCGCTTTCGATATCGATGTCACCGGTGACCTTAAAAACCGATACCTCGCCTTTCTTTTCCAGATTGATCTGCATCTCCTGCCTCCGTCATTTGTTGGCATTTTTATTAAAATATTTTATCATAACAACTCTTCTTCCGCCATTTTCATATTTGACCTCGTCCATAAGATGGTTTATAAGATAGACCCCGCGGCCGCCTTCCTTAAGAATGTTCTCATCAAGCGTGGGATCCGGCAGTTTTTTCGGATCGAACCCTTCTCCCTCGTCTTCTACCGATATCACCACGGCGTTTTCTATAATATCCGTCTCAACAACCACTTTTTTGCCGGGATCCTGCTTGTTCCCATGTATCATGGCATTGCGAAGGGCTTCCTCAAAACCTACATGAATATCAAAGATAATATCTTCCCTGACTTTATGCGCCCGAAGCGTGCTTATGAGTTTTTTACTCACTTCTTTGAGCAGATGACTGTCGTTATCAATAGTGGTTTTCATGTCTTTAAAATCACCCCTCGTCATATACGCCGATACTCCTGTATTTTCTGTACCTGGCATCAAGAAGTTCATCTTCCGAAAGCTTTGAGAGCTCTTTAAGGTTTTTGTCTATGACCTTTTTTATCTCGTTTGCCGCAAGAACGGGATTTCTGTGAGCACCCCCGAGAGGCTCAGGTATTATCCCGTCGATTATACCCAGCTCGAGCAGTTCCGGCGCTGTCAGCCTGAGGCACTTAGCCGCAGCAGAGGCTTTTGAAGGCTCCCTCCACAGTATCGCGGCGCAGCCTTCCGGTGAGATCACGGAATAATAGGCGTTCTCCAAGACAAATATCCTATCCCCTATGCCTATTCCGAGGGCTCCGCCGGAACCTCCCTCACCGATGACAAATACGAGTATGGGCACTTTAAGCCCCGCCATTCCCCTAAGGTTGTAAGCTATCGCCTCGGCTTGCCCGCGTTCCTCAGCGCCTATACCGGGATAAGCGCCGGGGGTATCTATAAAAGCAACTACCGGTATATTATATTTTTCAGCCATTCTCATAAGACGCATGGCTTTGCGGTATCCCTCGGGGTGAGCGCAACCGAAATTCCTTTCAAGGTTCTCTTTGGTCTCACGGCCTTTTTGATGTCCCAGGATCATGAGTTTCTGTCCGCCGATCCTGGCCAGCCCCCCTATAAGGGCTTTATCGTCAGAAAAATGGCGGTCACCATGGATCTCCATGAAATCTTCTGTGATCATGTCGATATAATTAAGCGTATAGGGCCTGTCCGGATGCCGTGAAAGCTGCACTTTCTGCCAGGAAGTAAGGTTATGAAATACCTCTTTCCTGAGCTTCTCCAGCCTCTCATTGAGCCTGATTATCTCATCGGAAAGATCAATATGTTCATCCCTGGTAAACTTCTTGAGCTCTTCGATCTTTGTCTCGAGCTCTATTATAGGTTTTTCGAAATCAAGGGTAATAGCCATGTTTATTCGTTTCCGCTGATCGTTTACCGTCTTATAACAGCATCTTCGGCGTTTACTATCTCAACCCGGGTTCCTACCGGAACAATGTCATACAGTTCGATAACATCACCGTTGTGCATACGCACGCATCCGGCAGTCGATTGTTTCCCTATGGAAGAAGCGTCATTGGTGCCGTGAATACCGTATCCTGAAACAGAAATAGCCATCCACCTCTCACCCAGTTCATATTCGGGACTGTCGGGCATGACTATACCGACACCGGGTTTCGTCCATGGAGGCTTAATCATTTTCTCTACGATGGTGAAGCTGCCCACCGGGGTGGAATTATTCTCACCCGTCGCAACCCTGTACGTCTTAAAAGGCACTTCATTCTTTTTGAGCACTAAAGTGTTCCTGGATTTATCGATAAAGATGGAGAACGTCGAGATATTTACCTTAAGGTTCTGGCCCATACGTATAGTATCGCTTGAAAGGTTGTTGGTTTTCTTGATGAGTTCCACCGTCGTATTAAACTTCTTCGCGATACCGTAAAGGGTGTCCCCCGCCCGGACTTTATAGTCAACGCTCTCTTCATCCGGAGACCGGGACTTAAGCATCTCCATGTTAAGCTCTTCGATCCTGGCGAGTATCTTATCGGCATCCTCTGTCTCGGGGAAATTATTCACCAGCGACCTGTAATAATACCCCGCCTTTTCATAATCGCCTCTGTCAAGATAAATGTATATCAAAGCCTTGAGTGATTCCTTAGTATAGCTGGAGGTGGGATACGCTTTAGTGTTCATCACAAAAGCGTTGATGGCTTTATCGCGCTCGTTTCTCTCCAAAAATTCCTGGGCCCTGTCATAAATCAGCTGAGATTTATCAAGGTAGCCCGCCTCCTCGAGTCCATGGTAAGCCTTGTTTATCGAGAAAAACGACAGCGCCGTGATAACAGAGACCGCTATAAGTATCATGATTAGAACAGGGGCGTTTCTTTGCACGGATCCTCTCCTGTCTTTTTAGAAAATATATAACGCAAATGCGACTATAAGTCCGACGAGTATACCCGCTACTACCTGCATCGGGGTGTGGCCTATAAGTTCTTTCAGCCTGTCTTCCTGGATCCTTTTCTTCCAGTAGATATCGTCCATTATCTTGTTTAATATCTCTGCCTGCTTGCCCGTAGACCACCTCACACCCTGGGCGTCACATATGACCACTATGGTAAACATAAGCGTCACTCCAAACAGAGCCGTCGCCACTCCTTCGTAGAGACCTACGCTTGTGACCATGGCTGTCACCCCTGCCACATGTGAACTCGGCATACCGCCGGTACCCACAAACCATTTAAAATTAAAGCGTTTTTCCCTTATAACGCCCATAATAACCTTAACGGTCTGGGCGGCAAACCATCCCAAAAACGTATTAACGACTACATCGTTATGTAAAAAATACCATAAATCGGTATGATCATTCATATTCTTATAATCTATCTTTTTTGTCTGTTAAAGCCTTTTGAGGGGCATATTTCTATATAATTTATTAGCCAATTATATTATAGACTACTGAAAAAATAAAGGGTTTTCTGCTTATGCCGCTAAAGAAGAGGGCCCTTACCATCTGGAATGCCTTATAAGTGACAAGGCTTCCGAACGGGTCTTCTGGCTGGTACGAAAAATGCCTTTTACCGCACTTGTGGTAGTGATTACGCCGGGTTTACGTACGCCCCTCATGCTCATACAGAGATGTTCCGCCTCTATGACCACCAAAACCCCTTTGGGCTTGAGTTTTTTCATCAGGACTCCAGCTATTTCGGTAGTAAGCCTTTCCTGCAGCTGAAGCCTCCTGGAAAGGGTGTCAACGACCCTGACGACTTTACTCAGACCCGTGATCCTGTTCCCATCAGGAATATATGCCACATGCGCCCTCCCCATAAATGGGACCAGATGATGCTCACATATGGAATACAGCGGAATGTCTTTAAGAAGTATGATCTCGTCATGTTCTTCCTCAAAAACCACTTTTAGATCATCTTCGGCGTTTTTTTTCATGCCGCTCAGTATATCCTCATACATATCCGCTACCCTTTGGGGGGTATATTTAAGTCCGCTTCTCGAAGGATCCTCCCCGATCGCTTTAAGTATGTCTTTTACCGCTTTTTTTATTTTTTCTTTATCCATTACGCCTCCCTTTATTTACCTATGCAAAATCCGCGGAATATCCTCTGGAGGATATCATCTTCGATAGATTCGCCTATAATAAGTCCCATCTGGTGCACCGCCTCATTAAGGTCGCTTGCCACCAGTTCACCGTTATATTCACTCCCGGCAAGCTCCATCGCCCTACCCGTCGCCGTGCGGGCACGCTCAAGAAGCTTCTTGTGGCGCATATTCGTCACGATAGGGCCTTCCGGTATTATTACTTTTCCTTTAAAAAGTTTTTCGGCTATGGCGTTTTCAAGTTTTCCAAGTCCCTTCTTCTTAAGCGCGGAAACTTCCAAAACCTCGCCGGCGGAAAAAGACGCTTTTACTTCGTCTATATCAAGCTGCCTCTTTAGATCCGACTTGTTCGCGGCGATTATGACACTTTTATCCTTAATCGCATCGTATATATCCTTGTCCTTCCCGGATAATGGAAGGCTGTTATCCAGCATAAAAATCACGATATCGGCGCATTCGAGTTTTTGTTTGGAACGCTTGATGCCTTCTATCTCGACTCTGTCTTTCGTCTCGATTATACCGGCCGTATCAGAGATACGCACCTTTACGCCGCTGATGTTTATCGCTTCTTCGATAATATCCCTTGTCGTACCCGCAACAGGGGTGACGATCACCCTCTCATCCCTCAGGAGTGCATTCATCAAACTCGATTTACCCACGTTGGGCCTGCCGCATATGACGACACTTGCGCCTTCACGCAAGACTATGCCTTTTTCAGAAGTTTCAAGTATCTCGCTGATGGAAGAGTGGACATCCTCCACCCGTTTAATAATCTCTTTAGTTTTGGCAAATTCCACGTCTTCGTCCGAAAAATCTATCGCAAGCTCAATAGAAGAAAGTATCCCTATCATCGAATCCCTGAGAACGCGGATCCTGGCGGAAAACTCGCCCCGCATCTGGCTGAGAGCTATTTTCCTGGAAGCTTCGGTCTCGGATCTTATAATATCAAGTACCGCTTCGGCCTGTGAAAGATCGATCCTGCCGTTTAAAAAGGCCCTTTTGGTAAACTCTCCGGGTTCCGCCAGTCGCGCCCCTTCATCGAGACACACTTCAAGCACCCTTTTTGAAGGCATCGTGCCGCCGTGACAGTTTATCTCCACCACGTCTTCAGCCGTGTATGTCTTCGGAGCACGCATGACGGTAAGAAGCACTTCATCTATTATTTCCTCAGTTTTAGGCGCTTTTATATATCCGCGCCTAAGCGTGTAACTGGCAAACGAAGAGGGTTTACTGCCGCCGGCTGAGTCAAATATCCTGTCCGCGATACCGGTCGCATCCGTTCCGCTTATACGCACTACCACTATACCCCCCTGGCCGAGAGGCGTGGAAATAGCCGCTATGGTATCATTATCTAGTCTCGCCATCATATCTGCTGGTTTATTAATTTAAAAAAAACCGGAGGTGAAGCTCCATGGGCTAACGCCCATGGCATCCACAGTTTCAGTCTTTCCGTCAAGCGGAACCCTGCACCGAAGGCCACGCCCTTACGGGCGTGGCCTTCTGGTGCATGGGTAAAAAGCGCTACAACTTTCCCGCGGAAAGCAGCTTGCCCGCTTCACCGATCAAGAAGAATGATCCCGTAACCACTATCATATCGCTTCTTGAAGCTGTCTCAAACGCTACTCCGAGCGCTTCTTTGACGTCACTGGTCACCCTCACCGGCTTCCTTTTGATATATCCCCGTATAATACAAGGGTCCTGGGCGCGCTTTACGGAAGCACGCGTAAGTATTATCTCGTCCGCAATCGGCAGAAGCTCTTCGCACACGCCTTTTATGTCCTTGTCTTTCGAAAGCCCCAAGAGAAGTATTAATCTATCATATCTAAAAATTTGTTCAATAGAATTTTTCAGTTTCCTGGCGCTATCCCCGTTCTGTGCGCCATCGATGAGGATAAGCGGCGCCTTGGAGAAGACCTCCATCCTGCCGTGGATAAAGGCGCATCTTATGCCTTCTTTGACCCTGTCTTTATAAATCCCTTTATCCCCGATATCCCCGAGGAGCTTCTCACATATACCTATAGCCGTTGCGGCATTCGCCACCTGGAAATCCCCCAGCATATTAGTATGGCATCCCCGGTAACTATTCAAAAGCCCCTCTACGTCAAAAGAGCTTCCCTCCTCGCCGATATGACTGATCCGGTAAGTTATGTCGCGGCCCACGACCGATAAAGAGGCGCCGGCCTCCCTGCACTTCTCTTCTATTATCTTAATGACGGAAGGCTCTTGATGAGAACTTATGCAGTGTGAGCGTCCCTTTATAATAGCCGCTTTCTCGCCGGCTATCTCTTCGATCTTATAGCCGAGAGAATCCATGTGATCATAGCTCACCGGCGTTACCGCAGAAACTTCCGAATCGATCACGTTCGTGGCATCCAGCCTTCCGCCCATGCCCGTCTCAAAAACGGCAAAATCCACTTTATTCATGCTGAAATGAACAATCGCGATTAACGTATAGATCTCAAAATAGCTGAACTGTCTGCAAAAAGGATCGCCGAGCCTCCCGAGTATCAAATCGAAAGCACCGGCAAAATCCTCCTCGCTGATCATTACACCGTTTATCTTGATGCGTTCCCTTTCAAAGTATAAATGAGGCGAGGTATAGAGGCCCACGGTGAACCCGCTTCTCTCAAGTATGGCGGAAGTAAACGTAGAGACGGAACCCTTGCCTTTCGTCCCGGCGATATGAACCGAACGGTAAGTGCGCTCGGGGCCTCCCAGAACTTTCAAGGCTTCCTTAAGCCTGTCCAGATCAAAATCTTTTTTACCCGGGGGGATCCCCGTCTTTTCATAGTTAACCAAAGAATCCAGATATTCGAGGGTTTGAGTGTAGGTAAGCATAAGATTTCACTTGTATAATCGTTATTCTCTTAAGAACAACGACCCGGCCCCTGAGATCAATGTTTAAAGTGCCGGACCCCGGTAAAGACCATGGGGATTTTTAGACGGTTACATGCTTCGATTATCTCTTCATCGCGTATGGACCCGCCGGGCTGTATAATGGAGCTTATGCCGGCTTTCTGGGCTGCTTCTATGGAATCCGTCTTGGGGAAAAACGCGTCACTGGCTAAAGATGCGCCTTTTGCCCTTTCGGCAGCTTTACGTATGGCTATTATCACTGAATCAACGCGCGACATCTGTCCCGCGCCTATACCGACAGTCTTTGTCCCACGGGATAACACAATAGCGTTACTTTTGACGTATTTTACGACCTTCCATGCGAATAAAAGCGACTCCAGTTGATCGTTCGAAGGTTTTTGTTTTGTAACGATTTTGATATCGTCCCTTGAGACGGCCCTCTCGTCTATATCCTGGATGAGCGCTCCTCCGCGTATTTTTTTGAGGTCCCGCTCGCTCGTCGAAGATTTTACTAAAAGCGGAACTTTCAGAAGACGGAGGTTCTTTTTGTTTTTAAAGACCGTAAGGGCTTCCTCTTCATACGCCGGGGCGATAATGCATTCAATGAAATCAGCTTTATCCAGTATAGTCTCAGCCATCTTCCCGTCAATAACTCCGTTAAAACCCATGATGCTCCCGAAAGCGCTTAACGGATCAGAGTCAAGCGCCTCCAGATACGCTTCTTCCAGCGTCTCTGCCGTGGCGACACCACAAGGGTTGTTATGTTTGACTATGCTTACCGTGGGAGACGTAAAACTTCTTACCATCTCAAAAGCGGCGTTGAGGTCGAGTATATTGTTAAAGGAAAGTTCCTTGCCCTGCAACTGCTCCAAGCCGCATATACCCGCGTCACGCGATGAAGTGTCACGGTAAAACGCCGCATGCTGATGGGGGTTCTCGCCGTATCTCAGCTTGCGTACTTTCTCGAAGTGAAAGTCTATTCTATCGGGCAGCTCCGCCTCCTCCCGGGAGGCAGTCTTCTCACCTTTCGCCAGATACCGGGCTATAAGAGCGTCGTATCTGGAAGTCTTGGCGAAGACTTCTTCGGCCAGGGCTTTAAGTGTGTCTTCTGCAAGCTCTGAGCCGTTCTCTTGGAGCTCGCGCAAAACGCGCTCATACTGAGAAGGAGAGCTCACTGCGGCAACAAAACGGTAATTCTTGGCGGCGCTGCGCAGCATCGTCGGCCCGCCGATATCGATATTCTCGATAGCCTCTTCTTTAGTCACATCTTCGCGTGACACCGTCTCTTCAAAAGGATAGAGGTTCACCACCACCATGTCTATGGTTAATATCCCGTTTTCCTCAAGCTTGAGCATATGGTCTTTGTTGTCACGCAGTGCCAAGATACCCGCATGGATCTTCGGGTTAAGCGTCTTGACTCTGCCGTCCAGCATCTCCGGGTAGCCCGTGTAGGCGGAGACGAGTTTCACGGGTATGCCGAGACCGCTTATCCTTTTAGCGGTACCGCCCGTCGAGATTATCTCGATGCCCAGTTTATCGAGCCCTTTAACAAACTCTTCCAGACCCGTTTTATCGGAGACGCTTACCAGTGCCCTTTGTACTTTCACTTAAAAACCCCTTCTTTTATTTTTTAAGAATCTTTACACTTCAATAACCGCGATTTTAAGTTTTGTTATCTCGATCTCGTCCTTTAGCTTGTCTATCTCGCCGTTTACGATTTCCTTCTTCTCGATAAGATAAGAAAGCCTGTCGCCCCATGTCCTTATCTCTTCCTGGGTGAATGCAAGCTTATCTTTCTTATCCATCAGCGCCGTGATCTCTTTTATGTCTCTTTTGATGTTCCTTAAATCATCTTTTTTGCTTCTATACTGGCGCTCTCGTTCCATCAGCTCTCTTTCGAGCTGCCTTTTATCCGGCTGCATCTGTCTTCTGATCCTGTCGATCTGTGATGAGTACTCCTTCCTTACCTGAACCTTTCTTTCCTTCAAGGCACTTATAGACCCGTCAATCTCTTGTACGTTCTTCAGGAAAATAGCCTGCTGGCCACCCAGTTCTTTACGCAAAGAATCCCTCTTCTCAATAGTCGCTTTGAAAGACGGATCGTAACTGAGTATTCTCTTCTCAAGCTCAGCGCGGTCCTTCATGCATCCAGAGCAGCAAAGAAATAGAGCCAGTACGCCCAGCCCAAAATATGCATATTTCGCAGGTTTTTTCATGCTAAAACAGGCGTTTTATTTTTTTAAGACATCCTTAAGCTCACTAAGACCTGCCGCAACGGCGATGCCGCCGCCCAGTATGAGAAGTACGGGCAGAGCCCCCCTAAGCATAAACAGGAATTCATACCACCATGCGATAAGAAGTATGACACCCACAACCGCTACGATCGCCCCGATCAGTAAACTCAATACTTTTCCCATTATCGACCTCCACTTTTTGTTTTTTACGCACACAAGGACTATTTAACAAGCCCTCTTATTCCCATCTTATACCAAGAAAAACGTCGCGACACTCAGATAAATAAAAACTCCGATTACATCGTTTAAAGTGGTAATAAGCGGACCGGATGCTATGGCCGGGTCTATCCGTATCTTTTGGAAGATGACCGGCGTTACAACGCCTACGATATTCGACCATACCACGACCAGAAAAATCGAAACTCCCGCTATCATCCCCACCGTACTGTTTTTTTTCCAGATGTCGGCAAGAACGGTAAGCACGGTCCCGCAGACCAGTCCCAGCCCAAGCGCTATTTTAAGCTGCCGCCACACTTCTTCTCCGACCCTGGCAAACCCCATGGTCCCCAAAGCTATTTCTCTCACCACAACGGTCGAAGCCTGTACACCCGAATTCCCGCCGGTTGCCGTAATCACCGGTATGAATGAGACAAGCGCGATAGTCTCGGCGATCGTTATCTCGAACAATTGTATGACCAGTCCCGTAATTATGCTTCCGAGCATACATGTAACAAGCCAGGGCAGGCGGTTCTGTGCCGCTTTGAATGCCGTCTCGGTACCCTGCTCTTCCTCTATAGTCCCGGTCATCCGGCTTATATCCTCCCCGTGCTCTTCATCCATGACGTCTATGATGTCATCCGCGGTTATGCGACCAACGGGACGGCCCTCTTTATCCACTACCGGGAGGGAAAAAAGATCGTACTTTTTCATGATATGAGCCGCTTTTTCCTGGTCTTCATCAACAAGAACCGAATAGACTTCTTCCTCCATGATGTCTTTAATAAGCGTCCCTTTGCGGGAAGTCACCAGCTTACTCATCGGCACTATCCCGCACAGTTTTCCTTCTTTATCAGTCACATAAATATAAAAGACTTCCTCGTCGATCTCAAGACTGCGGATATGCGCAACAGCGTTTTCCACGTCACTCGCCTCATCGATGGAGATAAACGCGGTGTTCATAACGCGGGCTGCGCTATCTTCCGGGTAGCTGAGGATATCCTCGACTTCTTCGGCGTCTTTTTCCTCCATGAGATCCAGAAAATCTTCCCGGTCTTCTTCCGGCACCTCTTCTATAACGTCGGCGGCCTCGTCTACCGGCATCTGGTCAAAAATACTGGAAAGCTTATCGCTTTCGACTCCCTGGAGGATCTGAAGGCGGGACCCGGGATCGGTATCATCAAGCACGACGGCCGCGTTTTCCGCGCTTAGCAAGTTAAATATCTTTATCTTATCTCCAGCGGAAAACTCTCCCAACAGTTCCGCCACGTCTTCAGGCGCCATCTCCTTAAGAAACTCGCGCACCTCACTGTCTTTGGACTTTCCCAGGAGCTTCCTGATGCGGTTTATTCTCTCTTCGGTCGTCCGGATTTCTTTGTTTTCGGGTTTTTTTCTCTCGTCCATAATAATCGTGCGGTTTTTAAGAACTTGAGTCTATCAAGTAGAAAAGTGCTGATTGTATTAATATCACCCTATTATTATACTTTTAAAACATGAATTGCCAATGTTTTTTTAATAAAATACGGATTTATGCATAGCCCTGCCGTCCCTGAAATATTATATACATGCTACGCCTTTACATAAGTTTCTCTTACTGCTATAATTACTGCGCTATGGGTAAATCAGGTTTTGTCGCCATATCAGGCCAGCCAAACGTGGGTAAATCGACCATGCTGAACGGCTTTTTAAAAGAAAAGGTCGCTATTATCAGCAAAAAGCCCGAAACAACGCGGGACAATATACGCGGGGTATTGACCGAAAACGCCTGCCAGATAATCTTCGTCGATACGCCGGGCATACATAAACCGCATGACCTTCTCGGCAAAATAATGCTTACACGCGCGCAATCCACGCTTATGGAATCAGACATAATCCTCTTTGTCACGGACCCGAGAAGCGCTTTCAACAAGGACGACGAGAATATCTTTAACCGGCTTCCAAAACCTGAAGAAAATAAAAAAGTCATCTTTGTCATAAACAAAGCGGACAAACTTAAAGAAAAAAAGCGACTTCTGCCTTTGATAAAGAAAGCTAAAAGCCTCTACCCCTTCAACGAGATCGTCCCTATATGCGCCCTTAAGCAGAACGACCTGGATGAGCTCCTTGAAGTAATAAAGTCTTACCTTCCCGAAGGGCCCCTACTCTACCCGGAAGACCAGCTGACCGACAAAACTAACGAATTCATGATCCAGGAGATCATAAGAGAAAAAGTCCTTACGGAAACCTACGAGGAAGTTCCCCATTCCGTGGCGGTGGTCATCGACGAGATAACCGACTCTGCCAAAGGCCCGCTAAAGATCTACGCCACTATCTTTGTGGAACGCACCAGCCAGAAAGCCATCGTCATCGGTAAAGACGGCTCCATGATGAAAAAAATCGGGGAGACGGCACGCATTGACATTGAAAAGCTTCTTGAGAGAGGCGTGTATCTGAATCTCTGGGTGAAAGTCTATAAAAAATGGAAAGAGAACCCCTCGGCCCTCAGGGAGATGGGTTATTCGGATTAAATATTTACACCGCACCTGGCCAGCTGCCTGCGGAAATCCCCCGCCCCCACAAACTGAAAGGCACGTATACCCATGACCCTTGCCGCTTCAATAAGATCCTGACGGTCATCGGTATAAAAAGTGTCCCTCGGAAGAGTTCCTGCCAACCGCAGCGCTTCTTTAAAGATGTTGGGGTGCGGTTTTATTTTGCCGCACTCGTGAGATACCACATAACCGTCCAGCAGGCGCAAGACTTCGTATTCCTTCTTAATGAATTCATAATGTTCTTCATTGGTATTGGATATGAGAACGAGTTTTATTTCCGGATGCCTCTTTTTTAAAGCCCTGATCGCCTCTTCCATCTCCGGTATGGATCTAAATATGCTATTCCATATCCGGTAGAACTCGTCATACTTTATGTCCAGTTTAAATAACCTGCGGGTTTTAGTATAAAAGTTTGAAGCTGTTAATCTGCCTTCCATAAACTTCTTTGCATTATATGAATCCCTGCAGTAATCATATATCTCCTCTTCGCTCGCGTTTTTTATCTTGCTGCGGGAAGCATATTCCCTGCCGAGTATGGTCTCATCCACCCCGACAATGACGTTTCCAAGATCCAGTAATATAGCTTTAATGGTTTTATTATTCATAACGCACTAGGACTTTTCCTTAAAAGTCCTGATCCCTTTCTCCAAAAGGGCTTTTGAGCCCTTATACTCTATTGTCTCGAGCGCCTCTTCCGGCGGGAACCATCTGGCCTCCCGGATTTCTGCTTTTTGTACGATTAGTTTCTCGTGAGGATCTGCCTCCAGAAGAAATATATAAACCGTCTTAAAGATCTTCTTCCCTTTAAGGGTGAAATAATACTCCTGTTCGCCGAGCTTCTCCACGATGCACGTCTCTTCCAGGCCCGTCTCCTCTGAGATTTCTCTCATGGCCGCTTTTTCGGCAGTCTCCCCCTTTTCGATATGTCCCTTCGGCCATGTCCAGTGGCCGTAACTATCCTTTACGAGAAGCACGTGGATCTTTTCCTCTTCTTTTTTTATTACCACGCCTCCGGCAGCAAACTGTCTTTCAGCCAAAACTCTTCCCCTTTTTAATCTTCTTATAATTCTATTATCGTATCTTCCCCGGAAGCATTATCATAGCTGAAGTCACCGGTACGGCCGGAAGAGATCTCCTCGTCCCCACGAAAAGCAGAATCTACCTGCCACGGTTCGTAATTTTTACTGTCCAGCTCCTCCAGGAACCTGCTGCGACGGGCGACCACAAGGCCCATCTGGTAATCATACCGCGTCGCCGGATGGATAAGATAGAGGTGCTTTTTCGCTCTTGTCGCGGCGACGTAGAAAAGGCGCCTTTCTTCTTCCATCTCCGCATCCTCCGCCAAAGCCTTTGGATGCGGAAATTGCCCCTCACAAAGACCTATTATCATGACAGCGTCCCATTCAAGCCCTTTTGCCTGGTGTATGGTGGAAAGCACCAGATACTCGTCGTCCTCCGCCCCGCCCATATTGGTCTCGCCGCGGAAGTTTTCCCTGAGCGTCACATCGCTCAGGAAATCACCCGCGTTTTTATATTCATGCGAAAAGTTCGCAAGTTCGTGTATATCGTCTATTCTGTCTTTCGCGTTTTCAAAGTTAGCCAGGATATGCGTTTCATACCCTTCTTCAAGTATCATGCTTATAAGCTCGCTGGGCTCTTTCCCGGCACCGGGAGACGTTACCGCCCTCATTATCTTCTGGAACTTACTGTAACCGGCCTGCGCTCTTTTGGGGATTATGCCGGAGACATCCTGGCTTCTTACAAAAGCCAAGAGGTCCCTCCCGCTCCTCCGAAAAGCCTCGTATATCCTCTCCGCGTATCCAGCGCCTATTCCGGGCGCCAGAGTTAGCGCCCGTATCCAGGCGATCTCATCCAGCGGATTGGTCATGATCTTGAGGTAAGCCAACACGTCCTTTATATGCGCCTGTTCAAAAAAACGTATGCCGCCGCGCACGATATAGGGGATCCCCCTTTTTACAAGCTCCATCTCCAGTTCCGCTGACTGGTAATGCGCCCGGAAAAGAACGGCCATGTCTTTCATATCCATGCCCTCTTCCCGCATCTCAAGCACTCTTTGCGCCACAAAGTGCGCCTGTGAGTAAAGGTCCTTCACCTCGATGAGCGCCGGAAGCTCCATGGCGGGATTGACCGCCTTGAGCTCTTTGGCGAATTGCCTTTCATTATACGAAAGAGAATCATTGGCAAGATCAAGTATCTCGGGAGTAGAACGGTAGTTTACCTCCAGCTTGAAGAGCTTGGCGTCACTGAATCTTTCGGGGAACTTGAGTATATTATCCACGCGCGCACCCCGGAAAGAATATATCGACTGCGCATCGTCCCCCACTGCCAGGATGTTGCGGTGGTGCTCGCCGAGAATATCTACTATATCAGCCTGCAGGGAATTAGTGTCCTGGTACTCATCGACCATTATGTACCGAAACTGCTCGGTGAACCTGCGCCTTGCCGCGGGGACGTTTTCTAACAGCCACTTCCATTTTGAAAGAAGGTCGTCATAATCCATGTTGCCGGACTCTTTTTTCTTCTTATTATACAGCTTTTTTACCTCTTCGATCTCCTGGGTGAATTTCGTAAAATAAGGATACTTGTCTTCCAGGATCTTCTCCAGCGGAAGCTTGGTATTCTCCGAAAGGCTTATTATCGACTGTATAACGGACGGCTTGGGGAACCGCTCTTCCCTCGCCTTCAGGTCTTTCTTCTTCATGCAGGCTTTTATAAGATCGCGTGAATCGTGTTCATCGAGTATGCCGAAGTCCCTGGTAAACCCCATCTCGGGGGCGAACATGCGCAGGCATCTGTTGCCCACATGATGGAAAGTACCGCTCCAAAGGCCTTTGGGCTTGTACTTTAAAAGCATCTCGGTGCGGTCCTGCATCTGGCGTGCGGCTTTATTGGTAAAGGTCATTAGAAGTATGTTTTTGGCGGGGATCCCTTTTTCCAGGAGATACGCCAGGCGGTATATGAGCGTCCGCGTCTTGCCGCTGCCGGCCCCGGCAAGCACAAGAGAAGGCCCTTCCGCTCGCGTTACGACATCATACTGCTCGGGGTTGAGGTTTCCCCTGAAATCAATATGCGTCTCTATACTGCCCGCACTTTCGTGCAAGATATATTTTTTCATGATTTGTCTATTATAGCGTAATGAAGTCCTAAAATCAATTGAGGGGAATAACCAGCCCGAAAGCGGTCTACTGGCGCTTGAACTGTTCTCTAACTCTTGGACGTGTGAAAAAATATATCACGGATAGCTCGTATAAAGTGGCAAGCGCGGTCAGGATCACCGCGTACTTATATACGGATCCCGTTATCTCCGGGGGGATCTGTGCGGTATTTGAAGCAAGAAAATTCTTAAGATTCGCCATCACAATCCCGTTCAACAGAAACCCGCTTAAGACGCTGATCACAGTCACGGAGAGGATCATCTTTCGTGCCCAGTCTTCGAGTCGCGTTATTTTACTTCCGCAGTATATCCCGCAAATACCGTAAAATATAGTGAATGCGTATATGCATATGATAACAGCCGGAGGCACACCCTGGAACATGACAGAAAACTGTTTGTAGCTTCCCGCACCCAAAAGCGTATAAACTCCAAAGGCTATTATGGCGACGGCATAGACTCTCACGCCTTTACTTTTTTCCATTTGTTAAGTTTCCCTTCTATACGCCTTTATACTCAACATCCCAGATACCCTTGGCGTATTCAGCAACGGTTCTGTCGCTGGAAAACCTGCCGGAATTAGCGGTGTTGATTATGGATTTCCTGGTCCATTCCCTTTTATCCTGAAAAGTAAGCGCGGCTTTCTCCTGGATGGATACATAAGAATCGAAATCGGCAAACACCATAAACGGGTCCTGTGATACGAGTGAATTATATAAAGGTTTGAATATGCCTTCTTCAAACTGAGAGAAAAACTCATCCTGGATAAGTCCAAGCGCTTCCGTCAGAACGGGGTTTCTCTTAATATATTCACGCGGGTTGTACCCGGCTCTTTTTATACCGGCTATCTCCTCCGCCGTAAGCCCGAAGATGAAAATATTGTCGGGGCCGACTTCTTCGGCAATCTCTATATTAGCGCCGTCCCACGTGCCCATAGTGATGGCGCCGTTAAGCATGAATTTCATGTTACCGGTGCCTGATGCCTCCCTGCCGGCGGTGGAAATCTGTTCCGATAAATCGCTTGCCGGGAATATCTTCTCCGCAAGTGATACGCAGTAATTCTCCAGAAAAACCACTTTAAGCTTGCCCTCCACCGCAGGGTCCTTGTTTATAACGCCGGCGACGTTGTTTATAAACTTGATTATAAGCTTGGCCATAGCGTATCCCGGAGCGGCTTTCCCGGCGAATATAGCTGTTCTAGGGACCGGTGTTTCCGTCATGTTGTTCTTTATCGCGAGATACTGCCAGATAAGATAAAGCGCGAACAGCACCTGTCTTTTATATTCGTGTATCCTTTTTACCTGCACATCAAACATAGAGGCGGGATCAATGTTTATCTGTGCATGCTTCCTTACATATTCGGCAAACTCTTTCTTGTTGTCTTCTTTTACTTTCCGCCACTTTTCGCAGAAAGCGTCATCATCTATGAAAGGCCTCAGCTTTCTGAGATGCATCAGGTTCCGGCCCCATTTATCGCCTATCGTAGAGTTAATAAGTTCTGAAAGGCGCGGATTGGCTCTGGCCAGCCAGCGCCTTTGTGTTATGCCGTTAGTCTTTGAATTGAACCTCTCCGGAAAAAAGTCATAAAAATCTTTGAAGACATCCGTTTTTAACAGTTCCGTATGAAGGCGTGAAACCCCGTTTACGGAATGAGCGCCTACTATGGAAAGATGGCTCATCCGTATTTTCCTCTCCGCGCCTTCCTTGATGAGGGACATGCGGCGCATCCTTTCATGATCGTGCGGGTAATGGTACGCGATATCCTTTAAAAGGCGCATGTTTATCTCGTAGATGATGTCCAAATGCCGCGGCAGGAGCCTGCCGAAAAGCGATACGGGCCATTCTTCCAGCGCTTCCGGCATCGTCGTATGGTTCGTGTAAGCAAAGGTCCTTACCGTTATATCCCAGGCGGTATCCCAATCGATATCCTCCTTGTCGAGGAGGATACGCATGAGCTCCACAATGGCTATTGCAGGATGCGTGTCGTTAAGCTGTATTGCGACCTTATTCGGAAAATCGCGAAAATCATCATTATGCATCTTAAAACGGCGGATGATATCTCTTATTGAAGCGGAGGTGAAAAAATATTCCTGTTTCAGCCTGAGTTCCATCCCCTTGAGTATGTTGTCGCTGGGATAAAGCACCTTTGAGATGTTCTCGGAGATAATCTTGTTCTCGCATGCCTTTATATAGTCTCCGTCGTTAAAATATTCCAGGTCGAACTCAGCTGTGCTTTTAGCCGACCAGAGCCTGAGGTTGTTTACCACTTTATTCTTGTAGCCCGGGATGGGTATATCGTAGGCCATGGCAAGGACGTTATTGGTATCAATCCAATCGACGCGGAGTTTTCCGCTATCGTCTATACGTTTTACGGTCCTGCCGTAAAAACGGATATTAAGGGTATATTCCGGTCTCTCAAACTCCCAGGGGTTGCCCAGGCTGAGCCACTCATCGGGGGTCTCTACCTGGAAACCGTTAACGATCTTCTGGTTGAATATACCGTAATCATACCTTATCCCGTAACCGGTGGCGGGAATGCCGAGCGTGGCCATAGAGTCCAGGAAACACGCAGCCAGCCGCCCCAGGCCCCCGTTGCCAAGCCCCGGATCTATCTCCTCTTCGCAGAGGTCATCTAAGCTGAACCCCAGCTCTTCCATCGCCTTTTTGCATTCTTCTTGAAGATCAAGGTTGAGTATGTTGCTGGCCAGGAAACGCCCGGGAAGGAACTCCAGGGAAAGGTAATATACCCTTTTGCGGTTTTCGTCGTGATATCGCTGCTGCGTCAGTATCCATCTCTCTATAAGGCGGTCGCGGATGGCCATGGCCAAAGACTTATAATTATCGTAATCCGTAACGGTATAGAGGTCTTTTGCCAGAGAATATTTGCGACTATGCAGAAAAGAGCTTTTTAGCCCTTCTACGGTGGATTCGCTTATCTTTTTCCTCTCGCGGGATGCTTCATTATCCATATGATCAATATTCTATTACACTCCAAGCAGGCTCAGAACATCCTTTATTTTAGCTGTTGCGACACATATTACAGTATCGGCACCCCCGTAATAAAGGAAGAGAGTATCGTCTATCCTGACAGCCCCGCAAGTAAAAGTGACGTTCGGCACTACCCCGTTAACCTCATAATCTGCCTCGGGCTCCATGAAAGGTTTTTCATATCTTGCTATGACCTTACCGGGGTCCTTTAGGTCTAAAAGAGCAAGTCCTAACCGGTAGTTCATCCTGCGGTCTACGCCGTGGTATATAAGTATCCATCCCTTATCCGACTTTATCGGTGGAGCCCCGCCGCCGATCTTGAAATATTCCCACTCGAATTTAGGGCTCATGAGTATCTTCTGGTTGTCCCACGTCTTTAAATCATCCGAATATGCTATCCACATATGCGGGGGGATCCTGTGAATAAGAACGAATTTGCCGTTTATCTTCTCAGGAAGAAAAAAGGAGTTTTTATTGTCGACTCTGTAAAACGGATATATCCTTTTACTCCAGTTCCACTTTTTATTCAGAAAGTCGTCTACCGAAATCGACGAGATTGCCACTTGAACGCCTGTTACCGGAAAAACCATGCCCATGTTGGACCCGTAAGCGGTATAGTTTAAATATATTTTATCCTCTACCCTCGTAAGACGCGGGTCTTCTATGCCCAGGAATTCGAGATCACTGGCAGGATCCGGGTAAAAGACCGGATAATCTAGCCTTTCATCGATGGTGAAACCGTCTTTACTCGAAGCATACCCGATCCTTGAAACCCCGCTTTTAGCTCCCTGGGCACGGTAAAGAATATGCACTTTGCCGCCTTCATAAATAGCGGCGCAGTTATAGGTCATGATAGATTCCCATCCGTTTTCTTTTCTGGGGGCTATTATAGGATTGCCTTTGTATCTCTTCATTACCATTTCAGTCTCCTTTCGTCTTTTTAGCCGTGAAGCTCCATGGGCTAACGCCCATGGCATCCACAGTTTCAGTCTTTCCGTCAAGCGGAACCCTGCACCGAAGGCCGTTCATCCGCGCCCTTACGGGCGTGGTCTTCTGGTGCATGGGTAAAAACTAAGAAAAATACTTGTTTATTAACCTTCCCTCTTCAGGAGTATATCGAATAACGCGATAAACTTATCCGCCACTACACTGGCGGAGTTCTCTTCCAGGAAGCTCACCATCGCCTGCTGCTGGGTATGATATTTTCTCCCTTTTTCGAATATATCGACGATATTTTCTTCCAGTTCATAATAATTATCGTATTTAAGGATTTCTCTGCTGAAGGAATGCGTGTAATTAGAATCATACGCGACAAACGGGCATCCCGCACCGAGACACTGGAAAATGGTGCTGCTTACCACTACTCTGGGGACTGATTCCTTATCATAGATCACGCAGTCCGAAGCATGAAGATACTTATAAAGCAGGTCCGTAGACGGAGCTTTTTCTATTACCCTCATCTCGAATTTTGTCTTGCCCATTATGCGGTTAAAGCGTCCCAGAACCGCCTCGGCTTCGGTGACCAGAAGCCCCATTATATCGTATTTTTCCGACAGGCGGTCGAGTACCACAGGGACATTAACCGCAGAAACAGCGGAAGGACCGAAGAAAAGAACTATTTTCTTCTCCTTGGGAAGGCCCAATTCTTCCCTCGCTTCGACCTTATCGCCTATCTTCAAAGGGTATGACGGAAAGGGTATAACGCTTATCTTAGCTTCCTGGTAAGCGTTCTTCAGAAAATCACGGTACCTGTCGTCAAAACAAACGACATGGTCCCAGTCAAAACGGAAAAACTCAGGCTTATCGGAAAGCTCCCCGTCATGTATGATGTTAACCGTCTTTGCTCTTTTCTTTATCTGGGGATAAATGTCCAAAAGAGGTCTCATCGGGATCATGCCGAGGTCCTCGACGACGAAGACGTCAAAATCTTCCGCAAGTATGACGGAGGTGTTCATCTCCTCGTTCGGCACGTTATAAACCGTGAAACATCTTGTTACATAGCTCTCTTCTTCATCGGGATTCTTTGTAAAAGCCGTGCCATGAAAACTGTGCCGGTAGAATGAAAAAACTTTTAGATCTATGCCTTTGTCGACCAAAGCCCTTCCCAGCAGTTCCGCGTGTATCGCCGCTCCGGAATCGGTGTTCCACGAGCCCATCATCGCAACTTTCATATTCCTCCCTTCGAAAAGGCTCAAAGCCGCTATTGGTTCAAACGAACGTCCCGCTTCTGACGAAAACCGGAAGCGAAAACATATGATACTATTCTAAAATTTTTTCTTGCCTTTGTCTACATTATACGTAATATATAGTATACATCAAAACTATTTTTTTGCCATACCGGCTTATTCCGCTTATTTGAAATCCTTTAGCTGATAACACGTAAACCAAAGGTGCTGGCTATTATGCGCGGAGACAAACTTCTAATAAGAAAATACCATACCTCTCTAGCCCGGAGGATAGAAAAACTCATAAAGAGCGAAATACTCTCCTCTACCTCAAGATACGTCGTCACCATTGCCGGTGAATCCGGATCGGGAAAGACCGAGATCGCGCATGAACTGAAGAGATTCCTGGAAAAGGATAACATCAAAACCATAACCATCCATCTGGACGATTATTTCCGGTATCCGCCAAAGACTAATTATGAGATGCGCCGCAGGGATATCTCCCGTGTCGGTTCGGGCGAAGTGAACCTCTCTCTCCTCGGCAAAGACATCCGGAAACTCAAGGATCCGAAAACCACCAGCCTTAAAAAACCTCTTTCTTACTTCGAAGAAGACAAGATCAAAAGCGAGACAATAAAATGCAATACAGTCAAAGTTATCATAGTGGACGGGACATATACGACTTTACTGAAAAATGCCGACAAAAAGATCTTTCTTGCGCGCACCTATAAAGAGACCCGTAAAGCAAGGCTTGCAAGAAAAAGGGATAGGATTGACAGCTTCGATGCAAAGATCCTTAAGATCGAACACGGGATCATCTCCAGACACAAGAAGCTTGCTGATATCGTAGCAGGCAAGGACTACAAGTCACTTTTAGTCAGAAAACCGCCGGAAAAAGAAATCAAACGCATCTGCATGCTTAACACGCACGGATATGTCGATGCCGAACCCGTCCTGGGAAAGACCGATACCGGCGGACAGGTCACTTACGTACTTGAGATGTCAAAAGCGATGGCAAAAACGGGAATAAAAGTCGATATATACACGCGGCGGTTCCAGAACAGAAAAAAGATAGAACAGGTGTGTAAAGGAGTCCGTATCATCAGGATCCCGTGCGGCGGGAAAAAGTTCATCCCGAAAGAAAGACTCTACAGGCATCTCGATACTTTCGTGAATAACATGGCGAAATTCATCCAAAAAGAAGGTCTTAAATACGACATCGTTCATTCGCATTATTGGGATTCCGGATACGTCGCCATGAAAATCACCGAAAAGCTGGGCAGCCATTTTTTCCATACTTTTCATTCTCTCGGAGCCTGGAAAAAAGAACATATGGGCGGCGACCCCGTAAAGATGGAAAGATTATACAATTTCAAAGAGAGGATCAAAATCGAACGGATGATCTTCAGAAAAGCACGGGCCATTGTCATGACGAGTACAGAGATGATACGCCACTCGAAAAGGTTCTACGGCTACCGTTCCAAAAATTATATAGTCCTTCCCGCGGGGGTTAACACGGAGGTCTTCCGTCCCCTTAAAAAAGGCGAAAAAGAAAAGAAAATCGATGTGCCGCAAAACTACGTCTTCTGGGTGGGAAGGTTCGACACTAACAAGGGACTTGATTACCTCCTGCGGTCATTCGCGGATGCCGTCTCGAAGATCAAGGACCTCTTTCTGGTCCTTGGCGGCGGCTCAAGAAACCCCAGCCCTACCGAAAAAGACCTGAGAAAAGAACTTATCGATATCATCAACACCAAACGGATAAACAGCAGGGTGTTTTTCGTCCATCATATAAAAAATAAAGATATGCCCGGCTATTACCGTAAAGCAAAATTCTTCGTCCTTCCCTCAAAATTCGAACCATTCGGGATGACGGGCGCCGAAGCCATGGCCTGCGGGACGGCGTCAATAATAAGCAGGCGTGCCGGTATACGAAAATACCTCAAAAACAGGCGGGATGCCCTCTTTGTAAACATCTCAAACAAAAAAGACTTGTGCTGGGCCTTCCAGGTGCTGAACCGGAACAGGACCTTCCGGCAGAAAATTGCCAGAAACGGACTGAAGATAGCCAGGAACGAATTTTCCTGGAACAGAATCGCCAAAAAGCTTACGTCTTACTACGACCAGACCAGGTGAAGCATATTGCCCCTTGTGTGAAGCTCCATGGGCTAACGCCCATGGCATCCACAGTTTCAGTCTTTCCGTCAA
>CAZGOG010000003.1:0-77197 GCA_964527555.1 uncultured Planctomycetia bacterium | reverse complement strand
CAACCCATCCTGTCAGGATGTTAGCCAGACCTCTGCCCAGTTTCTTAGCAGGATCCTGTGCATAACACTGAGTAGCCATACCCATAACAGCTACAACTACGAAACAAACAAACAAGGTTTTTATCGCTTTCTGCATGATCTCCTTTCACCTCCTCTTTAACTTACGACATAAATATAACTATTATATCAACTTCAAATTTAAGTGAAGTATACCACGCGTGTTTTTCAATGTCAAGTATCGGCTTCCAATATACTTTGAACCAGCTGAGCTATGTGCTCCTTGTCTTCATCCTTAATATTCATGAATTCTATGCCGGTATCATATCTCGCGATTTCACCCTCGCTTACAGGGCGCCGTTTGACTATCCATACTATCGTCCCGCGGCATGTGATCGGCTTGGTATAATCCCCCAGGAACATCTCCAATGAGACCTCTGAGAATAGACCCAGGTCCTCATCCAGGACTACGCATATACCCCCTCCTCCAATATTTTCAGTAAAAGTGTCTATCTCTTTTTCCTGGCCGTCTATCACAACGCGTATAAGACACTTATAACTTACCCGGGGGAACTTTCTCTGATCCATACCTTCCCATGTCATAACAGTTTAAATATACACGAGCTATTATATAAATTCAAGTATTTTACCTAATTTTTATAGGGCTTTTAAATGCTCGAATCAGCCGGGGATATTGGTCTATTCCCTTCCTTGCAGGAATTTTCTCTTTACACGCCTTTTTTAAAGCGTATAATAAATAAGGAGGTTTAAGGCTTGCGATGTACTTGGAATTTTATGGACTAAAAGAAAATCCCTTTAACGTAACCAGTGACCCCGACTTCCTTTATCTGAGCCATACCCATAAAGAAGCACTTAATCATCTGGCGTACGGAATCAAACAACGAAAAGGATTCGTGGAGATCACCGGGGAAATCGGTGCCGGTAAAACCACCCTGTGCCGGGCACTCTTAACCCGGCTTGATGCAAAGACAAAAACCTCCCTTATATTCAACTCATCCCTTCCGGAAACCCAGCTGTTGGAAGCAATAGTAAACGATTTTGGTATCACTCCAGAGAGGCGCAGCAAGGTGTTTTTCTTGCGCCAATTAAACGAGTTTCTGCTAAAGCAGCTCTCGCAAGGCAATAACGCCGTTTTGATTATCGATGAAGCCCAAAACCTGCGCTCATCGACCCTGGAGACGATCAGGATGCTTTCCAACTTTGAAACAGACAAGGAAAAACTCCTGCAGATAATCCTTGTCGGGCAGCCGGAACTTCGCGAGAAATTAAATTCCCCGAAGCTGGTGCAGTTGCGTCAGCGTATAAGCGTCCGGTTTCATATACGAGCGCTTGAAAAGGATGAGATACAGAGCTATATCGAACACCGTTTAAAAATAGCCGGCTCTACCGAAGATATAAAGTTTCCCGGAGAAACAATTGACCTTATTTACTCCTATTCGAAGGGCATACCCAGGATCATAAACCTCGTATGCGATAAATCGCTTCTGCTGGGATTTGTGAACGAAACGCACTTTTTGGGGCATGATATAATCGAAAAAAGCATAAACGAAATCGAAGGACAGTACAGTCTTGCCACGATATGACATGAGCATAATATCAGAAGCATTAAAAAAAGCGCAGGAAGAACGCGCCAATAAACAAAAACAGAAGAAATCCTCCAAAGAGGCGTCCGAAAGAATCTTTCCGGAGACAACTTTCACAATCCAAAATGTTTCCGGGGAGAAACCTGCCGCCTCCAGGATCCTCTTAAGAGTTATATCTTTCGTCATAATACTTGCTCTGGCAGGAGGGGCTTTTTTCTACTTTAGCCGCTCATCCTCCAATAAAGAAGCCGCGCCTCTTGCGAAACCCGCGGAGCCCGTTATAACCGCCGCGCCCGAACCCGCTGTGCCTCGAGAACCCCGGGAAAAAGCCGAGAGTGTAAGTGTCCCGGCCGAAAATGCGTCCGAAAAAATAGCAGAGGTACTCCCTCCGCCTTCGGAAAAGAACGTCATCGAACCCGCCCCCAGGGATCTGCCCGCTCTAAGCGGCATCATGTATTCCGCATCCGATCCTAAGGCGATAATCAACGGGGTCATGGTCTGTGAAGGAGAGACCATCGACGGTTTCTCCGTACGTAAAATCACGGCAGGAAAAGTCACGATATCTTACGGTGATGACGAATTCGAATTGAAATTGCGTTAGCCGGTTTTCTCTCTTGGCGTTTACGAAGAAAAAACTTTCCTGATACGATCCGGAATCGGTATGGGCACACCCTTATCGTCAATAAACGCGTGTTTGGTGCTGCCGGTCGCCGCTAACTCGCCACCCCTTTTGACCTCGTAAGTGAAAGTGGCCCTCGTCATGCCGACTTCCGTCAGCTGGGCGGTGACAGTCACTAAATCGTCGTAGCGTAGAGGCTTTCTGTAGCGACAATACGCCTCAACAACCGGTATAAAGATTTTATCCTCTTCTTCGAGCTTTCTGTATTCGACGCCTTTCGTCCTGAAAAATTCCGTCCTTGCTATCTCGAACCATACCAGATGATTGGCATAATACACAACACCCATCTGGTCGGTCTCCTGATATCGTACTCTTAATTCAACGGAACACTTATCCATCTTATCCTTCCATTACTTTGAGATGCACCTTGCGGCTTCTTGGACCGTCAAACTCGCAGAAATAAATGCCCTGCCACGTACCGAGAACAGGTTTCCCCTCTTCTACAAAAATTTCCGCGGAAATGCCTATGATGGAAGACTTGATATGCGCGGGCGAATTGCCTTCGGAATGGCTGTATGCTATATCCTCAGGGACGATCTCTTCCAGGCCCAGAAGAATATCCGACTTTACGGAAGGGTCCGCGTTCTCATTGATAGCAACGGCAGCTGTCGTGTGCGGCACGTATACATGACAAACCCCGCTTGCAACCCCGCTTGAACGGATGAAACTGGCGACATCACGCGTAATATCTATGATCTGGATCCTTTTAGATGAAGCAACGGCTATGGTTTTAAATCTCTTATCTGACATATCCCCTTAAAACGGTTCTGATTAAAAGAGCCGGGATATCTTCGATGACTTCCACTTGACCTATTCTCTTCGGCAGGACAAATCTGTTAGCCCCCGTGGTAAACTTCTTGTCGTACCCGTACGCGTTCATTATATCTTTCAAGGAAACACCGTGCAACCGGACCGGTAAGCCCGTGTTTTTTATAAGATTCCTTATTCTGATAAAATCCTTTTCCTTCAGCATATCAAGCCGCACGGATATCTCGCTCGCCAAAAGCATGCCTATGGCGATGGACTCCCCATGATTATACCGCTTGGAATATCCGCTTGCCGCTTCTATCGCATGGCCCAGGGTATGCCCAAAATTCAATATGATCCTTATATCCTTTACGTCCAGCTCATCTTTCTCGACTATACGCGCTTTGATCGAGACGCACTCATATATGATTCTCTCTACGGCTTTTCTCTCCAGAGCAAGCACGCCCTTGATATTATCTTCCAAAAAAGAAAAAAGGCTTCCCTTGGCGATAATGGCGTATTTTATTATCTCCGCAAGACCGTTTCTCAGCTGCCGCGGCGGCAGGCTCTTAAGAAAATCCGGATCCATTAAAACCCACTTGGGCTGATAAAAAGCGCCTATGAGGTTCTTGGCTTCCGGGAGGTCCACCCCTACCTTGCCCCCGACCGATGAATCCACCTGCGCAAGTAAAGTCGTGGGGATCTCTAGAAGCGGCACGCCCCTTCGGTAGGTCGCAGCTACGAACCCCGCAAGGTCCCCTACCACACCTCCCCCTAAAGCAATGATAAGCGGTTTATGGGTCTTGGTCCTCTTGCTTATTCTCTGGGAGACATCCTGAAAAACTCTTATAGACTTGGCTCTTTCCGTGGCAGGAAGGGTTATACGGAAAACATCATTGGAAAGACTTTTAAAAACGGGCCCTGTGATCCGGGCGGTCTGCGAGGCTACAACTTTATCCGTTATTACTGCAACGGGCCCCTTATAACCGGAAGCCTCTATGAGATGAGGCAGTCTCGTTACCGCTTTAGAGCCTATTAAAATATCGTAGCTTCTCCCGGATAAGTCCACTTTTATTTTCTTCATGACTGGTAAAATATAGCATAAAAAAGGGGAAAAGGCAAAAATTAGGAAACCAATAGTATCAAGGAAAGTCAAATATATTGCTTTATCAGCTCTTCCGGGAAGCCTATATCCTTAACGATGATCTGGCCGCATACGGCGGGCCCGTCTTTAAGAAAAAATCCCTGCTTCGCCAGGCCGAAAGTAACCGTCTTATGAGCCCTGGGGCAGCCCTCCGATGCTTCTCCGGTTGTCGCATCCAACCCGGAAGGGACATCTACGGCATAAACTGTCATCTTAGACGAATTTAGACACCTGCCTATAGAGGCGCATTCCTCCGGCAGGCTGCCTCTAAAGCCCATACCAAAAATCGCATCAACCGCTATCGTGAAAGAAAAAGGGTCCTCTTCCTTTAAAAAATCTTCCAGGGGACGTATATCAAGCCCCATATTTTCAATAACGCTGAAGTTGTCGTACGCCGCACCCTCTCTTATATCCCCTAAGTCTTTGATATACACGGTTAAACGCCCCGGCAGGCATCCGGCAAGAAACCTGGCAAGCACAAACCCGTCACCCCCGTTATTACCCTTACCGCAGAAGACGGCGAGGCTTTCTTTTTTAAAGGGCTTGAAATCTTCAAGGATAACCTCAAAAGCGCTCCTGCCGGCATTTTCCATAAGAGTATTTTGCGAAATACCGTACTCATCCTGCGCACGTTTGTCGATTTCAGCCATTATTTCTGCTGCTATGCCTTTTTGTTTCATGATTTTTTCCAGAATATGCGTTTAGATTACTTCTCAAGTCCTTCCCAGATGGTTTCTATACGTTTCTGCAGGTCCTCTGTCGAAAAGGGCCAGACCGTCCTGCCGTAAAGGGCTTGGGTTATTTCCTTGTACGTAAGCTTGTTCATCCTGAATTCCGGCACTTTGTTGTCGATCTCAAGGCTGTACCGCATCAGCATAAGTTCCTTGAAAATCATAACGGGAAGCAAGAAATGCTGCGCTACGGTCTCTCTGGCGTTTCTGCTCAAAGTCTCCCTCAAGGGTTTGTCTTCCAGTATCGACTTTATGGCGCGTGCCGCTTCCTCTGTCTCATGCGGCTCGACAATAAAACCGTTATGCCCGTTTATGACCTGTTTCGTTATGCCGCCCACCTTACTGCCCACCACGGGCGTGCCCTGCCACATGGCCTCGGAAACAACCAGACCGAACCCTTCCTTAGTCGAAATATGCACAAAACAGTCGGCAAGCGCCATGAGGGAGCCTATTACTTCGTCATTGTCCTCTACATTTACCAAAAGATGTATATCTTTTTCGCCTAGAGCGCACTTTTTTACCACATCATACATCTTCATCCCTTCAGGGTCATCAGTGGCGGAATTGCCGACAATAACCAGAACAGGATCAATACCCTTGGAAAGATTCTTTTTCAAGAGCTTGAAAGCCTCTATAATGGTCTTCTGGTTCTTATGCACGTCATACCGCGATACAGCCGCTACTATGGGCCTTCCCGGATCGATGTTATTCTCATTAAACACCTTCTCCAGAGATTTCAGGGATTCTTTCCTGGTGCGCATCCTGTTTTTCGGCCTGAGGGGGTCTATAGAGGGGCTTATTTTGTAAGACGGTATCTGTATATTCTCGCGGACAAACTCCTCAGTCGTAAAAATAGCGCCTTCATACTGGTTGACATAAGGCAACAGGAACCTCCATATCCGGCGGCTCGCGCTTGAAGTATCTATATGACAGCGCCAGTAAATATGCCCGTAGACATTCCCGTTCATTATTATGGCGGCAGGCTGCGGGTCATGAATAGTTACCATATGCCCCACGACTTTTACATCTTTCGTGTTTTCATCGATCGTATCGAGATACGCATGAAATATCTCCTTAAGAGTGATCTCTTGGTCGACGCCTTGAAGCAGGTTGTGGAACTTTTTCGTAACACTGAAAAACTCATCGCTTCCTTCTATAACAAACCATCTGGCATCGATCCCCAGACCGCGGGCGAAAGGCACTACGCTCTGAAGCATTTCCGCCACGCCCCCGCCGACAAAAGTCGAATTGACGTTCGCCCATACTTTTTTCTCCAGGGGTTCGGCCATGAATTTTAGATCATCCATGAATTCTTTTCCGACAAACTGTTCGTATAAATTTATATCAACCGGGTTTAAGGGGACATACTGGTTGCTGTACTTCCTGCTCCTATCATCAAACATGCTTCTACTCTCCCTTTCGCAATAAATAAATGTCCCTTAAGAACATGCTCACTTCACGGACGTTCCTGAGGTAATAACGTGCCGTGCTCGCCTCGCCGGGATTTTTCGTGATTTTTACGGTATATCCGTCGTTTCCGAGCCTTCCAAAAGCGTCTTCGTCAGTCCTGTCATCGCCCATACAAAAGGGTATCACTCTTTTCTTGAGCCTCTGTCTTTTTTCCTTCAGAAGTCTTTTTATCATACGCCCTTTATCCCACTCAACCGGCGGCCGGATCTCCCATACTTTTTTGCCGCCAGTCACCTTTACCTTTCCCTCTTTTTTGTACGGTCTGACCACCTTTTCAAATGCCTGTACGATTTTCTGTATGTCTTTCTCTTTAGCCATCCTGAAATGTACGCTGAGAGTCAGCCCTTTATCCTCAACGATCACTCCCCTGAAAAACCGCAGCTCCTGCCTGAGCTTGCGGCTAAGGGCAGTAATCGTTCTACGCCCCTTAACTGCTTCGGCAAGCTTGAAATCCGCACCGGCGCCATATACCTCAAGACCGTGGTTTCCGACATATATTATGTTTTTAACCCCTACCAGGCGCTTGATCTCTTTCAAACTTCTGCCGCTTATTATGGCTATATCCACATCACGGGTACCGGCAAGTTTTTGTAGTATTTCGTATATTCTTTTGCCCAGCCTCACCTTGCCGGGATGTCTTCTTATAGGGGTGAGCGTACCGTCAAAATCAAGAAAGAGATAGGTATGGCTGTCTCTTATTTCGCGGGCGATTTTTCGTCTTTCTTTACTCAAATGTTTCATTTTGATTATTCCACTCTATCCCGGGAGAAAAACCGACCTGTGACAATTCAAAATTTTCCAGGCAGTTTTCAAGCCAGGTCTTGATATTATTTGACCGGATGTTCTTGCGCATCCTGACCATCCGCTTCTCTCTTTCTTCTTTAGGCATATAAAGCGCCTGGTAGATGGCATTGGCGATATCCTCTATACTGTACGGGTTAACCGGAAGCGAGTTTTTTATTTCCGCTATGGCCCCGGTAAATCTGGAAAGCACAAGAACCCCGTCGTTATCGGAGTGTGCCGCGATGTATTCCTTACACACCAGATTCATACCATCCCTCAGCGGAGTGACAAGCGCCACGTCCGAGGCGAGATACAAAGCGACCAGTTCTTCAAAATCTACCGTTCCGTAATTATAATGTATCGGCGCCCAGAGCCCCGTAGAAAATTTTCCATTGATCCTGCCGATTATTTCGTCGATTTCCTTTTTAAGTTTTTTATAGGCACCGACTCCTTCCCTGCTGGGAACGACAAGTTGATAATAAAAGAACTGCTCTTTAAGTTCCGGATGGTTATCAAGCAGCATCTCCAAGCCCAGCATCCTCTCTTTTATGCCTTTGGAATAATCGATACGGTCGACGCCTATCATCTGTTTGGGGCAGCCAGCTTTGGCTCTTATGCTTCTGGCCCTTGACTGTACCTCTGGATCACGGGAAGTCTTCTCTATGAGTTCGAAATCTATGCTTATAGGGTTTGAATAGAACCTGGTCGCCGTTTTATCTTCAAGCGTTTTTTTCATGGAAAGCGCTTTTTCTTTTCTGTAGAGGTTTACCGCGCCGGCAAAATTACGCAGGTACTGCCTGTGATGGAACCCGACCGTATTGCAGCAGAGAAGCGCCTCCAGAATCTGTCTCTGCCACGGCAGTATCGAAAATATATCGATATGAGGGAAAGGGATATGAAGAAAGAAATGTATTTCCTGATGGGGTCTTAATTTTCTGAGATAATACGGGACCATGAAAAGATGAAAATCCTGTATCCATATGATGTCATCCTTTGAAGCGATCTTATCGATATAATGCGCAAAACGTTCGTTCACCTTGCAGTAAGTGTCCCATGCGTTGTAATCGAGAAAACACTTCTCGAAAAAGTAATGGAAAAGCGCCCAGAGCGTACCGTTTGAAAAATGATTGTAGTATTCCTCAAATTCTTGATTGGTTAAAGGGATGCATCCCATCCGATAGGATGCATCCCCTCGCTGCTGTTTTGCCCTGATGTTTTTAATATCGATTATCTTTAATTTTTCTTTCCCTGTCTTTTCTACGGTAAACCCGTCCCATCCCAGCCATATCCCGTTAAGATCCTGGAGGATGGGTTCCATCGCTGTAATCAGCCCGCCCGTGGCTTTTCGCCAGATGAAGTTGCCGCTTTTGTCCTGGCTCCTGGTGAAAGGGAGCCTGTTCGATACAACAATAAGCCCTCTTTCTTTACCTTTAAAACGAATCATGTCATGTCCTTTAACTTTTTACGGCGTTTTTAGAAAATTATTGCAAAAAAAGACCGGCATCATCAAAACCATTTTTTTCTCTTAAAATACAGGACCATGGTTATACCTACCAGCGCCATGAATCCGAGGACAGCAAAATACGCCCAGTGCCATTCCAGCTCCGGCATATATTTAAAGTTCATGCCGTAAACCCCCGCTACAAAAGTGAGGGGGATAAAAATGGAAGCGAATATGGTAAGAACCTTCATCACCTCGTTCATTCTGTTGCTGACGCTTGAAAGGTAGATATCAAGCATGCCCGAGACCATGTCACGGAAAGCCTCGGTCGTGTCTATAACCTGTATGGTATGATCATAGACGTCCCTGAAGTAAATCAACGTGTTCTCCTTTATTAGAGAAGATTCCACTCTTTGGAGGCCGCTTATTATCTCACGCAGCGGCCAGATCGCTTTGCGCAATAATATGGCATCCCTCTTCAACCTGTGTATGACCGTAAGGACATCGGGGCCCGGATTAGACGCAAGATTCTCCTCGATTTTCTCAAGGTCTTCTCCGAAACTTTCGAGTATAAGGAAATAATTGTCGACTATAGCATCGATGAGGGTATACGCCAGATAATCCGCACCCATCTTTCGCACACGCCCCTTTCCCTGTCTTAACCTCTCTCTTATCGAATCGAAAACGTCCCCCTCCTGTTCCTGGAAAGATATCACATAATTCGAACCGAATATTATACTTACCTGTTCCACGATTATCTCTTCCTTTTTGGCATTGTAATAAAGCATCTTTAAAACGATAAAGATATGGTCGTGAAAATCCTCGAGCTGCGGTCTTTGCGCAGTGTCGCCTATGTCCTCCAGCACCAAGGGATGCAGTTCGAATTTCTTGCCTATTTTTTCGATTATACCCAGATCATGGACACCGTCTATATTTATCCAGGTGATCGTATCCTTCTCTTTATACTCATAGCAATCTTCTATCTTGTCCACCTTGCGTTCCTCGCAGAAAGACTGGTCATAGTCAATTACACTGATCCTGACCTTCCCGGTCCTCTTTTCTCCGACGTGGACAAGCGTCCCCGGGGCAAGACCGGATTTTTTTGACATTTTCTTTATAAACTTTGTCATTTTTCCCTCCTTGGAGTGGAAATTGTAAACGAGCGGATCTTATATATCAATAATTCTCTTTAGACAATCGAACACTGTATGCCGGAATCAGCTGTCTCTCTTTTTAAAACATATATTATCATTATATGCCGTAAACAATAAATTTCCAGCATTTTTAAGGTTATGGGGATTTGGACCGGCAGTTTAAAATAGATATGCGCCGTCGGATGTTTTTCGATTAGGGTAATACTGGCGGTAGGAACTCTTCCCGAATGCGGTTCTACCCGATAGGGGATCCTGCAGGCACGTCACTTTCCGGGACTAAAATAATGACAGAATCAGCGCCGCTGGCGGCAAGAAGCATACCGTTAGATTCCTCGCCTCTGATCGTTACCGGTTCAAGATTGTTGACAACGGCGATCTTTCTGCCAACAAGATCCTCGGCGGCATAATGCTCTCTTATCCCGGCAACGATCTGTTTAGTCTCTCCTCCGATATCGATTCGGAGGACATACAATTTATCGGCGTTCGGATGTTCTTTGACGCTTATGATCTCGGCTATCCTGAGATCAAGTTTTTTAAAGTCCTCGAAAGGTATCATATTTATTTCTTTTCTTGTTTGGCCTGTTTGCCGGCTCCCTCACCAGCGGCTTTGCCGCCGGCAGCAGCTTTTCCGCCCGGCGCGGCTTTCCCGCCAGGAGCGCCTTCTCCGGGTGCAGCGGCAGCCCCTGCCGGCAGAGCAGCGCCTTCAGCTGCAGGGCCTTCTTTCTCTTCGGCGGGCCCCTTGGCCTTCTTGACCTTGAACTTGATTCTCTTTACCTTAGGCAAATGAAAAACGGAATCTTTTTCTTCTTCCCATTTTTCCTTTTCAGAAAGTTCCTTTATTTTTTCGAATCTTTTCAAGACTGAACGGAATTTACTTCCCTCTTTGCTGCCTTTTAAACTTGGATGCTGTGTCATCTCTTCCTCCTCTTCTATCCGGACCTAGATGCCGCAGGTTAACCATTAGCGCATCTTAAGTTGTATTTTTATCTAAGTTTTCTTATGTAACAATCGCTATATTCTGAGAGGAAACCCTCTCTAGCTCTTCTTGCTTCCTCAACTGTCTTGTACGGCCCCACATATACTTGATACCAGAGCCCGTTCTCTTCGAAATCAGCTTCGGCGCCCCGCCTGCGCAGCCTATTCACTTCATCTTGCGCGGAACCCTCATTCTTAAAAGAGGCCACCTGCACGGCATAAGCCGGAGATGTGTAACTGTACGCGGGCTGTACTACCGCTTCTTCCCTTGCCCCTTCGTAAGGATCTATTTCTGCTTTAGGTAACTGGATCTTCTTACCGGGCGCTTCGTTTTCTGACGAGGTAAGCTCTTCCGACTTGCTAAAGTCAGTACTTTCCTCTTCAGCCGTCTCCTCCCGTAAAACCCCTTCCGAAACCGCCTGGGGCTCTAAAGCGCCTCTGGCCGTGATCCTTTTGCCTTTTTCAACGCCGACAGCATATGCCACTATCACTAGTACCAATATACCGATAGCGATAATAACAGTATGCTCGATAGGTATCCTTATATGAGGCAAAAATCTCTGTTCAGAATACCTGCTTAAAAGATGGGGTTTTCTGTCTTTTTTTTCGTAAAGTTCTTCCCCAAAAAAATCGTCTTGATAGTCTTTCTCGGCCATTTGGGCTATATTTTAGCATATAAAAGCAAAATAGCAAGATGTGTATTATACCCACTTTCGGCCTTGAGGGCAAGGATTTTTGCCCGTTTTAGGGAGCTATGGTAAAGGAATAGAGCGCTTTTAACAGAAGCGCGTTCCCTTTATAGTTGATTATGGTACTGTACCAGCCGTCTTCATCGACCGATAAGACATTTTCTCTTATATTCTCGTCGAAACTTGAGGAAAACTCCGGGGAAAACGATATTTTGAAGTCGACGGAAACCTCGTCCTTCTCCTTTAAAAAAGTATAATCTCCCGTTACCTTTATATCATCTGAACGCGCGCGAAAATTCGAAAGACGTGTCTCCTTCTTGTCGGAGAAGAACCTGAATTCAATACGGTCATATTTCTGATCGGGACCGAAAGGCTTTGCCAGGACGCTGTCCGCCGGGAAAAGGCGCGGCACATTTTCGCCCTTTACCTCGAAGAAGACATCTTTCATCTGACAGGACAGCGCGATCTCCCTTTCCGCGAGCCATCTATAAATGTCAAAGTCAAAATGGATCTCTCTTGCTCTTATGCCCGCTTCACTGCCCTTAAGCGCAATACGGGCGTTTTCGATATCGCTTCTGTCAAAAGGACCGGCTCCCCACTTGTCATACGCAAACCGGTAGTCGGTGAAACGATTCACATAGAACGCAGCCACTCTGTCAAAAAAAATAAATATAGCTGAAAGAACAACGAGGATTGTTAAAAACGCGATTAGAGCGTAGCGGAGCCATGAACGATTCGGACTTCTATCTCTTTGCATCATGCATCAGGTCTTTCACGATTCTCATGGTCTTCTCATCATGAGTGTAACTGTACCCTTTTGTGACGCCGCTGGTGTCTTTTTCAAGGACTCCCAGTTTAACCAGCTTATCCAGCGCCTCTTGCACCTTTTCCCGGTCCTCATGCACCCAGGCAGAGATGCCTCCGACACTGTCTATGCTTGTCTGGTTCTGATAGAAAAATTCAAGAATATCCCGACTAAGTTTATCCTTCAGGACTTTTTTAAGTTTATCCTTCATGCTTCCTCTAATTCCTTCTTAAGAAGCTTATGTACATCTTTTCTTTCTACCGCCTCGCAGAAAACCCCCACAATACGCGGATCAAACTGCGTCCCGGCGTTTTTCTTGATCTCTTTTATGGCGGACTTGATAGAGAGAGCTTTACGGTAAGGCTTTTTGGTGATCAGGGCCTCAAAGACCCCTATGACCGCCAAGATACGCGCCGCAAGCGGTATCTCCTCCCCTTCAAGACCCTTGGGGTATCCGCTGCCGTCATAGTTCTCATGATGATACAGTATTATCGGCACTATCGGTTTAAGCGGCGGGAACTCCTTGAGTATCGCAGCTCCCTTTAAAGGATGCATCTTGATAATATCGTATTCCCGCCCCGTAAGTTCTCCCCTTTTCATGAGAACCTTCTCGGGTATAGTGATCTGGCCCGCGTCATGCAGCATAGCCGCATACTGAAGCATCTTTATCTCCGTCTCATTCATGTTGAACTTGGGCCCGATAATGTTTATAAGTTTCAAAAACGATCCTTCCGCCCGGTGCCCCCCATGGGGCCGGTTTTCCAGAAGGCGTGCGATACATTTTATACTGTTTAAAGTCAGGTCCTCCTGTTCCCTGAAAAGCTGGGCGTTTTTGATGGCGATAGCTGCCTGTTCGGAAAGTGTCTTCATTATCTCTTCGTCGAACTGCGTGAACTCTTTGCCGTCAAGCTTGTCATAGATAGTGATAACACCGACGACTTCCTCGTCTATTAACGGCGTGGCCAGATAATTTTCCCCGCGTATGGGACAGCCCCTCTTGACGGCCTTACCGGGCGCATATTTGCCGATCTGCACTTTCTTCAGCTTTGTCTTTGCTTTCCGCAGGTCAATCGTCGCCTTGGGCAGAAGCATTTTATTCTTCTTGTCGACCAGTTTTATGGAACAGCGGTTTGCCCTTATCACCTGGAGCGTAAGACGGGCTATCCTGGGAATAAGCTCGTTAAGGTCCAGCGTGGAAGTCATAAGCCTGTGCACCGTATGGACCGTCGAAAGCGCTATAGCTCTTGGTCTTATGGTTTTGTTTATATCCTCAAGCTCGAGCTCTCTCAAAGTCTCCCGTATGACCGTGTTGGTGAACGCGCCAAACACCTTCAAGAAATCGCCGGAGACAGGTTTTTTCATGTCGCAAAGCAGTATATATCCGAAAATCTCATTATCAGATATAAGCGGATAGCAAAGGCCGAACCTGCTTTGTGCATACTGGAACTGTTCGGGAGTTTTATGTTTACGGGATTTTTTCATGGCCCCCAAGATCTTGGTCAGGTCCTTGCGGATCTGCTTCTGTGTGACACTTTCCCGTTTTACGACTCCAGCGACTTCCATCTTCTTAAGCTCGCCGTACCCTTCCGGGATACGCGGCAAGATGGCCCACATCGGGTTTTTCAGGTATTTTCTGTAAGCAAGTATCTCCTGGCGCAGGTCCAGGTTCTCCTTGAACTTCGAAAAAAGCCTGTCAAGCGTCCCCATCCCTTCTTCTATCACGGCTACACCCTTTCGTAAGGTTCAAACAGTTTCTTGTATTGATCCAGCGCGTAACGGTCCGTCATCCCCGCCATATAATCACAGATGACCTGGTATTTGCCTCTTTCTTCCATGTGCTCCAAAGCCTGAGGAGGAAGCTGAGCGGGATTGTCGGAATAAATCTGAAAGAGAATTCTTAAAAAACGGCTCGCTTTATTCGACATGCGCACTACGCGATAATTGTTATAAAGTCTCTTTAAAAGCGCCTCTTTAAATGGGGCGCGTTTCTCGTGCATCCCCCTGCTAAAATCGACAATCTTCTCCTTCAGCCCTTCCAGGCCGGAGACGCTTCCTGCCCCGGAAGCCTTAATCCTCTCTGTCGTGTTTTCAAGCACGTCAGAAACCTGAAGATTGATAAGCTGGCGTACTATCTGGGACCTTTTGGTCTCCTCATCAATACCCCTGAACCGCTCATCTACGGCCTTTACGGTCTCGTCCCATATAGGGATGCCGACAAGATCCTCTTCGCTTAGAAGCCCGCTTTTAAGACCGTCATCCAGATCATGATTATCATACGCTATTTCGTCGGCAATATCAACAACCTGTATTTCAAGAAGAGAGGCGCCCGGTATATCGACGGATCCTTTCCTCTTCCGGTCGAACGGCGTTGAATGACGTATTATGCCCCGGCGGACTTCCTGAGTTAAATTCAAACCGCAAAAGTCCGGGTAACGTTTCTCCAGTATATCCACTACACGCAGACCGTGAGTGTTATGGTCAAACCCGCCGTGGTCCTTCATAAGATCGGCCAAAGTATCTTCACCGGAATGACCAAATGGTGTATGTCCCAGGTCATGCGCCAGCGCTATCGCTTCAACAAGTTCCTCGTTAAGGCGAAGGGCCCTGGCTATGGTCCTGGCGATCTGGGTCATCTCTATCGTGTGAGTAAGCCTTGTCCTGTAATAATCGCCCTCGTGGTTGACAAATACCTGGGTTTTATATTCAAGTCTGCGAAAAGCAGTGGAATAGATTATCCTGTCTTTATCCCTCTGATAAACAGTGCGGTAGGGGTGTTCTTCTTCCTTATGTACGCGTCCGCCGGTTTCGGCGCTCTTCATGGCATAAGGCGCTAACCAGTCGTATTCACGTTTCTCAATCTCTTTTCTCGTAAGCATCCGGCTCTGTGTTAAATCCGATGGTTAATAAAAGTCATTTTATAAAATATAATAACACAAAGCCGATAAAACCTACAACAAAAATCAGGCTGGTATCCCAGCTTATCCGCTTGTTGGTATCCCTCTTATAGAATAGCCCCATAACGGCGACAGCGGAAAGTAAAAGCGCGATTATGGTTGCCGTCACCTCCGCGGAAGTAAGCATCCCCAAAATCGGCCTTCTCGACAGACCGTCGAAGAAAGGTATTACGGCGACGTCAAAGAGGTTGCTGCCCAGGATGTTGCCTACCGCCATATCCACGGATCCCGCCTTGAGCGCAGCGAACGAAACGATTATCTCGGGCAGGCTCGTAGCCAGCCCCAGAAAAAGCGTACCGATAAATGTCTGTGACATCTCCGTGGTGATGACGAGCTTCTCGCCGACTTTAGCCATCCATACGCCCAGGAACATTACAATAACTAGAAAGAATATAAATTTAGCCCAGATCCCCCAAAAGGGTTCCCGCTGGGCATCGTAAACCCCGCCATGGCTCAGCGTCCCCCTCCTGCGCACGATCTCCAGCGACGCAAAATAGATAAGAACAATAAATGGACTTTCAATCCCTATACCTTTAAATGCGGGAAGTACAATTCCGGAGAGACGCAGTATCGAAAAGAAGAGCACCGCCGAGACGACAATGACCACAAAGACACCGGTTATACGGTTTATTGAAGTGACCCTTAAGAGGATCCTTCCCTTGCCCTGGTAATAATCCAGAAAAAAAAGAACCATCAGGTTCACTATTACGGAACCGACGATATCACCGTACCCAAGACCTATCCTTCCCAGATAAAAGACCGCTGTAGCACCCGTCACTACCTCCGGGAAAGACGTCGCGACGGCAAGGAAAAACATCCCTATTAACCCCGCTTCCATGCGGGTCTTCTCGGAAAGAATAACGCCTTCCTTGCAAAGATGGTATGCGAAATACGTCAAGAGCGCCGAACAGATTAAAAATTCCAACCAGACCATTTTCTCCCCTTAATGGGCTTTAGCGCGTTAGTCGTCGACCTTGATGATCTCCGCGCGTATATCTTCGCCCTTGATCTCAATAATGCCGAAGGAGCAATATTTGCAAAACACTCTATCAGTGGCGCTGCCGGGATTAAAGAAAAGTACGCCGTCTCTTTTCTCGTTGACTGGATTGTGTGAATGGCCAAAAATGATAATATCGACTTTTTCCTTAAAAGCCTTGCTTGCCCTCTGAAGCACTCTGAAAGGCGGCCCGCTTCCGTGGATAACGCCTATTTTCTTGCCGGCTGCCTCCAGAACTATCTTTTCAGGCAGGTTCCTTCTTACCTCGTCGCTATCCATATTCCCCCAGACAGCCTTTGTCTCGGCGAGCTTCTCAAGCTCTCTGATAGCCGACATCTCTACAGCGTCGCCCGCATGTATTATCAGGTCGCAATCTTTGAAATAGTCATAGACTTTTTGGGGAAGTTTTTTCGCGGAAATAGGAATATGTGTATCGGCAATAACACCTATTTTCATGTTACAAGCTCGAATTTTCCGAACAGGCGAAGGATCCTGTTAAGCTCTTCTGTATCCCAGACCCATATGTTCTGTTCTTTTGCCAGAAGAAACGCGTTCTGCTCAATCCCCTTAAGGGGGATAAATATCTTCCTTGCGGTTTTCAGTTTTTCGTTTGCTGCTTTCTGATCCCATAAGTTATAAATATCATGCTCATCGGTTATATCGCCCTGCTTTATGCGGCATATCCATCTCTTGTTAGCGATGCTCCCCGTGATCTCGAAAACGTTTTTAGAAATCCCCTCGGCCTTAAGAGAGTCGAACTTGGGCATCTTCCTGCAGTTCATGCTTACACGGATCTTTTCCCCCCTGAAACTTCCGAATAGATCCATTATTACATCCACCGCTTTTTTTGAAGCGAACTGACAATAATTCTCGTAATCTTCTTCTATTAGACGCTTGAATTCCAGGTACTTTATATCCATCTCGTCTATCATCGATTTAGTCTTCAGGCTGTATACGTACTTGAGCCAGTATTCAAAAAGCTTTTCCGATATCTTGTAAAAGACGCCGCTGTTATAAACAAGATCCATCTCCTGCAGCCTCTGGAGTTTCTTGCCCAGGTCTTTATCTGCCCGGCCCAAATCCCGCTGCAGAGCTTTAACGGTACTCATCCCCTTAGCCAGAGAAAGCAGGACAGGGATGAACTGCTTCCTGTTCTTCTTCTCCAGGAAGAAATTCACGTTATTGGTGAAATACTGGTTAAGAACGCCTTCGGATTCATACACGAGCTCCGCGAAAGCGTCCAGAAGGCATTCTTTATCGCCGCGTTTATTATCCTTGGAGGCGACCAGTTCTGAAAACCTATCCGCCAGCGCTTCAAGATAAAAGGGGCTGCCTTGTGAAACCTGTATAAGATAATTTATTATATTCTCGGAGAACTGGCCTTCTTTTATCCTGCCAGAGACGAAGGAACGCGCAGTCTGGTTATCAAATCCCCCCACTTCCAGGATCTCAAAGTTGCCGAATAAAAGCGACAATTTCTTGGAAAGTATATCTTTAAGAAGCGACTTTTGGGAACTGGATACGATATACATCGTATTCTTCTGAACCATTATAAACTTGCCGAAAGTCTGGAAAGGCCTTTTAAGGTGGAAATCCGACAGGTTCTGGAACTCATCCAGGATTACTATGCAGCTTTTGCCCGTCTCTTTCTTGAAGACAGAGGTAAGCGCGAGAATCTTTTCGTAAGCCGCCTCCCCCTTTTTCTGGCGCAGGGCCTTAGAGATATCGTCCATAGCCCTTACGGTCTCGGGGATGAGCGGGCGGCATGCTTTTTTGAGGTCTTCAAAGTCGCCTTCGCATTTCCGTGATTCGCTTTTCAAGTACCTGTAGAGAAGAGTAGCCATGAACCGCGTGCAGAATACCTTGAAATCTTCCCCCGTCATCTCTATATAGAGGGGTATGATCTCGGAATCGCTTATCCCCTTCAAGAAATGCCGCAGAATCGAGGATTTACCCGCGAGCATGGGTCCCGTAAGAGCCAGGTTCTGCCTGTATCCCCCTTTTAAGGCTGTAACTCTTTTCTTGAGAGTGGCCAATACTTCTTCGCGGCCAAAAAACTTTTTTCCGAAGACCGGTTCGATGAACATGATTAGATATTAGTGAACTAGGCGTATATTCTTCACACGCTTGATTGTTTAAAAATAAAATAATCTATTCCAAAAACACGAGACGAACATAATATATTATTTAATGATCACTGTCAACACAAGAACTCCGGTTTTTTTCTGAAATAATTCCTCCCCGGAATCAAAAAAATATCCTTGACAACCGCTTTACCGTTCACACGTGAAGCTCCATGGGCTAACGCCCATGGCATCCACAGTTTCAGTCTTTCCGTCAAGCGGAAAGACTGCACCGAAGGCCATTCATCCACGCCCTTACGGGCGTGGCCTTCTGGTGCATGGGTAAAACTCGGTCAAATCTTACCGTGATATATTAAAAAATCCCGTTTCTTTCCCGGCGGATTAAAAATCTGGAGCGAGCGAGGGGAATCGAACCCCCGTTACCAGCTTGGGAAGCTGGAGTTCTACCATTGAACCACGCTCGCTAAAATCTTGTCAGCTTCTCAAAATGTCTGTATCTGGTATTTATTTCTTTCTGCGTCGCCTTTAAAAGACCTTCTGCGCTGAATTTTTCGACAGTAAAAGACGCGAGTATACTACCATAGACCAATGATCTTCTCAAGACCTTATCGGTGACTTTTCCTTCTTTGGAAATACATCCTATCACCCCGCCTGCAAAGGTGTCACCGGCGCCTGTAGGATCTGAAAGCCTTGCAGGCAAGTACGCCGGGACTATGAACCTGAGGCCCCTTGAGAAGAAAAGCGCACCGTGTTCGCCTTTTTTAATAACGACCATCTTTGCGCCTTTTGAAGAAATATACCTTGCCGCATCCAGTAGATCTTTCTCGTTCGAAAGCTGGCGCGCCTCCGCATCATTAAGAAGAAAGAGGTCCACTTTCTTGAGAAGCTTACAGAGGTCCTTCCTCTTATGCTCTATCCAGAGGTTCATCGTGTCGCATGCGACCAGACCTTTGGGTTTTATCTTTTCAAAGATATAACTCTGAAGTTCAGGGTCGATGTTGGCCAGGAGCAGATTATCCTTGGGCCTTACGCTCTCGGGTACCTGAGGGCGGAAGGCCTCGAACACGTTAAGATGTGTGCTCAAGGTCTCTGCATAACTCATATCATAGTGGTACCTGGCTTTCCACCGGAACGTCTTGCCTTTTTTTCTCTGGAGCCCCGCCGTATCAATCTCCCGCTTGCGGAATATTTCAATATATTTTTCTGGAAAATCCGTTCCAACCACGCTTATAAGATTAACCGGCGTAAAAAAAGAAGCGCTGAGCGACGCATAAGTCGCCGAACCTCCCAGGACTTCTTTGCGTTTCCCGAAAGGCGTCTCTACACTGTCAAGAGCTACCGATCCTATGACTGTAAGACGCATAAGAGCTATTCCCTTCTCTTTTTTTTCTTGCCGAGTGCGAGACTTTCCTCGGTCAGTTTGATGGAACAATATTCCGAACACATGGTGCAGACATCTTCGATATCCGGAAGTGATTTTTCTCTTACCTTCCTCGGCAGCTCGTTGTCAAGTGAAAGAGCGAACTGTTTTTCCCAGTCCCGTTTGGCTCTGGCTTTTGAGATTTCTTCATCGCGTTTTAGTGCCGAGGGTATACCTTTTACAATATCGGCGGCATGTGCCGCTATTTTTGAAGCCATGACGCCTTGACGGACGTCTTCGATATCAGGCAGACGCAAGTGTTCCGCGGGAGTGACATAGCACAAAAAGTCCGCACCGTACCAGGCGGCAAGCGCCCCGCCGATAGCGCCGGATATGTGGTCATAGCCGCTAGCGGCATCAGTCACCAAGGGACCCAACACATAAAACGGCGCACCGTGACATACAGACTTTTCCAGTTTTACATTGGCTTCGATCTGGTCGAGAGGCACGTGCCCCGGACCCTCTATCATGACCTGGACGCCTCGAGAAAAAGCCTTCTCCTGGAGCTGTCCCAGGACAAGAAGTTCGCCCAGCTGGAGGTGATCCGTCGCGTCAGAAATAGCTCCGGGGCGGAGGCTGTCACCCAGACTCAGCACGATATCGTACTTCTTTGCGATCTTGATGATATCATCGAACCTTGAAAGAAACGGGTTCTCGCGTTTGGTGACCATCATCCATGACGCCAAAAGAGCCCCTCCGCGGCTTACTATGTTCATAATACGCGGGTTCTTCTCTGCGAAACGCACCGCTTCCAGAGTTATGCCGGAATGTACGGTAAAGAAGTCCACCCCCTCCTCGGCTTGCTTCTGGATCACCGCTAAAAAGTCGTCTTCTTTCATGGAAAGAAACTTCTTCTTTTTCTGGCATGCCGCTTCATAAATCGGAACAGTGCCGAGCGGAACAGGGCAGTCGGAAAGTATCTTCCTGCGGAGCTTCCCCAGAAGCGGCCCAGTCGAAAGATCCATCACCGTGTCGGAACCCAACCTGACGGCGACTTCCATCTTTTTCATCTCAAGACTGATGCTTGAATATCCAGGCGAAAGACCCAGGTTTGCGTTGATCTTGGTGGTCATGCCCTTGCCTATAGCACAAGGTTTTTCTACTTCGTGCCTGCGGTTCTTGGGCACGACTATCCATCCCGACTGTATGCCTTCCCTCGTCTCTTTTAATCCGGCATCTTCGTTTTTAATGGCTTTCTTAAGAAGCCTCTGGTCTATTTTTATCATATCAACTCGCAGTCATTGCATCTCTTAATAATTCTATTTTCCCGCGTGTGTTTGTCTCTCCGGCAGCGTAGCGGACAAATGCCACCGCATGAATACCGCAAGAAGTGACCTCTCTTATGTTAGTGCTGTTTATCCCCCCTATAGCAATAAGCGGCATTCCCGCCTTTCTTACGAGTTCTCGGATCTTTTTCCGGGATACAGCCCTAAGCTCCGGTTTTAAAGGCGTGCGGAAAAACGGCCCCACAGAAACGTAATCGGCATTTCTTCTTATAAGGGAGTCCAGGTCCTCCGGTCCTCTGATCGTGCATCCGATTATGGCGCTGCCTCCGAGGAGTCTACGGGCAGCTGAAATGGATATGTCGCTCTTCCCCAGATGCACGCCGCTTGCCCCCAAAGAGAGCGCTATTTCGGGGCGATCGTTTATGATCAAAGGAACGCATCTCGCCTTTGAAAGGGCGGCCATCTTCTCCGCAGCCCGGTAAAGAGAAAGATCCGTAAAATCCTTGAACCGGAGCTGTATAGCATCTACGGGACTGTCAAGTAAAGCCTTGAACTTCCTGAGAAGCTTTCCGGTATCCGGAAAGAGACTGGCGTCAAGAACCGCATATATTTTCCAGATCCTTAACAGCTGTTTTTTCGATCTCATAGAGCTTGAACCGGAACCTTTTGAATTTCTGGGATAAATCCTGGTCAAATAGCTTCAGCACCTCCTCTAAAACTCTCAGTGACTCTTTCCCCCGCTGGGTATTTGCCAGGAAAAGGTCCACTAAGTCCTCTCTGCGTTTCTCGGATTCGGAGGACTTCCTTCCCACGTCATTTAAATCCCTTGAAGAGACGAGTTCTTCAAGATGCTCTTTCCGCAGGTCTTTTATCGCCTCAAAGACTTTATGCCTTAAATCTTTCAGTTTCTGGGTCAAAGCCTCGTTGTTGGAAGAAAACCTTATAATGTCTTCCGAGACCCGTATCGCCTCCATCACCCTGTTAAGATTCGCATCTATTATCCTGTAAACACCCTTATCCATGATCTAAGTTTTCCGTATCCTTTCAATAAAATCAGTCGTTGAATACCCTTCTACATAAGGGATGACCCTGACGGTGCCGCCATAGCCTTTAACATGGCCAGATCCCACTATATCCTTTTCGCGCCAATCCCCGCCCTTAAAGATCGTATCGGGGCTTAAAGCTTTTATTAGAGCTTCCGGGGTGTCTTCCTCAAAGACAGTTAAATAATCGACACATTCCAAAGAAGCAAGAACGGCTAAACGGGCTTCCTGACTGTTGAGGGGCCTGGCATCACCTTTAAGTTTTTTAACGGAACTGTCGCTGTTCACGCCGATAATAAGCGTGTCGCATTCCTTTTTCGCCATTTGCAGGTACTTCACATGGCCGAGATGCAGAATATCAAAACAACCGTTTGTAAAACCTATCCTTTTGCCGGAAGCCTTTTCTTTTTTGACTATCTCAAGTAAATCTCTCTGTGTCTTTATTTTGTTTTCTCTCATCCCGTAAAAGCATCCTCGACTATTTTGCATATGGAGTGGATAATAACGGCATGGACTTCCTGGATACGTGCGGTATTATCGCTTTTAACAATGATGGAAATATCCGCTTCGCCGGCAAGTTGACCCCCGGAACGGCCCGTTAAGGCAATAACGGGGATCTTCTTCATGCGCGCTTTTTTTGCGCCTTCAAGGACATTTGGAGAATTACCGCTTGTGGATATGGCAACCGCCACATCAGAGACCCCTGCCAAAGCTTCCACCTGCCGGCTGAACACTTCGCTGAAATCATAATCGTTAGACGTCGCCGTTAAGACGGAGGTGTCGGTGACGAGCGCAATGGCCGCCATGGGCGGTCTTTCCTTTTCGAATTTCACTAAAAGTTCAGCCGCTAAATGCTGACTGTCCGCAGCGCTGCCGCCGTTGCCGAAGACGATGACTTTACCGCCCTTCTTGTAGCATTCGATTAAAGTTTCCGCCGCCTTTGCGATTTTAGATATATTCGCTTCATCGGACAGGAACTCTTCTTTCACCCCGGAGCTTTCCTTGAAAATACTTTTTATCAAGTCTTTATTGTCCATAATGCTTTTCTCCCTTTTAGGGGCGTTATTCCATCTCCCGGTACGGAACGCGTTCAATCTCCTCCGCTTCCCCGCCCGCATGCCCCCCTGCAGCGCTTCCTGTTATCTTTTTGATGTGCATAGTCATATTTATCTTCTCTTCCACACCGAGCATCCCATGCACTTTGTTTTTCACCTCGGACTGTATCGCCTCCGTCATCTCGGGTATATTCGATCCCGCGGAGACCGAGACATTAGCCACGATATTTATGCCTTTTTTGTTGGCGCTGACGCTTGCCCGGATATCCTTTATGCCGTGAACGCCTCTTGCGACTCTTAAGACGTATTCTTCAATAGCGGAAAGAGAGACAGTCACTTCCCCGTCAGGGTTCTGAAAAGCGATGATCTTGCTTCTCTTCAGTTTTTTCTCCAGACGGTACGGCGCGAGTATGCCGATCAGAACTAAAAGAGCGCCGATCGCACCAAGACTCGCCTGCCAGGCGATGTTCTCATTGACCACACCGGCCATATCCGCCAGCCGCTGCGGGGAGATCGCATTAAGGGAAATAAGTATCAGGAAAACCCCGACCGCCAGCATAAGCAGCATAAAGATTACCATTCCAATCCTTTTAAAAAAATTCATATCTCCCCCTTTTCGTATTAACAAGTAACTGCGTTTAAGTTATTTTTCTTCCTTTTTAGGGAAGAACTGTTCGATAAAATGAGTCGATATATCCCCTTTCTGGAAACTCGAATCAACTAAAATCTTTTTATGGAAATCAATCGTGGTCTTCACCGGTTCTATCACGAACTCATCCAGGGCCCTCTGCATGGTCTTTATGGCTTCCTTGCGGTTATGTCCGTATGTAATAAGTTTGGCTATCATAGAATCATAGAAGGGCGGTATCTCATATCCCGCATAGATGTGGCTGTCGACCCTTACACCCGGGCCTCCCGGTATAGTCAGCGCCGATATCTTCCCCGGTGAAGGCCGGAAATCATGTTCCGGATCTTCCGCGTTTATCCGGCATTCTATAGCGGCGCCCTTGACCTTTATGTCTTCCTGCTTGAAGGGAAGTTTTCCTCCCGCGGCCACTTTTATCTGTTCTTTGATCAGATCCACCCCGGTAACCATCTCGGTGACGGGATGTTCCACCTGAATACGGGTATTCATCTCCATGAAATAAAAATTGTCCCCGTCCAGTAAAAACTCGATCGTGCCGGCACCCATGTAATTAACCGCCTTAGCGCCCGCAACGGCACACTCGCCCATCTTCTTGCGCAGTTTCGCATTCAGTGAAATCGACGGGGATTCCTCGATCAATTTCTGGTGACGCCTCTGGATGGTACAGTCCCTTTCACCCAGATGGACGACATTCCCCTTTTCATCCGCAAGTATCTGGAATTCTATATGCCTGGGTTCTCCGATATATTTTTCCATATAAACATCAGAGTTGCCAAAAGCAGCCTCCGCTTCGCCCTGGGCGGTCAAAAAGGCGCTGATGAGCCTGACATCGTTACGGCATATCCTCATCCCTTTGCCGCCTCCGCCTGCCGATGCCTTGATAATAATGGGGTATCCGATCCTTTTGGATTCTTTAAGCGCCTCTTCCTTTGTCTTAAGGACGCTATCTGAGCCCGGGATAACTGGGATGCCCGCCTTTTTCATGGTATCCTTGGCAGCCATCTTGTCACCCATAAGTCTCATATTCTCAGGCGAGGGACCGATGAACTTTATGCGGCAGGATTCACAAATCTCGGCAAAATGGGCGTTCTCGGCTAAAAATCCGTAACCCGGATGTATGGCTTCAACATCGGTGATCTCCGCTGCGCTTATAATACTGGGTATATTAAGATAACTGGATGCCGGTGAAGCCTTGCCTATACATACCGCCTCGTCGGCAAGCCTTACATGAAGTGAATTTACATCAGCCTCGGAATAAACCGCAACCGTCTTTATCCCCAGTTCTTTGCAGGCACGTATGATGCGAAGGGCGATCTCGCCGCGATTAGCTATTAGAATTCTGGAAAACATAGGATTTAAAAAGCAAAGTTAATGAAATTATACAGGTTCCACAAGAAATATGACCTGGCCGTATTCGACGGGGTCGGCGTTTTCAACCATTATTTCCACTATCTTGCCGCCAAATTCCGCCTTGACCTCGTTCATCAGTTTCATGGCCTCGACTATACAAAGGACGTCCCCCGTCTGGACAACATCTCCCACCTCCACGTAAGCCTTGGCATCGGGAGACGGGGACCTATAAAAAGTGCCCACCATAGGCGCCTTGACCTCTTTGAGGTTTTTTCTCTCCGGTTGAGCTTGAGGCGGCGCTTCGGCGGCCAGAGACGGAGCTTGTCTCGCCGCGGGCATAACCACCTGTTCGATGGTCCCGTGCAAGCCTTTAACGAGTTTGACTTTCATGCCCTCCTCGTCAACCTCGATCTCAGTCAGGTTATTGTCGTTCATAAGTTCGACAAGTTCTTTTAGTTTTTTAATATTCATTACCATCCCCCTCTTATCGCATACTCATTTACGCGCGTTCTATATATTCACCCGTACGTGTATCAACCTTAACCAGCTGACCCGTTTGCACGAATAAAGGAACTTTTATGACCTTTCCGGTCTCAAGCGTCGCCGGCTTTGTCGCCCCCGAAACGGTGTCTCCCTTATGCCCGGGTTCAGTCTCCGCCACCCTAAGAATAACATGTATCGGAGGCTCTACCGCAAAGAGCTTCCCGTCGCAGATCTTTGCCGTTACAGTCATGTTCTCCTTCAGGTAATCTATCTTATCGCCTATTTTGTCTTCGGAAAGATATATCTGCTCGTAGGTGGCTTCATCCATGAAACAATAACCGTGATCGTCCTTGTAGAGGTACTGCATCTCTCGATGCTCGGTGTATGCCTCTTCAAAGTTATCCTCGGGCCTGAGTGTCTCTGAGATTATAGCCCCGCTCGAAAGGTTCCTGAGTTTCGCGCGGATGAAGGCTCCGCCTTTACCGGGTTTATGGTGCCGGGCTTCCAAAACTTCACTAAGCTGGCCATTATATTTTATAACGCTGCCCTGTCTTAACTGTCCCGCTCGTATCATACCGTTAACACCTCACATCCCTTACTGGTGACTAAAACCATGTCCTCTATACGTATACCCCCCAGACCCGGTTTGTACAGTCCCGGCTCGACCGTTATGACCATGCCTTCGCGGAACTTGTCATGACATTTTTGGCTGAGGGAAGGCTCCTCATGAATATCCAAACCCACTCCATGACCCAGCCCGTGAAGGATATAATCCTGGAACTTATTATTTATAAAAATATTATTCACGCCTTCGGCCACGGAACTGATTTTTACGCCCGGGGCGATGCTTTTTATGGCAAAATCACGGGCCTTACGTACGCATTCATGGAACCGGCCAATTTTTCGGTTTATTCTACCTTTGTAGTATATTCTTGTCAAGTCCGAACAATACCCTTCCTGCCGCATTCCGAAATCCACAAGCACGTGTTCCCCTCCCTTTAGACGCCTGCCGCCAGGTGTGGCATGCGGATACGCGGAATTCTTGCCAATAGCGACGATCGTGGGGAAAGATCTTTCATAGCCCTTCCGGTATATATGCATATCGATGACAGAGGCGATCTCTTTTTCGCTCATACCCGTCCTGATGCTCTTTTTCACCCGACGCCAGAGGCGTACCGTCTCTCTGGCTATCGTACGGATGAGTTTAACCTCATCCGGGTGCTTGATGCTTCTTAAGTCTTTTAAAACCGAGGAGATCTGAACGCCTCGAGACTTATCTATAAGTTTTACCTTCGGGATAAGCGATGAGAGTCTCTTGTATCCTGCCAGTGAAAAGTCCTCCCCGTTAAACCCCAGCTTCTTTATGTTTTTATCTTTGATACACTCCGCAAAAGACTCTAAAACCGGTCCGGCGCAAGCCAGAACGATCAGGCGACTTCCCGCAAGCTCTCTTTCCGCAAGAGTTTTATTCATCGAGTCCACGAAATAAAGAGGCGGCCCCTTTCTTGCGATAAGAAGAAGCGCTCCCCCCGCGTAAAGCGGCGTAAGATACTCGATATTACTCTGAGCGCTTACTGCAAGAGCGTCTATACCCAACCGGGGGAGTTTAGACTTTATCCTTTTAATGGCAGTTTCTTTATGCTTGAAGTCACTGGGCATTGATTATCTCCACCAAGGCTTTAAGCCCGAGGACGTAACTGGTTTTCCCGAAACCGCTTATCTGGCCCGTAACAACCGGCGCGATAAGGGACTTGTGCCGGAACTCCTCTCTGGCATAGATGTTTGAAAGATGGACTTCGACTGAAGGGATCTCTTTTGCCCTCAAGGCATCGTGTATGGCGACACTTGTGTGAGTATACGCGGCCGGGTTTATAAGTATACCCGAGGCATCTGTCGCATTTATCTTATCGACAATATCCCCTTCGTGATTGGACTGGTAAAACTCGACTTGCACTTTCGCATCGCCCGCCGCTTTGGTAATCGCGCTATTTATGGTGTCAATAGTCTCATTCCCGTAAATATCCTTCTCTCTCTTGCCTAATAGATCCAGATTCGGTCCGTGGATCACAAGTATCCTCTTCATGACTCCTCCCTCTTTAAACTATATCAGCTTTAAGCTGCAGCTTCCTCTTCTTCCGCGCCGCCTGCACGTTCCTTTGAAAACCCCCACCCCAGATATATGACTCCTCCTACAAAGCTTATTAAAAAAAGACCGAGTAAAAGCAGGAGGCTCACCGCAAACGCTGTTTCCCGCCCGGCCAGCGGCGCGAAAAACGCGACCATAGCCCCTTCCCTGACGCCGAGACCCCCCACTGAAGGCACCATGCTGATAACCGTAACCACCGGCATTATAAGAAAGATGTTCCCGATATTCATATTAGTGCCCAGCGAACGGAAAAAAAGATAAATGATGAGAAAGTAAAAAGACTGGGCGCCTATACTCATTAAAAATGATTTTACGACCACCCCGGGCCTGTTGCGGTAATCGTGTACGATCTGATATACCGAATTTAACTTCTCCCCCAAACGAAACATCTTAAGCCGCGTAAAGACGCCCCCCATAAAGTTAGCGATTCTTTTGTTCGTAGCGATCACTGCCCCTACAAACCCAAAAACGAGAAGGAAAAACACAATAAACCTGACAGCCTCTATCCCGAACCTGCCTTGATCGACAATAAGCGCAACAGCTGCGATCACCACAAACGAGTAAAGACCGATAAATCGGTCCATAAGGACACTTGCGTATGACTTGACCCTCTGCTTGTTGATATTTGCGGCATAATGCGCCTTGATTATGTCACCGCCTACGGCGGTCGGCATGAAATTATTGAAAAAGTAACCTATAAATGTTAACTGCAAGGCCCCCATGAAAGTAAGATCAAGGTCCTCTCCGAGAAAAATGATCTTCAGGCGCCAGGCAAGAAAAGAAAGATTGATCAAAAAGGTGAAAAATGCAATCGCTAAAAACCTTAGGTCGCTATCCAGGAGTATCCGCCAGATGCTGTGCACCTCGCGCCTCATCAGCCAGAATAAGAGTCCCAAAAGACCGAAACTGACAACTAGGCGTATAATCGTACTTACTTTATTTTTCATGCACGCTTTCCTGGCGAGGCCTTTAAAATCTCCACCTCAGATTCCTTTTCAGAGACTTTACATTGTCCTCGGCTGCACGTTCCCCCTCTTTAATTATTACCGCCGCTTTATGAAAGTCAAACTGATCGATATCTTTAAGTTCTGCCTTTATGGTAATATCCGCGGCTTTTGACTGATATGTGTTAAGCTCCTCGCCCATGATCTGCACTGCCTGGACCATGGCATTAACGACATTATTGATCTTCTGCTTTTTAACGGAGAATCCGGGATTTACGGCGATAATGAAAGTAGCGTCGAACTTATGCGCGGCCTTGGTCGGTATACTGTTGCGTACACCCCCGTCAGCAAGCAGCCGCCCCTCAATGGGGACGGCAGTGAAGACGCCGGGCCACGAGCAGCTGGCGCGGATCAGTTTTATCAAGTCTCCGGAAGTATGAATAAGTTCTTCTCCGGTTTCTATATCGGTGGTCGTCAAAGCGAACGGAACTTTCATCTGGCTGAAGGAATGGTGGCCGATTATGTCTCTAATGATCTCCTCTAATCTGTCCCCCTTAAGCAGTCCCGTCGCGTAGAGACCGACGTCCGCGATGTTGGGCCAGTTAAACTTAAGGGCTTTACGCTCCATCTCATCAAGCGGCACGCCAAGAGAGTAGGCAGCCCCTATCAGACTGCCGATACTGGTACCTATGATCATATCAAAGGGCATCTCATCCCGCCCGAAATGCCTCTCCAGCACCTTAAGCACTCCGATATTGGACAACCCTCTGGCGGCCCCGCCGCCCAGGGCCAGGATCACTTTGCGTCTTCCGAATATTCTCATATCAATAAACGACTATCCCGGCATAACCTACCACCTGGATAGTGTCCCCCGTCACATCGCCTGAATCGGCGTATTTTACCAGAATCGCTTTCTTCGCGTTCATCTTCTTCGCACACATAAGCATTATAACCGCGGGGATATAACCGCACATGGATATATTCTTCTTCTCAACAACCTTAAGAAGCCCCTCAGCGTCAAGATCAAGGACCCTCTCGATGGCCAGCTCGTCTTTCTCTTTCGCGGAAGTGCGCGACTCGTAATGCGTCATGTCGCTAGAAGCCAGTATCGTGACGTCTCTGGCTGTCTCTTTGATGGCGCTCGAAATGCTAGAGGCGACTTCATCCAGCTCCATAAGCTCGCCATGTTGAACCGTCATCGGAACTATCTCAGCTTCCGGCGATATCTTCTGTATAAACGGAAGCTGCACCTCAATAGAATGCTCAAAAGCGTGCGCCGTAGGATCGTCTGTAATAAGGCTGGTCCCCTCAAGCATCCTTGCCAAGAGTTCCTCATCAACGTTCACGTTCCCCAAAGGCGTGCGCCAGACTTCGCTGGAAGAAGCAAACCTCTTGCCGTAACCTGTATGGTTGGGACTTAATATCACATAAGTGCTTTTGCTCTTCAATCTAGCGTAGACTTCCCCCGCAATCGCGCCGGAGTACATATACCCCGCATGCGGCACCACAGCCCCTATGGCGTTAATCTTCTCGGTGCGATCAGGAACCATCTGATCAAGTCCCTTGATCAGGCTTGTTTTACTGGCAGGATAAAACTGGCCCGCCACCACCGGATTTCTGACCATACCTCACCTCCCTGCTGATCCCGAAAATGAATTTCCCCGGACTCACTCCGTGGTTTAATCCCTTTGCGGCCTTCGGTCGATATAGTTCCGCATCCACGGATTAACATCCGTGGTGTTCCTTCGTTCTAAGTGCATAATATCTTTCCTCAGAGATCCATGGTGAGCGAACGAAGTGAGTCGAACCATAAACTGTTTGTATAATAGTATATTATTATAAGCTAAAGGTAAATCGGGGTCAAGGTATAGCTCTAAAAGGAATGTTTTTTGAGGCTATATTTTATTGTTCAGAGTGGACGATGACAGTCGCGCTTCTATCCATATCGAAAACTTCTTTGGCGCATTCGACTATATCGTCTTTAGTCACAGCGTTTATCTTTTCAGGATACTCCTCATACTCCAAAAACCCGAGTCCGTAAAGCTCGTCCAGTGCCATGGTCATCGATAAAGCGCTGTTGGTCTCAAGCGAATATGCATGCTGCGAAATAAGCTGCCTCCTGGAAGAAGCGATCTCCTCTTCCCCGATCTGGCCGCTGGTAAGTTTGCTGATAGCATCCAGAACGGTTTTTCCCGCCTCTTTAAGGTTTTCTTCAGTCGTAGCCACGTATAGCATAAAATATCCCGTCTCTACAGCGGGTATAGATGCCGCACCTGAAGCGTATGCAAGACCTTTTTCTTCCCGCGCCGCATAGAATAAAAGGCCGTCCGATCCCGACAGGAGAGAGCTGATGACATCTAACGCGAATCTCCTCTCATCAGTTACCGTCACACCTTCCAGCCCCACAAGAAAGAGCGCCTGTTCTTTCTTCATAAAAATATCTTTTTTCCTGCTCTCCCCTAATGGCGGCACTTCCTTCTCTTTAAGGGGTGAGGGTCTGCCCCGCCAGGAAGAAAACTGTTTTGTGAGGGTGTTTATAGTCTCGTCTATATCCACATCCCCGGCAACGGTTATCACCGAACCTTCCGGGACAAAACGTTCCCCGAAAAAATCCAGTATATCCCTGCGGGATATGGAGGAGACTGTTTCGACTTCACCGGAAGTCCTCATCGAATAGGGGTGATCGCCGTAAATAAGCCGGCGAAGATGAATCATACCGTTCTCGAAGATATCGGTCTCCTGTTCTTTTATCGCGGCCATTATTCTCTTTTTCTGTTTTAAGATCTCTTCTTCCGGGAATGTAGCGTTCCTCAGGACATCCTCAAAAATGACCAATGCCTCGTTCAGGTCCTTGCTGAGTACGTCCATGGCCAGACCCAGTGAGTTCATGCCGCTGAAAGTGGAAATTTCACCGCCCATCCTCTCAATAGCCGGGATTATTTCCGCTTCGGAACGCTTTTTCGTGCCCTTCAATAAAAGCGAGGCCGTCAGATTGGATATACCGTTATCTTCTTCAGTCTCCGCCCTGAGACCGCCGCCGGTCGCGAAACTGACGGAGACAAGCGGAAGTTCTTCCCTTCTTTTGACGATCACCTTTAGACCGTTCCCAAGCACAGCTTCCTTTACTTCTCCCTCGGCCGTCTTCATCTTTTCGCCCTTTTCGGCTTTTTCCCCGAAATCCCGCGGCATAAGAAAAACCGTGGTCGAGTTATCTCTTTTTAAGTATTTCAAGGCGGATTCTTTAACTCTTTCCTTATCGACTTTTTTTATCTCATCCACATACTTCTTGAAAAACGCGGCGTCTCCCGTAAGCATCTCGGAATTCGTCATGGTGCTGGCGATACTGTCTATCCTCTCATGCGAATGGAGATATTCCGATATCACCATATTCTTTGCCCTCTCTATCTCCTCGTCCCGCACATTACCGTCTTTAAGGTCTTCAATAACGGCAAATACCTCTTTGCGGGCCTCTTCAAGTTTATCGGGGTCACCGATACCGGTAATAATGAACAGCCCCGGATATTTGGGCGTGTAGTTCACGCTCGATATTGTATAGAGAAGCTGTTTATCCTTTACCAGCCTTTTATAGAGTCGCGAATCATTCCCTCCCCCTAAAAGTATATCCATAACATCGGCAGGATATAAATCAGGCGAATAGAGACTTGTAGTATGAAACCCCAAGGCCAGGTACCCCAAAGTGATATCCGCGGGGAAACTGGACTTCGCCTCGCTGATCTGTCTCGGCTCGGAGGCTATATCTACCTGCCAGATCCTGCCCCTCTCTAAGCCGGAAAGTTTCTCTCTGGCAGCATCGATCGCCTCATCACCGGCTATGCCTCCGACTACCGCTAAGACCATTCTATCCGGAGTATAAGCCGCAGCATGGTAAGCGAGGATATCTTCCTTTGCAAGGGTTTTAAAGACCTTTTCATAGCCTATTATGGGGTGTTTGTATACATTTTGGCGATACGCCTCTGCGAAAAGAAGCTGCATTCGTCGCGTTATAGGGTCATCTCTGCGCATTTTAATCTCTTTAAGTATCACGTCCCTCTCTATCTCAAACTCCTCCGAAGTGAATACCGGCTGTGTAACCATATCCACCAGGAGGTCCAACGCTTCAGTAAAATTCTCGTTAGGAACAGTCATATAATACTCCGCTGAATCAAGTCCGGTAGCCCCGTTGACAATGCCTCCCATCGATTTTATTTCCTGGCGTATCTCTTTCGCGCCTTTATCGCTGGTTCCCTTAAAAAGAAGATGCTCGAGGAAATGCGAGATGCCGCTTCCCGCATATTCGCCTTCATTGGAAAGACCCGAGAGAACGCGCATGCGTACCGTCACCAGCGAAGATTCCGGCACATACTTAGAGACTATAGTTGCGCCGTTATCCAGAACGCTCTTCTGGTAATCGAAGAACTCCTCCGAAGCTAAAGAGACGAAAGACAAACAAATAAATAAAAAAGTAACTAACGTTTTAACAAGAATCCTGTGTTTCATCTACGCACTTCCTCATCTTTGAGTTTTTCGCTTCTTATCATGCTTGTGTGATGCGTTATCTTGATCGAAATATCGTCTATGATGGAATACACGCACGGAACCACGATAAGGGTAAGCGCCGTCGCAAACACCAGCCCCCAGCAAAGCGCAACAGCCATGGGAACAAGAAACGGGTCTTTGCCCCCCAGACCGTAGGCTACCGTGCTTAACCCGCCTGCTGTAGTGACTGTCGTCAGTATAACCGGGCGTATCCTCATCTGGCCGGCCTTGACTATGGATTCGGCCCTGCTCATCCCTTCGTTTCTGAGTTTGTTTATGAAATCCACCAAGACAATGGAGTCGTTGACAACAACGCCGTTAAGCCCCACAACACCCATAATCGCCATAAAAGACAGGGGCAGGCCGTGAAGTAAAAAAGCCAGAACGACACCGATCAGCCCGAAAGGAATCGCCAGCATGACAACAAAGGGTTGCACAAGCGACTTAAAAAAGGACGCCAGTATCATATATACGACCAAAAACGCAAAAAAGAACGCCTTTAATAAGCTTTTCAGTGAATCCAGAGTCTCTTCCTGCTCCCCCCCGTATTTAACGGAATAACTGATGTATCTGTCCGAAAGATCACTGAATTTTTTCTCCAGCATGCTGTTGACTTTGAGTGACGTGGTTTTCTTGGTGTCCACGTTGCTTGAAGCTGTAACGACCCGTTTGCCGTCCAGATGATGTATCGTTGTGGCCCCCGGCACCTTCTCTATTGTCGCCACCTTGTTAAGCGGTATGAGATTGCCGAACCTGTTGGCAATAAGTATCTTGTCGAAAATATCGAGAGTCGAAGCGTCTTTCGCTTCTTCAAACCTTATTGTGACATCCGTCTCTTCCTCAGCTTTTACCGGTTTTATTTTCGTCGCGATCTCGCCCTGGAAAACGCCTCTAATAGTCTTGGCGATCTGGCCTATGGACAAGCCCGCCAGAGTCGCTCTGTTATGGTCGACTTTCACGCGTATTTCTTCTTTTCCGGGTTTATGGTCCCATGTGATATCCGTCGTTCCGTCTATCGTCTTCATATAATCCATGTATTCGAAAGCTATTTTGTCAAGCGTCTCAAAGTCTTCCCCCCTGATCCTGGCTTCAACTGCCTTACCGACCGGCGGCCCCGTCTGTGGGAGATCGAACCTCATGTCATCAAAACCTTTTATGTCTTTTGCCTTCTCGCGCACCTCCGCTACTATCTCCTCTACCTTGCGTTTACGGTCCTGCTCCTGCGTCAGATACACAGTGACCTGCGCCAGATTACTCGCCTGACGCGCAAAGGGATCCTGCCTCTCTTCCTGTATATTGCCTATCATCGTCACGTACGTATCAAGTTCGTCACCGGGAAGCTGCGAGATGATGTCTTCTATCGGCGCGATAAGTTCGTTTGTCTTCTCCAGGGGGGTGCCTATCGGGGCTTCGGCTCTTATAAAGAAAAAATTTATCCCCGAATAAGGAAAAAGAATGAACTTTATGACGTAAAAAGCCACAAAACCGCAAATAGCCAGAACCGCCGAGATCCCTATGATGACCTTATATTTCCTTCTGATAGCGGCCCTCACTACCCTGGTATATATCGAAACTAGCCTGCGGAACCAAGGCATGTCCCGGGCCAATCCCACGGGTTTCCCTGCTGCATCGTATTTTACCCGCACAAAGTCAGCTAAATGACTCGGAAGTATAATAAGCGCTTCTCCAAGCGAAGCCATGAGCGCAATAATAACGACGGTGGGTATGTTCCTGACGAATTTACCGATAAGGCCCGACATGAAAAGTAAAGGTGTAAACGCAGCGACCGTCGTCAGGACAGCTGAGACGACCGCCCCCATCACTTCTTCCGTACCCTTAACAGCCGCCTGGCGGGGCGGCATGCCATCCTCAATATAACGGTAAACGTTCTCAGCTACGATTATACCGTCATCAACGAGCATACCGAGAACTATGACAAGACCGAACATGCTGATCAAGTTCACTGTTATCCCCATCATATCCATAACGATGAACGTACAGAAAAACGCGATAGGAATACCCAGAACGGTCAAAAAAGCTATGCGCTTCTGCAGGAATATAAGCATGCATGCTATAACCAGTATCATACCGAACCAGGCATTGTTCCTTAAGACCCTGAGACGTCTGTTGGCATAAAACGCATAGTCATTAACGAAAGATATTTCAAGGTTGCCGGGTATCTTCTCAAGAAACCTGGCACAGACTCCTCTTACGTCCCGTACCATGCTTATGGCATCGCCGGATTCTTTTTTCATGACCACCAGATTAATCGACCGGGTCCCCAAGGTTTTATTTATTATATCTTCATCTTTAAACGTGTCCTCGACGCGCGCCACATCCTTGATCCTCAGCCAGTTTCCTGCATCATTGGCCCTGATGATGACGTTTTCTACCTCTTCTTTGGTCTCGAACTCTCCGCTGGTCCTTATGCTGTATTCGGTAGTAGCCGTATTAAGCCTGCCGGCGGGAATACTGACATTACGCAGGGCAAGAGCCATGGCGATTTCGTCAATAGAGACATAGAATTCCTTGAGTTTTTCCTCGTCGACGAGGATCTGCATCTCCTTGTCCCTGTATCCGCTTTTCTGTATGCGCGCAACGCCTTCTATATCTTCAAGCTCATCCTCAAGCGCATCGGCATATTCCTGGAGTTTTTTCTCCGTCATATCCCCGGAGAGAGACACCTCTATAATCGGATAATTTTTACTCGTGATCTCTGTCACGACAGGGTCCTCGTAAATATCCTTCGGCAGGTCTTTTACCCTGTCTACGGCGCTTTGTATGTCTCTTACCACCTTTTGCTTATTCGATTCATCGGGATCTATCTTAATCTGGACAAGAGATACGCCCACTGCGGATGAAGAGACTACCTCCTTGATACCGTCAACTTCTTTTATCTCTTTCTCTATGGGAACGGTTATGAGTTTCTCGATATCCTCAGGTGTCGCCCCCGGATACACGGTGCTAACGGTCACCATATCAAACGCCACATTCGGGAACACCTCGCGGTTCAAACCAAAAACAGTGATCCCGCCTATTATCAGGATGATAACGGAGATAAGATTGACAAAGAGTGAGTTGTTTACGCTAAACCGCGGTATGCTCATAACAGCCCCTTATATTTATCAAGTATGATATTCATCGCTTTTTCGAGATCGATTTTAGCGACTTCCATGTTGAGCAAAGCCTGTGTTTCCCTTAAATCAGCCCGCAATAAATCATTCTGGTAGTCTATAAGCACCTTGGTCATCGATCTTCCATATTTATAACGCTTCTCCTCTTCCTCGAGCTTTTCAGCCTGAAGTTTCGCGGCTCTAGAAACGCTGACGGCGTTGGTCTCAGCCGCCCGAAGATTCCTAAAAGCATTCACGACTTCGGTTATAATTGTTCTTTCCGTCTCCTTAAGGTTTACAAGAGCTATCTCTTTCTCATACTTGGCTTTTTTGAACTCACTGCGGGCCGCGCTGTTTTCAACGGGGAACGATACCTCTATTCCGACAACGTAATTCGTATTATCAGCAACAACTGTTTTGCCCGCGGCTTTTGTAAAACTTTGCTCCAAACCGTTCATAGCGAAGCTGCCGGTAAGATCTATCTCAGGCCACATCTGGTTATCCTTTATCTTTATTTCCAGATTCCTGATATCAATATCCCTCTTCCTTATCTTGTAATCCCACCTATTCTCAAAAGCAATGCGCAGACAGGTCGCGACGTCATACTCCGACTTTTCCAGGCTAAACTCTTCTGCCGGATAAATGCGTATGTCTTCTTCCATATTGAGCAAAAGCTTAAGATTTTCTTCATTTTCGCGGTAACTGTTAACAGCGAATATCACATCCGCTTCACTTAAGATCAAGTTGGCCTCTGAAGCCAGGAAGTCCGCTTTTTCTATAGCCCCCAGGTCATAATTTTTCGAGTTCGACTCATGAAGGGCCCGGGCTTTTTTTAAAATATCTTCAGTGGTACCGAGCCTTTTCTTAGCGGCAACCACCGCCCAGTAGGCCTTTGCAACCTCTGCAATAAAGATCTCTATCCTTTCCTTCGTCCCCAGATCCGCATTCTCGACAGCCATCTTTGTGACGTTAACGGTATTACGGTCTATATATCCGAAAAAGTTCTTTCCTACGGGCTGCTTTGCCTCAAAGGTCAAAACAGCTTCATGATAAGGGTTTTTTGTGATAAAAAAGGGGTTGCTGAAATTATTCCAGTTTCTTGTGTCCTGCCATGAAACTCCGATCTCGGTCCCTATGGGGAGCTCCTTCGTAAAACCTATACCATACATATTTATCTGATTATCGTCCCCGATAAAGGTATACTCCTGCTGGCTTTTGTCTTCCCTGTAACTTACATTTCCGAACGCCAAAGTATCAAATACGGCTTGAGAATAGAGTACATCAGTCTCTGCCACCATATAATCAAGTTTTGCCAGCCTCACCTCAAAACTGTTTATAAGGGCGTCTTTTAAACAGTCGTCTAAAGAGAGCTTCCTGACCCTGATATCCTTATTCTCCTCTTCCGCCGCCGAAGGATAAATGTAAGCCAAACCAAAGAGCGCCACCAGGCCCGCCAAAATTGCAGTTTTAAAAGTTCTACTTTTCATCTCTCACCCCTAGACTTTCATAAACTTTTCTTATCAGCCTCAAATACTCTACCCTCTCCTCGCCCGAAAGAACAGAATAGATCTCACTTGTCATTACCTTTCGTGCTTCATCGACTTTTTCCGCTGTTTCCCTGCCTTTTTTTAAAAGCATCACATTTACGATTCTTCTGTCCTGCTTGGAACGCTCTCTCTTGACAAGTCCCAGTTCAACCATTTTATCGATTATAACAGTCACTGCGCTCATTGTGAGGTTGAGTATCCTGGCAAGCTCCCCCATGGTTAAAGATCCCATTTCTCTCAGACAATCAAGGATCACTACATGAGGAAGAGCTATGTTCCCTTTGGAAAGGATGCTCTCTTGTTTGCGCGTAAACTCCCTCAGCATGCGCGGTACCATCTTTGCCATCTCCTCGCTGAAACGGGCGCTATTAATTTTTTCTGTCATTTTAAAAGCTCCTAAGTTTTAATATTTAAATTTTTTAAATATTTTACATTTTAAGTATACTCTACTCCGGGCTGAAAATCAACATTTAAACGCCGATAAATCTGCCTTTAAAAACTTCTGACCATCCGGTGCTCCTCTCCAAAATCATGGGCTTGATATCGCCCGCTTTTCTGCCTTCCCGCACCTGGCGCATCAAATATTTATCCCTCGAGGAAGCTGAATCTTCTTCGATGACAAAAATTCTTACACGCCCTAGCTGGTCCAGCTTCCTCGAGTACCCGTAATGAAAGTTCCCGGAAAGCTTCTTCTCTATTTCCCCTGCCGCCGCGAGCAGGCATTCATCGCTTTTTTCCGGAGACTTTATAAAAAAGGTGTAGTAATAACGGCCTCTCTCGTCCTTCTCCGGTGCCATCATGAAAAATTCAGGCTCAAGATCATGTTCCCCGATCACTTCAGCGAGGACGCTTTCTACATGTAACGCGTTTAGTTTCTCACCCATCAGATCCGAGACATTATCGCTCTTTCCGATAAACCTGATAAAAGCAAGGCCGTTTTTAACCTTTAGGACCTCAATGATATCCTGCAAGTGGTAACGGTAGAGGCCCCCTCCCGTCGTTATTACAGGCGAGTAGCTCCTCTTCGCCTCGAGTTCGTGTGCTAACTTTGTGTCCCCGCCGGTAGTTCCCCCCTCTTTTTCGATTTCAATGAATTCAAAAAAATGGGAATTAACCGCAAGGGCCGATCCTTCATCCCCCACCACGGGGAAAGAGACAAAAGCCTCAGTCGCCAAGAGGCCTTTGGGCTGTATTTCCACGTTCGGGAATATCTCTTTTATCTCTTTTATGTGGCGGGAAGCATTCCCGTCAGCCCAGCAGCTGATTACAGCCAGGTGCGGCCATATCCTCCCGTGCAGCGCCTTACCACCGGAAATAGAAGGACCTTTGGCTTGCCTGAAAATCCCGCGGAGCTCCTCCGCTCTTTTTGCGTCTTTTTTCAAATGGCGAGTAAGCTTCTTTTTTAAATCTTCATCGATATTTAAAGTGCCGGTGATCCTGCCATCCCCTATATCGCTTACGAGATTATCGCTCCAGGAGAGAAGATCCTCCAGTAGAATGGTCAGGAAAGTCGGATTCCAGACTGATATAAAGGTGAGACTCTTCTCCTTCAGGAGAAACAGTAAACTCACGTATTTAAAATCCCGGAAGTCTTGTACCTCTTGTATTTCCAAAGGCACTGCGCTTAGAAGCTTCAGCAGGGTCTTCTCCGCCAGGCTGAAATACTCGCTGTCATCAAAGCCGATGGCAGGCTTTACACCCGCCTTCTTCAGTTTACTTCCTGCCGGGCTTATAGACCAGTATGCCTTGCCCCCTAGAAGTCGCCTCCGTTTAACGAAAAGGTCGAAAAACCAGGGTCTGATGCCTCTTAAAAACTCGTTCTTCAAGCTTTTTGTGAAAGGAATATACTTGCTCTCGGCTGTCGAGCCGCTTGAGGGCTGCAGGAATAGGACGGGCTCTTTCGTGAGGACATTTTTCTCCCCGTTTAAAATAGAATCGACATCGGCCAGATACGAATCAAAGGTTGAAACAGGCACTTTAGATCTGTAACTGGAAACACTCTCTATCGAGGAGAAGTCATGTTCCCGGCCGAAACGGCTCTCTTTATTCTTGAGAATTATTCTGTTTAGCAATTTCTCCTGGGTTTTTTGCACACTGCGCCTTGCCCGGTTAAAAGAAAGATACCCGCCCAGGCGCACCGCTAAAAGCAAAATATTCATCGCTAAAGACATCAATCTCATGATTATAAGAAACGTAGTGGATTATCTTTGGAAAGCATCCTGAAGGCTACCGGATTAAGGTTATCCTTGACCAGCTCAGCGATACAGGCCAGCTCTTCCCCCTCAGCATGAAGCGGGTTCCTCTTGACAAAAAACTCTATATGCTGATCTTTTAAAAGCTCCTCTGTTATATCCCCCACTCCCGGTTTTAAATAACCGTTTGATCTGGTGTGTATTATCCCCATCTTACTATCGTATTCATCGGGATACTTACTGGATGCGAACGCGTCAATGACCTTCTTCTCGAATTCCGGAGTCTCTTTATCATAGCGGGGATAAAATTCCTTGAAAAAGACAGGAAGAAAGCGGTAGGTCCTGTACCCCATGGATATCAGATACCAGTAGAATTTTACCCCCTGGTACTTTATCATGAGCGAAGAAACCAGCTCTGCCCATGCTTTCATAAGACCCTTTTCACCGAAGCGATAGTCCCTATGAACTATCGTGTCACCGGAAAAGATCACTTTAACGGGTGTGCTATCGATCCTCTCTTCCAGGATAGTCTGGGTAGAAAAGCCGAATATCTCGCCTGAGTCCGTATCCTGGAGAACGACAACCCACTTTTTTTCGCTTAAATCCCTGCTGAATTTATCCTTCTCCACGCCGTTAAAGAACATGCACATAAGCTCGAACATCCTGCCCTTCTGGCCAGCTGAAAGTTCATTTGTGTTTAAAACGGTGCCTTTTGTTTCCATGTCATAATCTTCCTATTTCAAAGTATGGAATCCTCGAATCAACATCATCAAGATCTTTCCTGTTTTCCTCCCAGCCGAAAAGATATATCCGACTATCATATTTGAAATGGTGATATTCTTCAAGTGCTTTTATTAAAGGATCCTTCGAATGAAGTCCGACCAGAAAAGTAGTGTGCGCCCCGCCGATATTATCGTTATATAGCCTGCGGAGCAGGATGCGGAAAACATCTACGTCGTTATCCATAATGGCAATAAAACTTACCTGAAAGAACCTCAAATAGTCTCCGGCTTCCGGCATGGGGGGGTATCCCAACAGTCTAGACCCAAAGTTTACCAGAGGCTTTAAGCGTCTCATTTTCCCGTTATATCTGTTGATGACTGTCTGTTTATACCCGTTCTGGTCCCATTTGGCGATTACACCCACTATTTTGTCGCCCTTTAAAGCAATATAAAAATCCTCTACGTTAAAATCTCTCGAGTAAGTGGCGCCCGGAATAAAATCCTCCCGCGTGTAATACGGGTAGAACTGTTTTTCACGGCCATAACGCGCCAGACACTCGAGGATCCCTCCTAAGTTTTCCCTCGAACCTCTCTCAACCTTGAGATCGGTTTTTATCTCTTTCTTCCTGCGGAAAGGAATAATAGAAAAAGTGTGATACGCCCCCAGCTCATAAGTTATAGGCATGCCGGCTTTGCCGGATACCATCCATTTCTTTGCGTATTCATTGCTATCGAAAATAGAGGTTACATATACCGAAACCCTGCCGTCTTCGTTTAAAGTTTTAAAATATTTAAGCCCTCTGCCAAGCAGTGTCGAGCGCCTGTACTCAGGAAGTATCCTGAGGTAACTCGTATAGCCAAGGTTTTTAACTTCGCCGTTAATGTATACGGGTTTTATGGACCTGGTCTGGCTGGCGACTATTCTGCCGCGCTTAGTGTCTCTGGCGACTACTATCTGATTGAATTTACCCTGCACGCCCAGGCTGTAAAAAACACTCGGGTCCCTGTGGAAAGACATCTCAATATCCCCCTCCATCGGGATATTACTCAGGAGGTCCCGTATGCCTGGATCGTCAGTCTCTTTCGCAAGCTCTATTATAAACTGGCTCATTTCACTTCTTTTATAAAAATTAATAAAACGAGAAAAATCACTTCGAATTAAACCTGATAGTAAGAGAAAAATTTATGGGAGCACTTCTCATTTCTTTCGGAAACGGAGGGAAGGGCTGCGCCTCTTTTACCCCTTCGATGGCTTTCTTTTTGAGCACAGAGGAGCTGCCTGAAACTGCCTCTGCTATACTTAGAAGATGTCCGTCTGAACTCAAAACAAATGTGACTCGCACTTCCCCTGTCTCGCGCCTCTTAAAGCTAGAGTATATCTCCGCTCGTATCTTCTCCCTGATCAAATTGTAATACTTAAGAAAAGCTTCCTGTCTTTTTATCTCGGTCGCCTTTTCGGTCTTGACTTCACCTGAAAAGGTTTCCACTTCTTTTTCTACGTACTCTTCTGCTTTTTCCTCCTTGGAAGCCTCCGGCGTGTAAACCTCATTGTCCTCAGTCAACCGGGCTTCCTCTATCACTATATAATTCAAATTTGCCGGGTCTTTGGGGGTAGTTTTTCCCCTGGGAAAGAAAAAACCATGCGGCACCACGAATGCTAAATGCGCCAGAAGTGATACCCCGACAGCCGCTCTAAATATTGGGTCGCTGAACATATGAGATATTTATATATTATGATATTTTAAACTTTGAAATATTATAGCACAAAGACACGAAAAATGCGCACCTTAAAATCGGCATGAAAACCCGAACTCGAACCTTCTCTCACTGGCGGGATAAAAAGTCTCGACCCCGAAAGCGTTGCTTACGCCGTAAGCGTAATATTCCTTGGCAAACAGGTTCTTCACCGCAGCGAACACGCTTATCCCTTTATAAGTGTAATCTACTACTATATCAAAAACGGTATAATCCTTCAGTTCCGGGGCGATGTTCTTCCCGTCGCTTATAAGGTATCTCCTGCCGACGTAACTGGCTAGAAGCGTGGCATTAAAGTTCTCAAGCGGCGTAACCGTCACCCCTGCCGAAACCGTGTTCCCGGGCACAAAAGGAACGCAATTGCCGTCATAAGTGCCGCCTCTGAAGTAAGACTTCTGAAGCGTCCATGCCGCAAAGGGTTTCAGCTTACCCTCAAAGAAATCGAATCTGCCTTCAAGCTCAAGACCATAGTGGCGCACCTCAGGAAGATAGTTGGAGTTTTTAAACGTCGACGGGTCAAAATATATCTCATTCTTTACATCCATAAGGAATACGCTGGAAGCGAAACTCAGCCAATCAAAGGTATTGTCCCTGGCCCCTAACTCATAACCGGTGGACTGCTGGTACTTAAGATCGGTGTTAAGCCCCCCGTAGGGAACGCCCCAAAAAACGCCTTTATTCTGATAGTATTCTTCCGTATTAGGCAGACGGAAGGAACTGGAAAAGTCAAAATATACTTCGGACATCTCATTATACTTGTACCCGCACCCGGTATTATAGGCAACTATCCTGATTTTTTTGGAGTCATGATTGGCGAGAAGCTTCTCCTGGTTAAAATCATAGTCTGCCCATTCCCCCCTTACCCCGCCGTTAAACAAAACCCTGTCCCATAGCTTGATACTGTCATGGGCATAGACCCCCAAAGCGTTCTTTATGATATCGGTCTTATCCTGCATATTCCCTATGCGGTTACCGCTCAGGACGGCATCACGCGCGTTAAAAAAGTCCAGCCCCATGATCAAAGTGTTGTCGATGTCATCTAACTCTGTCGTGACTTCGATCTTGGGTTTAAGCTCGTACGTCCTTATGTAATGCACGGTCTCAAATTCTCCCCACATAGATACATTAAGACCGTTACTGCGGCGGACCCTGTATGAATTGAAAAACGATAGCGTCACGTCGCTCCCGGCTAAGGCGAACTCTATCTGCGGGTTTATCTTAAAGAAAAAATCCGCCGTCGAAGCTTTGTCATCCGGATGCGTCGTTCCCCTCCTGCCTACGACGGCGATCTCGGCCGGATATAACGCTCCGGGCATTCCGTACCTGTCACGGTGATACCCGCAAGAAAGGTCTATGGTGAAAGTCGCCGTCGGATGCATGGTAAAGCCGCTAAAATAATCATTTGCCCAGTAAGCGTTATTGGCCCTGTAGCCGTCCGTTTCATGATGGGAATAACTCAGGAAATAATCCATAAAGCTTGTGCTACCCGACGCGCTGACATATCCTTTCTTATAGTCATAGCTTCCAAGCGTACCGCCCAGAGATATGGTCGGCTCCTCCAGCTCGCCTCTCTTTGTGATTATATTGATGACACCGGCTGCAGCATTATCCCCGTAAAGAACGGTTGCCGGCCCGCGTACTATCTCTATCCTCTCGACTGAGTCCAGGTCTATCTGAGACCAATCCGTCCCGGATAGATCCACCTGATTGGTCCTTCTGCCGTCAACAAGAACAAGGACGTTGGAAGTGCTCGTCTCCCCGAAACCCCTTATATCAACCAGCGTACCTTTGGGGTTACCCAGATAATCTGTAACCGTAATACCGCTTCTAGAGCGGATAAGTTCAGGCAGATAGTCCGCTTTCGTACGCTTGAGATCCTCCCGGGAAATAACTGTCACACTCTTAGTCACGTCCGATATTTCATCGCTGCCCCTGGTCGGCGTGATTACGATGGGCTCAAGTCTGACCACTTCCTCTTCCAGAGAAAACACCTGTGAGCTCATAAGAACCAGGATCGTTGAAATCAATGATAATTTTATCTTTTTCGGCACTACTCTCTCCTGAAAATAAAAAACCCCTGATATCCTAATTCGGACATCAAGGGTTCACCGTTTTTTGTACCCTGATAAGAAAAGTTACCTTCCCGAGCTTCCTCGAGCTCAAGCGGGCATCTTTAGCATACAGGCAGGTCTTCTGGCTTTCTCGCATGCTCTTTTCTAGCTGCCTTCCCATTCCACAAGGTAGAACAGTGGCCTTCCCCGCTAAAAGAGCTTTCTTCCTCTAAAGAAAGGCGAAATCACAGCGGCGGGACCGCGTCCGGTTTTCACGGAACTTCCCTTTTAAAATCCTGCGATCACCTGTATAATCGTATCGTAAACTTACCCGGCCAGAAGGACCTTGCTGTACCTGGTCCCTTCCGCTAGTCTCCTGGCAAGTTCGTAACAACCAAAAAGAACAAATGCAAAAGTCACGTTGCTTATCATGGTGTTGCGTAAAAACGGCAGCGCATTGACATAACAGCGGATAAATCCCTGGGCTGTATGCGGATACCACGCCAGAGCAACACCGAAATTCGATATGGCGAAAAATATCAAAGCCGAAGACACCGTCATACCGAATATTCTGAGAGGGGTCCTCTTCTCTTTAAGGCGCATGCCGAGCAGCCCGATTAGAATAAACGCACCCCAAGTATAAAACACCACATCGTGCAGACCGATAATGATGTCGCTCGCGATCATGATCGCAAGAGGCACCCACGGCACTATCCGCCTGTCCAGATAAGCTCCCGCGAAAAGAGCTATTGCCGCTACCGGTGCAATATTGGGCGCATGCGGGATGAGTCGCATCATAAAACCGATAACAATAAGAATGTATGCAATCATGTCTTCTCCTTCTTAACAAATGATATTACACAAAAGAATAAAAGTCAAATTTCATATAAAATGCAAGGTGCCTTCTACGAACGGGCCAGCGTGAACAACTCCTTGCCCGCAAGGCTCAGCGCCATAACCACCACTCCGGCGATTATAACACCCAGCATGATGGCTAAAAAAGCGTATCTGAACCTTATTTTGAAAAGCGTGGCTGCCACACAACCGGTCCATGCCCCTGTAACCGGCAAAGGTATGGCCACAAACAAAATAAGACCAAAAGCTTCGAATTTTTCTATGAGGCTTGCTTTTTTTCTTGTTCTTTCAAAAAGCCAGTTGAAAAACCTTTCAAATACCGGGATGTGCCTGAGTTTCTCGGATATGGGCTGAAGGAAAAAAAGCAGCGGCACGACCGGCAGCATGTTCCCGACAAAGGACAATAAATACGTCTTCAGGGGGGTAAAATTCATCGCAAGGCCCAGAGGGATAGAACCCCTCAGCTCCGAAACCGGCAGAGCCGCAAGGACCACTACCGCGACTTCTTTGTTGAACTTGACAAGCGAATCTGTAAGAGCTTCAAGCACTTTTGGTCTCCTCCATCTACCACTCGGGTCTTTCTTTCCAGCCGTCTTCACCGATCAGTGGCACAAAGACGCACCCGCAGATATCTTCCTGGGTGAAGTCTTTCCCTTTTTTCTCGACTGCCACCAAAACCTGGGAGTATATCGAACCGACGGGAATCACTATGCGTCCGCCATCGGCAAGCTGCGCTTTAAGCGCCTCCGGCACAAAGGGAGCGGCTGCGGTCACCAGTATACCATCATAAGGGGCTTCATCCCTAAACCCTTTGGTCCCGTCACCCGAAACAAACTTTATGTTCTTGTATCCTTCGCTTGAAAGAAGTCTTTCCGCCTGCCGCAGAAGAGCCTCTTCCCTCTCTATGGTACAAACCTCGCGGCAGATCTCCGCAAGAATAGCGGCCTGGTATCCGCTTCCGGTGCCGACCTCTAGGACCTTTTCGCCCCCTTTAAGGCGAAGACTTTCGGTCATAAGCGCAACGATATACGGCTGGGAGATAGTCTGACCGTGCCCTATAGGCAGGGGATGATCCGCGTACGAAGCGTCCCTGAAAGCGGCCGGCACAAAATGGTGCCTCGGCACTTTTCTAAACGCCTCCAGGACCCCAGGGGCGCGTATGCCCCGGCGGGCAAGCTGGTCCTCAACCATGCGGATTCTTTGTTCGGCGTATTCCATTTACTTTAAAATGATACCTTAAGACAAGGGTGAAAAATTTAATAGTATCCCGTATAGGCTTGATCGCGGAAACTTCTCTGCCGTATATGGTCTGTATCGGCACGGCTTTCATCTTAAATCTTTTCTCCGCCGCTTCGATAAGCATCTCCGATTCGATATCGAACTTCTCCGAGATAAGTTCCATATTTTTCAAAGTGCTTACCCTGAAAAGCCTGTAACCGCATTGTGTATCCGGTATGTCCTGTCTGCATATTTGCGATACCACCCACGAGGTGAATCTGTTGGTCCAGTAACGCAAAGAAGGCATGGTTTTCGTCTCGAGCATGCGGTTGCCTATCACAATATCCACATCATCTTCTTCTGCGGCCTTCATTAAAACGGGTATATCCTCCGTATGGTGCTGTCCGTCGGCGTCCATCGTTATCATCCATTCGAAATTAGTCTTCGCCAGGACATACTTTATCCCCTCCCTGATAGAAAGCCCCTTACCGAGGTTATGCCGATTGCGCAGCACCATCGCACCATTATCAAGAGCGGCCCGTTCGGTGCTGTCGACCGAACCGTCATCAACGACAAGAACGCTCATGCCCATCTTCACGATATCCCGTACGATGCCGCCGATCGTCCTGGCCTCGTTATAAGAAGGAATAACAACTATGGTATTATCTATTCTTGATCCCATATTTTCCTGAACGCATACCACTGGTCTACGTTCTTTCTGATATACTCTTCAAAAAATTTAATATACTCTTTCATTAACGCCTGTATGTCTTTCCTGTGGTCCCCGGTGGGATTATACTGGATGGGGCGCTCAAAACTTAGCGTAAAGGTATCGTCTTCATTGCGCGTCATAGCGCAAAAAACGATCGGGGCGCCGGTCTTTAAGGAGAATACGGCTGTTCCTTTGGGGAGTAACGCTTTCCTACCGAAAAAATCTATGTGTATTCCGTTTGATGTATAGTCCTTATCGCCGACGATAGCAACGATCTCGTTACGTTTAAACGCCTTGAAACATTCTTTTATCGGAGCGCTTATCGGAATGGATTTTACATTATTAAGGGCTCTTTGGCGTATAAAAAAATCATTTATCCGTTTATCCTTATGCTCCAAGACTATGGCGCTTATGGGATACTTCAGGGCCCCCACTATCGCCGCCCCCAGTTCCCAGTTTCCTATGTGTATCGACGAGATGATGGCACCCCTGCCGCCGGAGAGACCCTCATCCAGGTTTTCCAGCCCTTTTATTCTGATATATTTTGATATATATTTTTCCGTGAATTTATCCGTCCTAAAAAAATCTACAAGGTACTTGGCGAAATGTCTGAATATCATGAAAATATGTCTTTTGATAAGCTTTTCATCTGCATCCTCACCAAGTATGATCTTAAGATTCGCTCTCAGCTCCCGCCTGTCTCTCCTGGCGCATATAAAATACCCCCATGCTATTGCTTCGGCAACGGCATAGCATATTCTTAAAGGCACCACCTTAGCTAAAGAAAATCCTAAGACATAAAGCGTGTACAACATTTCTAGTCCTCAAATGCCAGTTTCGCGATATCCAAAGCGCTGTTCGGTTTAGCCAGTTCACTGCAGCTTTTCTTCATGTCGTTCAAAAGTCCCTTTGAATCAAAAAGTTTATTTAGTTTCTGGTGTATCTCACCGTAATCCTCTATCTGAATAGCGGCACCCTTTCCCACCAGATAATCCGTATTCATCTGCTCGTGTCCCGGTATGGGGTTGACTATAAGCATAGGAAGCCTTTTAACCAGCGCCTCGGCTATAGTCATGCCCCCGGCCTTGGTGATAATGACATCCGATGCTTCCATCAGTTCATCGATATTCTCGACATATGATAGAACAGAGATATTCCCCTCCGGCTTATCCCGCTTTAATCTTTGAAGACGCGTGTAAAGTTTCTTGTTGGAGCCACTTACGACCACCAGCTGATACTTATGCTGCCTGTCCTCCATAAGTGACCCGGCGACTTCCTCCACCGCTCCCAGACCTTGACTGCCGCCCATGATAAGTATGACGGGGCCTTCATCCGAAAGACCCAAATTATTTTTTATCCCGGGAATCTCACGCTTATGGCAGAATTTCGGGTCCACAGGTATCCCGTATGTCTTTATTCTCTCCGGAAGAACACCTTTCTGGCCAAGAGCTCTGGCAGTTTCCTCAGAAGGCGCGATGTAATAGTTCACCTCCTCAAACAGCCAGTACGAGTGCGGCGCATGATCGGTCAAAACACCTATAAGCAAAACATCTTTGCCGCTTGTCCTCTTGTAATCAGCTATCATCCCGCAAGGAAAAGCCTGTGTGCAAAAGACAATGTCGGGAGAATACGACTCAATGAGCCTTTTGATTTTTGACATGTTGAACCTATGGAGGGTCTCTCTGGCCCTTTTGGTCTTTTTGATCACGTCCGGGTTATCATAGATATGCCCCCAGATCTCCGGCCTTTTCTTTATGACTTCCAGGTATGCCTTGTTAATGATCGCCCCTAATATGGGGTTGGTATAAGTAAGGGCATTGATCTTATGCACCTCGACATCCCGGGTAAGGGTTAGAAGCCCCCTTTCTATAGCACTTGCGGCATGATAGTGCCCGGAATATCTGGATATATAAAAGATTAATACCTTTTTGCTCATACTTCCATTTCAAGAACTTTCTTGATCCTCCCGGCAGCTTCCTTCAATCTGGCCTCTTCTTCAACCAGGGCAAACCGGACAAAACCTTCCCCGTATTCCCCGAACCCGGTACCGGGAGCCAGCACCACACCGGCTTCTCTTATAAGAAGAGAGACGAATTCCATGGAGGTAAGCGCACTATACTTGTCCGGTATCCTTGCCCAGAGATAAAACGTAGCTCTGGGCGAGGGAACCTTCCAGCCTATTTCCGCGAGAGCCTTGACCATGGTATCGCGCCGCTTCTTGTAAATCTTAACCTGGTTGTGGACGCAGCTCTGCGAACCGGTCAAAGCTTTTATAGCCGCATACTGTATGGGCTTAAATATGCCAAAGTCAATATACCCTTTGGTCTTCGCCAGAGACTTTAAAATCCTGGAGTTTCCCACCGCAAAACCCAGACGCCAGCCCGCCATATTGTAGGACTTGCTCAATGAGTGGAACTCAACAGTCACATCTCTTGAACCGGGGATCTCCAGCATGCTCGGTGCGACATACCCATCAAAAGCTATGTCGGAATAAGCCAGGTCATGCACGAGTATGATCTGGTGTTTCCTGGCAAACGAGACGGCCTTTCTGAAAAATCCTTTCGTAGCCACCGCAGCGGTCGGGTTATGCGGATAACTAAGAAAGATCATCTTTGACTTTCTGAGTATCTCTTCCGGTATAGAATCAAAATCAGGCAAAAAACCCGTCTCCTCACTTATGGGAAGATTATGCAATATGCCGCCTGCTATCAACACCCCGTTAAAATGCACCGGGTAAGCGGGATTAGGCACAAGCGCGATATCGTCACTGTTCAGAAAAGCAAGCGAAATATGAGCGATCCCCTCCTTAGAGCCTATAAGGGGCAGCACCTCTGATTCCGGTTCAAGATCAACGTCGAATTTTTTCTTGTACCACTTGGAGATAGCTATCCTGAGCCTGCATTCAACATCATCTATAGAGCGGGAATACCTGTGGTTCTCCGGGTCCCTTGCTCTCCGGCACAGCTCATCAACTATATGTTTAGGGGTTGGCTGATCGGGGTTACCCATCCCAAGGTCAATAAGATCGAGCTTTCTTTCTCTGGCTTCCCTTTTCAACTCGTCGATAATAGTAAAAAGGTATAGCGGCAGTCTCTTCATTCTGTTGGCTTCTTCCATCTGTATTTCTCCTCTTACTTCTTTTTTCTTTAAATTTCTTAAAAACCTTTCACTCAGGTTTTATCTCTGCTATCACTTCGTCTTTTTTGACCAGCTCGCCTTCCCGCTTTTTTATCTTCACCAAAATACCGTCGCAGGGACAAGCTACATCAAATGTAGCCTTGTCAGTAGATATCTCGAGAAGGTCCTCTCCTTTAACCAGGGGGTCGTTCTCTTTTGCATGCCAGAGCGTTATAACCGCATCATCGGAATCCTTTGATATATCAGGCAGTTTAAGCTCCATGACTTTCTCCTTGATTCATACGCTAGACCAAAGCCGCCATGCCGGCGTACTCAAGTCTTAAATCCTTTTCAAACTCTTCCGTAAAAGTTCTCTTGACCTCATCCATCGGGATCTCACGGCCCAGCTCTTCTTTTGCGGAGGTGACGCGGATATCACTCTCACCGCAGGGATGTATGTATGAAAACGGCTCAATATCGCAATTAATGTTGACTGCTATCCCGTGAAACGTGACCCAGCGTTTTAACGCTATACCGATAAAGGCTATCTTTTTGCCCTTCGTCCATACTCCGCGTCTCGTAGTGCGCTCGGCCTCTACGGCGAGTCTTTTTAAGCTGTTTACCGCAGTCTTTTCTAAAAAATCTATATAAAAAGAAATATCCCTTTTCTTCCGGCTTAAGTCTATTATCGGGTACAGGACCAGCTGCCCGGGAGCATGATATGTTATCTCCCCGCCTCTTGAAGAGACAATAACGGGGGTGCCTTTCCCCTCAAAAAAACTTTCGCTGGTAATGCTCTCTCTCTTCCCTACACGGCCGAGGCTTATGACGGGATGGTGTTCCGCCAAAACGAGCGTATCTCCTACCCGCCCATTAATCCTCTTATATAAAAGATCTTCCTGCCTCTTAAGGGCTTCGCTATATCCTACTAGTCCAAGGTCAAGTACTTCCACTATGTGTTACTTCCTGCTATTTTCCGGAGATCTGTTCAAATCCGCCGTACTCTTTTAAATATTCTATGACCCCGCCCTTTTCCAGAAACTTTCTCATGATGCCGGGGATGGGGCTGATCTCTACGTTTACGCCTTTTGATATGTTCCGGATAATGTTCTTCTCCAAGTCCAGCTCAAGCTCGTCCATATCGTCGATATAATTGGTTTCGCATTCAATGAGGCACAGCCCCACGTTGAAAGCGTTGCGGTAAAATATCCTGGCGTAACTTTTAGCAATAACCGCACCCAATCCGCTTGCTTTAAGCGCTACCGGCGCCTGCTCGCGGGATGACCCGCACCCGAAATTTTCTCCGGCTACCAGAAAATCACCCGCCTTTATTTTCTTATAAAAAGCTTCCTCTACGTCTTCAAAGATATGCTTTGCAAGCTCCTTCTCGTCCTCGATCTTGAACTTGTATCTGCCGGAAATTATATAATCCGTATTTATATCGTCCTGTATCTTTAAACGGTGCGCGTGATTAGCCATATAATCTCCCTTTTTCTAGAGTTTCCTTTTGTACTGCCGCGGGTCTTGTATCTTACCCGCTACCGCGGTAGCGGCTGCCGTTGCGGGACTGCCAAGATATATGCTCGCATTCGGGTTACCCATCCGCCCTTTGAAGTTCCTGTTGGCGGTAGAAAAAGCGCTTTCCCCGTCGGCAAGCACTCCCTGATGTGTTCCGACACACGGACCGCATCCCGGGTTGTTTACGATACCCCCGGCATTTATAAACGTCTCTATATAGCCTTTCTTCAAAGAATCCAGATATATCTTCCGTGAAGCGGGCGTGATTATAAGTTTCATGCCTTTAGCTACCCTCTTGCCCTTCAGCACTTTTGCCGCGATCTCAAGGTCCTCCAGCCTGCCGTTAGTACATGTGCCGATGTACACCTCGTTTATCGGAGTGCCTTCAACTTCTTCCACACTGCAGACATTGTCAACAGTATGGGGCCGCGCTACTTGCGGCGTAAGAAGCGAAAAGTCATATTCGCGCACATCCACATACCGGGCATCCTCATCAGCTTCGACAGGACGGGCCTCCCTGATGGAATGCCTTTTTACCCAGTCCATCGTCTTTTTGTCCGCTTTCATGAGACCGCATTTAGCGCCCATTTCAACAGCCATGTTTGAAACAGTAAAACGCGCATCAACGCTCAAAGCGTCTATCACTTCCCCGTAGAATTCAACAGCCTGGTATGTCGCCCCGTCCGCAGTTACATCCCCTATAATACTCAAGATAACGTCTTTCGAATATACTCCTTTGGGGATCTGGCCGTTGGCGATAATCTTTATCGTCTCGGGTACTTTAAACCAGTTCTTCCCGCTCGCCAGAGCTATCGCAAGATCCGTCGACCCTACGCCGGTAGAAAGCACATTGATCGCACCATACGTGCATGTATGGGAATCGGCCCCCAGGACAAGGTCCCCGCAGGCAACAAAACCCGATTCGGGAACTATCTGATGGCATACGCCGCATCCTATATCAAAGACTGTCACGCCGAACTCTTTCGCGAAACTCCTGATCTTATCGTGTATGGCGGAGACGCCTATGTTCGGGCTGGGAGATGAATGGTCCAGAACCATACAGAACTTTTCCTCATCAAAGACGCTTTCCCTGCCCAGTCTGCGGAAACTGTCGATTATCATGCCGCTTGTCCCGTCCTGGCCGAAACAAAAATCTATATTCGCGATGACGATGTCCCCTGCCCTTGCACGAGACGCTGAATGCGCTGATAATATTTTTTCTGCAATAGTCTGCCTCATACGCTCCTCACCCAATCTTTTATTCTACTTATTCCCTTCTCCAAATTTTCTACTTTTGTTGCAAAACTCATGCGGATGAAACCATCTGCCCCGAAAGGCCCTCCCGGTATTACTGCGACGCGTTTCTCGGCGAGAAGCCTTTTTGCAAAAGTCAAAGAATCCATCCCGCATCTTGATATATCACAGAACAGATAAAACGCACCCTTCGGTTTGAAAGGCTTTATCTTCTCTTCCCGCGCAAGAAGGCCCATAAGAACATCCCTGCGCTTTTCGAATTCCCTGCAATTGCGCTTAATCTCTTCTTCCAGGTCGCCTGCTAAAGCTCTTTCTGATGCCGCCTGGGTTATGGAGCAGGCGTTCGACGTCGATTGCCCCTGAAGAATAGAGATCTTCTTCATCATCTCTTTATCTCCGGCGGCGTATCCCATCCTCCAGCCGGTCATCGAATGGCTTTTTGACAGACCGTTTACGACAACCGTCATGGAACGCGCTTCCGGCGAAGAAGCGGCGATGGAAAAATGCTTCTCGTTATCAAAGATTATCTTCTCGTATATCTCATCGCTTATTATGGTAATGCCCGCTTCAACGCAAGTCCCCGCTATCATCGCCAGCTCATCCCTGGTGTAAACCACACCGGCAGGGTTTGAAGGGCTGTTTATGATCAGGGCGCGTGTCTTGCCGGTCAAAGAAGATTTGATATCACCTGCATTAATTTTAAAACCGTTTTCCGTACGCATCGGCAATATCTTGGGCACGCCGCCGGCTAATTTTACCATCTCGGGATAACTCAGCCAGTAAGGAGAGATAATTAAAACCTCATCACCGGGATTGCATATAACCTGCAGGATGTTATAAAGTGAATGTTTCGCCCCGTTTGAAACCACCACCTCACTGGGCTCATAGCCTAAACCGTTATCATTTTTCAGTTTGCGGCAGATAGCCTCCCTGAGCGCCTGTGTTCCGACTACAGGAGTATACTTGGTCTTCCCCTCACGTATAGCCTTTATCGCCGCTTCTTTCACCGCCTCCGGAGTATCAAAATCAGGTTCTCCGGCAGCCAGAATTACTACATCCTCGCCTGAAGAGACCATCTCTTTGGCTTTTGAGGTAATACCCAAAGTCACGGAGGGTTCTATTGACATAATCCTCTTTGCTAGTTTCATTCCTACCTGCCTTTAGCAATAACCCCGTTTATTGTATTATAAAGATTAGATTAAAATATCATAATATTCTTAGTATTACAAGCAGTAATAATTTCCCCCATTTAAAGGGATTTGAAGGTTTTTAAAGGGAAAAAATCCCGCCTGGATTTATGGTCGCTTAACCTATTGCTCTATAACTTTTATTTGCGAGGGATTATCAAGAATCATCTGCGCTCCTTTGGCAGACTCGATCCTTCCCGTCAGCTCAACATGTTTATCCAGATACTCGCTTTCGGGATCTATTCCCTTCTCTTTGAAAAGAGAAAGATTCCTTATAAATATCACCGCTCGGAAAAGCCCGCTTTTCTCGGGTCCAAAATAAAAGAAAATGCCTTGAGGCAATACAAGGACATCCGTAACGAGTCCCCGTACTATCCTGTATTCTCCGATATGTCCTAAAGCCTCCCCCGCAGATATCACTTCCAGACCGCTCCATATGCCCCGCCTATTTGCTATGGCTTCTTCCTGCGCTTTTAAAAAAAGATCATAATATTTAACATTAGGCGGAAATGTGTAAACTGAAGCGTATCCTTCGGAGATCATTTTAGAATTGATCATTTCCCCGTTATAGTTATACGCGTACGCTAGCAGACGTCCATACGCATCCTCTTTATCCTTATCATATTCAAGACGAATCTTTCTCTCTCCAATGAGAGCCCTATTATAGTCCTTCGCTTTTTGGGCAAACGGCTCTGGGGCATATTGCCATCGGGCGCCAAAACGTTTCATAATCTCAGGTGTGTTAATCCCGATGTACCGCAAGCGTCTGCCTCCAACCAGCATAATAGTATCCCCATCTACCACATCAGAAACTAACGCCTCATTTATATCGCCACGGCTTTCTACCCTCTGGCTGAAACCTGTGATTACAAGTATGCATACCACCAGTAGCACCCCTGCAAAATATGATTTTGGTTTACGGGATAGTTTTATACCTGCTATTTTCATCTTTATTTCTCCTCCAGTATTAAGTTTTTACCGACCGGATCGATAGTAACGTGGAATTTATTCAAGAAACTCATCCCCAGAAGACCGCTTACCCTCGGGTCGAAGAAGGGAGGCATATCGGACACCAGGGCGCTGACATTTTCCGCTTTCGCTTCGCCGATTTTTACTGACGTTAAGACCGCGGGGATCGCTTCAGTTACAGTACCGTCAACCCACTTTACTTTAGTCCTCTTTGAAGTATCTTCCGGGATACCCCCTAACCTTTTGGCGATTTCCGGCGTAATGCATACACTGGTCGCGCCTGTATCCACTATCATCAACGTCTTGATCCTGCCGTTCAAAACAGCTTCGACGATGATCCTGTTTTCTTCCGAGCCATAATACCTTACTTCTATGCCGCGCTTTGTTACCTCCCCTTTGATCTTGAGGTTTTCCTCCACCCGTTTATAATACTCCTCTATATCCTTTCTTGCCGCGCTCCTGGTAATACTCGTAGTCTGGAAAGCGTGCTCTTGCCACTCTTCTGATATCTTTTCTTTATCGCCGGGTGCGGGCTCGTCTATTCTCTCAATCTCGCTTCTCGTGATCGTGACAGTGCCGAACCCGGCATCCACCATGATCCCGCCAGGCTTTTCCTCCTGGATAACGCCTGTAATCTTGCCGCCGTTTTTAAGTGTTATTATGACTATCTCCGGGAGCACTTCGTTCCGGAAAGATTTATAACGCCCAGCGTTAAAGAGCGGCAGATCCCTCATCCAGTCTATTATCTCCTCTCTGTAGGGGGCGAAGATACTGCTGTTTATAAAGCCGGGGGTAAATGCCAATAAGATCAGCAGGATTATAAAAAGTGCGGTTTTCTTGAATTTTCTTCCCATATTAGCTATATCCTTTCTTGCCGCCGGCTACCGTGATCTCTATTTTGCAGACTCAGGATAAAACTCTTTGAAAGAAGCGCATAACCCCTTAAGGGGGCACTCGGGGCACAAAGGTCTGCGTGCGTCACACACTTTTCGTCCGTGTGATATAAGAAGATTGGAAAGACTGCCCCATTTCCCCCGGTCGAAAAGCGCCATGAGGTCCTCCTCGATCTTTACTGGGTCGCTTTGGGCAGTAAGGGCCAGCCTTCCGCTTACGCGGCGCACATGAGTGTCAACCGCTATCCCTACGTTCTTTCCGTAAGCATGGAAAAGCACGATATTAGCGGTCTTGCGGGCAACACCCGGAAGAGAAACAAGTTCCTCCATCCTATCCGGAACCTTCCCGGAGAAGTCACCGGCAATACTCCTGGAGGAGGCGATGATATTCTTCGCTTTATTCTTATAAAAACCCGTGGAACGTATTTCCTTCTCAAGAACGGAATTTTTAACTTTTGCAAAATCTTCCGCTTTTTTATATTTCTTGAATAAATCCTTTGTGACTTTATTGACGCGCTCATCCGTACACTGCGCGGACAGTATCGTCGCTACCAGGAGCTGAAACGGATTTTTATGTCTTAGAGCGGTGGTGGCTTGCGGATATTCCTTCTCCAATACAGAGTATATTTTTCCGGCCTTGATTCTATCCATCTCGCTCATCTCCTACTTTCTTCTGAACCTCTTCTCAAGCTCTTCGAGCGTTATCTCCAAGACGGTGGGCCTGCCGTGGGGACAGGTGAAGGGCAGTTCACACTTCTCCAACTCATTCAAAACCGCGTACATCTCCTCTTTACTCAAATCGTCGCCCGCTTTAATCGCCGCGCGGCATGACGTCAGCTTGACCAGTTCATCGATTATATTTATCTTGGCCAGATCGCGGGAAGCCAGATCCGTCAGGATATCGTAGATTACCGTTTTGATGTCACGGTCCCTTAAAACTGCCGGGACGGCCTGCACTATGAACGAATTGTCGCCGAACGCCTCGATATAAAAACCCAGGGTTTTAAAGTTTCCCGTAATTTTCTCCATGAGAACCGCTTCAGACGCGGAAAGATCAATACGTATCGGGAACAAAAGGTTCTGGACTTCCACGGGGCGGCTCTCTGAAGCCTTGCTGAAAAACTCGTAAAAGACCCTTTCATGGGCCGCATGCTGATCAATGATCTTTATGGAATCTTTTCCGATTCGCACGATATACGAGGCGCCTACCTGAAAGATGTCTTCCTCTCTTTTCGATAGAGCTTTCTGTCCATCGCCGCGGGAGTCCGTCATTCTATCTTCGGACCAGCTGTTCCTTTTCTTCTCAGTCGCATCCATTTTGGAAGAGACAGATGACTTCTCCAGATCATAGGAAAATTCGGTCTGAGCCGGCGCAACATCAGATAAAACGGCACTTTCCGCTTCTCCGGATACAGGCGCTCCGGCCGCTAAAAGGGGTGTACCGCAAGTTCCGTCCTCCTTTATCCGGCTGAACTGGTCTTTGATAGCCCTGGTAACAGCGTCTTTTACCTCCTTCTCATCTCCGAACTTTATCTCCTGTTTCGTGGGATGCACGTTCACGTCGACCTCTTCGGGCGAGACCTGCATAAACAAAACGACTGCGGGATATCTTCCCCTTTCCAAAAGGCTCCTGTAAGCATCATAAACGGCGTCAGCCAGAGGCTTGCTCCTTATGAACCGGCCGTTGACAAAAAACAATTGCGAACGTTTATCCTTACGTGTACTTGAAGGGCGGCTTATATAGCCGGATATCCCGTACTTGCCTTCCCGGGATCTTACTTCCACCAGATCCTTACCTGCATCGCCTCCGAGGACAAGCTGGACCCTTTCCAAGAGTGCCATGTCTTTAGTGGCATGTAACAGGCATCTGTCACCATGCGTTAATTTAAACTCGATATGCGGATACGCAACTATGAACCTGCCGACGACGTTGACGATCTCGGCTAGTTCCGTCGATTCTTTTTTCAGGAACTTCCGGCGTGCCGGCACGTTATAGAAAAGGTTCCTCACCTCGACAGTCGTGCCGAGAGCGCGGCCTGCCGGACGGCTTTTAAGAATCTCACCGCTTTCCAGATAAAGATAGATACCCGCGTCCTTACCCTTAGACCTGCTCGAGCTGGTAATATCCATCTGTGAAACGCTGGCTATGCTTGAAAGCGCTTCCCCCCTGAACCCCAGGGTGTCTATATGATCAAGATCGCTTGTATATTTGATTTTACTCGTGGAGTGCCTGTGGCAAGCGATCTTAGCGTCTTCAGAAGTCATCCCTTCGCCGTTATCAGCCACCCGTATCAGGGACTGGCCGGCTGCCTCAAGCTCAACTGCCACGCTGTCCGCACCGGCATCAATGGAGTTTTCAATGAGCTCCTTAACGGCTGAAGCGGGACGCTCCACCACTTCTCCTGCAGATATCTTGCCTATGACCTCTTCGCTTAATATATTAATCTTGGTCATAACACTCATCCCCTTCAGAATCCCCCTATTTCCCCCCAAGCTCTTCCTTGAACTTGGCTATTCTCTTTAAGGCCTCCACGCCAGTCAGGTTATCCAGATCAAGATCCCTTATCTTGTCGATGACCGGATGCCCCTGGTAGGGCCCTTCAAAAAAATCAAACTGTTTCTCTTTTCCTTCCTTTTTCTCCAGAAACCGCGAACAGATGTTACCCTGGAAGGAATCTTTCTGGAGATTACTTAAAATCTCGCGCGCGCGTTTGACAACGCCGCCCGGCATACCGGCAAGTTTGGCCACATGTATACCGAAACTCTCGTCGCAGCTTCCTTCGGTCATCTTGTAAAGGAACACTATCTCCTCGCCCCACTCCTGTATGGCAAGGTGATAATTTTTTATGCCTCCCATGATGCGCATAAGCTCCGTAAGTTCATGATAATGCGTGGCAAACATCGCTTTGGCCCCGGGAAGCTTGTGATGTATGAACTCGACAACGGCCCATGCTATGGAGACGCCGTCAAAAGTGCTTGTGCCCCTGCCTATTTCGTCCAGTATGATAAGACTCCTGCCGGTAGCGTTATTAAGTATGTTTGCCGTCTCCACCATCTCTACCATAAACGTGCTCATACCGCGATACAGGCGGTCCGACGCCCCCACACGCGTAAAGATCCGGTCAACTATGCCGACCTCAGCTTCCCGTACGGGAACGAAACTGCCCATCTGCGCCATAATCGTGATAAGCGCCGTCTGGCGTATCATTGTGGACTTACCTGCCATATTCGAACCGGTGATTATGAATATGCGGTTTTCATCATTATCCATAGAAATGTCATTGGGGACGAACTCTTTATCTTTAAGGATGTTTTCCAGAACAGGATGGCGCCCTTCAACGATGCGTAAAACGCTGCCGCTAGTTACCTTGGGACGCGTGTACCTGTTCACCGCGGCACTCTCTCCAAGATTCGATAACACGTCAAGCTCTGCCACAGAATCAGCCGTCCTTTTCAGTCTTTCGATCTGGCCTCCCACTTTTTCGCGAAGAGTGCAGAATATCTCATACTCCAGGCCCTTGATACGATCCTGAGCCCCGACTATTTTTGATTCCTGCTCTTTGAGAGCCCGGGTAACAAACCTTTCCGCATTAGCCAGGGTCTGTTTGCGGATATAATCCTCCGGCACAGAATCAAGGTTTACATTGGTGACCTCGATATAATAGCCAAAGACCCTGTTATAGCCGACTTTAAGGGAGCCGATGCCTGTTCTTTCGATCTCCTTTTTCTGAAGTTCCGCGACCCAGTCTTTGCCGCTTGAGACAAGCTCAAGCAGCTCATCTACCCCAGGATGGTATCCCTTTCTTATCAAGCCGCCTTCTTTTATGGCATTGGGGGGCTCATCTACCAGACACGCGCCGATCCACGCGATTACGTCCTTAAAGTCATCGAGTTTGCTGACAAGCCGTTTAAGAAGAGCGGGCATATCCTTTTTAAAACTGCTTCTGAGTTTTGCGATATTCTTAAGTGAAGAAGCGAGCGCCACCATGTCCCTGGCATTGGCCGTCAAGAGGCTCACCTTGTTGGAAAGCCTCTCAATATCGTATATCTCATCCAGAAAACCCCTCACCTCTTTCCTCGTGTCCGGATTGTCGCAGAAATATTCCACTGCAGCGAGCCTCTCGTTTATCTCTCTTACATCAAGAAGGGGGTTCAGTATCCACTTCTTCAGTTTCCTCCTTCCCATAGGCGTCTTGGTCTTATCCAGCACTTCGAGAAGCGTCCCTCGAGCGGAAGAATCCTCCTGGTTTTCAATCAGCTCTAAGTGCCGGTGGCTGCTGCTATCCATCGTCATGAACTGATTCATCCGGTACGTCGATATCGCATCGATATTCGTAAGCGGCCTCTTCTGCGTCTTTTTCAGGTATTTTAAAAGCGCACCTGCCGCCCCTACTGCAGTCTCCAACCCCTGGCACCCGAACCCGTCAAGGCTTTCCACGAGAAAGTGGCTCTTTATCTCCTTGAGCGACAGCGCATAATCAAACATCCAGTCATCATTTACAGTTATAGCTCCCAGGTTTATATCCTTGTACTCCGCGAAGTCTTTATCCTTTGAGAAACTTTCGGATATGAGGCACTCGGCCGGGGAGATCTTGTATAGTTCGCTGAATAGATCCGATTTATTGTCAAGTTCGGTGACACGGAACTCACCCGTTGATATATCCGCGTATGCCAGACCGAACTTTCCGCCCTTAGAGTCAAAGGAAAGGATATAGTTGTTAAGTGCTTCATCCAAAAGTTCATCCGCCAGAAAAGTACCGGGTGTTATTATTTTGGTTATCTCGCGGCGGACGATTGTTTTGCCGATGCCTGCCTCTTCCACCTGATCGCATATCGCGACTTTCTTGCCGCACTTGACCAGGCGGGCGATATAATTATTGGCCGCGTGATGCGGCACGCCGCACATCGGAACCTTATTGCCCTTACCGGATTCTCTTGAAGTGAGTGTTATGTGGAGGATGCGCGTCGCTTCGATAGCGTCATCAAAAAACATCTCGTAAAAGTCGCCTAGCCTGAAGAAAACGATGGCGTCTTTGTGCGCTTCTTTGATCTCCAGGTACTGCCTCATCATTGGCGTAAGATCGGAACTCATGATTCTCTTCCTCCGAAAGACGAGATTATAAAGTCCAAAAAGAAAGGAAAAATAAAAAGGGTCAAAGGCAGGGTACTTTAGGGCCAGTACTTTGACCCCAAACTCATGACCTTTGACCCAAAATGTCTACCAAAATTAAGATTACCCGATGGATTTTCTGCGAAACCTCTTAAAAATACCTTGCTTTGTCACCTTCTTCTGCTCGGTTTTCGCTTTTTCCTTTTTGATGTCTTCAACAGAACGTTCTTCCTGTTCCTCGATATCCACTTCTGGAGCCACGTGGTGAACCTCCCCTTTCGCCTCTTTCTCCTCTGCGGGCTGCTCTTTCTTCTCTTTCACCTTTTTCTTCGGCTTCTTTTTCTCTTCTTTCTTCCCCAGAAGTTCTTCGTCCGAGACCGTTCTTTTTGTCAGCTCCATGATAGCCATCTGGGCCCCATCGCCTTTTCTTCCGCCAAGCGCGATTATGCGCGTATATCCACCAGAGATATCTTTGTAAAGCGGAGCAATATCAGTAAAAAGACTCTTTACAACGCTTTTGTCGCAAAGCTTCTGAAAAACCTGTCTCCTGGCATTTATCGAGCCGGGGTTGTTCTTAGCCAGCGTTATCAAGGGTTCCGCGAAGACCCTAAGCGCCTTGGCTTTTGCCAGGGTAGTCTCTATCCTCTCGTATGTAAACAGATCGTTCGCCAAGCTCTTAAGCGTCGCTTTGCGCCAACTTGTCCTCCTGTTAAGTCTTCCTTTCTTATTACAGTGCCTCATCTATTGCCCCTTCTTTCATTATTCTTTTTCAATCTCTTCGAGTTCCATCCCGAGATGCAGCCCCATCGATGAGAGAACGCTATTGATCTCGTTCAGCGATTTCTTGCCGAAATTCTTATACTTAAGCATTTCCGTTTCTTTCTTTTTAACCAGGTCCCCGATCGTGCGGATGTTCGCTTCCGCCAGGCAATTGGAACTTCTGACGGATAGTTCCAGTTCCGAAATCGGTTTAGTCAGTTTTTTCGTAAGCTCCTTCTTCTCCTTGGACTCTTCCTCTTCTTCTTCCATGTCTTCCGGAAGCTTGCCTATGCCTATAAAGACATCAAGGTGTCTCTGCAGTATGTTCGCCGCGTAAAGAATGGTGTCTTTCGGTTCCATGCTGCCATCCGTGAATATCTCAAGAATAAGCTTATCGTAATCGGTAATGTGTCCCACACGGGTGTTTTCAACGTCTATATTGATCCTTTTTACCGGCGAAAACAGTGAATCGACAGGGATGACCCCTATAGGATCATCAGCGGTCTTGTTCCTTTCGCTAGTGACGTATCCGCGTCCGCGTTCGACCTTCATCTCTATTTCCAGCTTGGTGTTTTCGGTAAGCGTCGCTATATGATGCTCGGGGTTTATGATCTCGACCGTCTCGTCTGTCTTAATATCCTTGGCCGTAACTTCCCCTTTCTTGCTGACGCTGAGAAACATGGGTTTGGGGCTCTTAAAATGCGACCTCAGGACCAGCCCCTTTATGTTCATTATTATCTGGGTCACATCCTCGTAGACCCCCGGAACGGTTGAAAACTCGTGCAGGGCGCCCGCGATTTTTACCTGCGTGACAGCGGTTCCTTCTATCGACGAAAGCAACACCCTCCTTAAGGAGTTCCCTATGGTTATACCGTAACCCTTCTCAAAGGGTTCCGCGATAACCTTTCCGTAGTTCGGAGTATATGTCTTTTCGTCAAAAACTATTTTCTTGGGTAACTCAAAATTCTTTAATCGTATCGCCATTACGTGTCCCCCCCTTTTCGAGTCAATTACTGATCAATACTCTATTTATATTCCTTTGGATTACTTGGAATAAAGCTCAACAATAAGGCTCTCTTCTATTTCCATACCTATATCACTCTTCATCGGAAGCCTTTTTATCTTAACGGCGAGCTTCTCGGATGAAGCTTCCAGCCAATCGGGAGTACCGCGGTCTTCAAGTATTTTCGCGTTCTCTTTGATAGCTTTTGCCTGCGCCTCTTTCGCCGCTATTTCCACTTCGTCGCCTGCTTTAACAAGATACGACGGTATATTGACCCTGCGGCCGTTGACTTTAACGAACTTGTGCCCTACAAGCTGTCTGGCCTGAGCGCGGCTCCCGGAAAAAGCAGCCCTGAAAATAACGTTATCAAGCCTTCTTTCCAAGAGCTGCAGAAGCACCTCACCCGTCGCTCCTCTGGCTTTTTCGGCTTTATGAAAATAGTTCTCAAACTGTCTTTCAAGCACACCGTAAATCCTTTTGGCTTTCTGCTTCTCCCTGAGCTGGATCGCGTAATCGGTAGACTTTCTTTTCCTCATCTGCCCGTGCTGTCCAGGGGCGTACTGCCTTTTGTCAAAAGCACATTTATCAGCGGTACACTTGGTCCCTTTGAGGAAGAGTTTTACTCCTTCTCTTCGGCAAAGCCTACAGGATGCTGTTATATGTCTGGCCATCTTTTACCCACTCCTTATTTTTTTCTCTTGCTTCTACACCAGGTGAAAAGCAAGTTATATTCTCCTGCGTTTCTTCGGCCGGCACCCGTTATGCGGTGTCGGCGTCAAGTCCAATATGGTTTTGACGTTAAGGCCTTCCGACCTTACGCTTCTTACTGCGCTTTCTTTGCCGGCTCCCGGGCCTCTAAGAATGATATCAACATCCTTTATGCCATGGATTCTTGCTTTTTTAACCGCGTCTTTTGCAGCTATGCTGGCAGCAAAAGGCGTTGACTTCCTGGAACCCTTGAACCCCATTATCCCCGGCGAACTCCAGCATAAGACTTTCCCGTCCGTATCCGCAACCGACACTATTGTATTATTGAACGTGGCATGCACGAATATTTTGCCGCTGGAGATCTTCCTCAGCACCTTTTTGCGCTTTCTTACCTTTGTCTTTTTCTGCACGTCTTACCTCTCTTATTTGTTCTGTTGTGTTGCAAAAACTTTTTACGCACCCGGACTCGGAGCCGCAGTCTTTCTCACAGTCTTGTCTTTAAACGCCCCTACTGTCCTCTTCGGTCCCTTGCGCGTCCTGGAATTTGTCCTGGTTCTCTGGCCCCTTACAGGCAGGTTCTTCTTGTGTCTTAAACCCCTGTACGAGCCTATACTCATAAGTCTTTTTACGTTACCCATCTGAAGACGGCGCAGATCTCCCTCGACCTGATATAACTCTTGGATTATACGTGTAATATTCGTCACTTCCTGGTCATCCAGGTCCTTAGCCCTTTTGTCAGGGGAGATATTTGCCCTTTCAAGTATTTCCCTAGCACGCGTCTTTCCTATACCGAAAATATACGTCAAGGCGACCTCTACGCGTTTCTCCTTTGGTATATCTATCCCAATGATCCTCGGCATCCTTGCTCCTTATCTTCACTTAAACGGCAGAAGCATTTCACAAATGCGTACAACTACCCCTGCCTCTGTTTGTGTTTGGGGTCTGTACAGATGACCCTTACCACACCTTTTCTCCTGATTATCTTGCATTTCGAGCATATCTTTCGTACGCTTGCCCTAACTTTCATGATTATTTCTCTCTTTTTATGATTCTTCCTCTATCCAAATCGTAAGGGGAAAGCTCCACCGTTACCTTATCCCCCGGCACGATCCTAATGAAATACATCCTCATCTTACCTGAAACATGAGCCAGAACAATATGCCCGCTTTCAAGCTTAACCCTGAACATAGCATTAGGCAGACATTCCGTTATCTCACCTTCAGCAACAATGGGCTCTTCCTTTGGACTCATGTTATTATCTCCGCTTCTTTTTCGCCTACCATTATTGTGTTCTCAAAATGGGCTGAAAGCTTGTTGTCAACGGTTACTGCGGTCCAGCCGTCCTGAAGGACCTTGATCTCGCGGCTGCCGGAATTTATCATCGGTTCAATCGCCAAAAGCAGTCCTTTTTTTAAAATGGGACCTTTTCCTCTCTCTCCCCAGTTCGGCACTTCCGGCGCCTCGTGTAGACTGCGCCCGATTCCGTGACCGACAAACGCCCTTACTTCCTGAAACCCCTCTTCCTCAGCAATGATCTGAATAGCGTTTGATATGTCAGAGACCCTGTTGCCGGCAACTGCCTTTTTTGTCCCCTCCCTAAGGCACCTCTCTGCCGTCTCGATCAAACGCTTCGCTTCATCGCTTACTTCTCCGACAGTGAAGGTCCTGGCAGCATCAGCAAAAAAACCGTTCTTTTTAACCCCTACGTCTATGCCTACTATATCGCCTTCACCCAGGACGACCTTCTCTGACGGAATACCATGAACAACAACCTGGTTGACTGACGCGCAAATCGAAGCTGGATAACCCTTATATCCCTTAAACGCCGGTTGCGCGCTATGCGCGTGTATAATATCCTCTATCTCGCGATCAATCTCTAAAGTCGATACGCCCGGCTGCATCCTTTTCTCAGCTACGGAAAAAATCTCCCTTATGACCTCTCCGGCCTGCCGGATTTTGCGGATATCTTTCTCACTTTTCAGAATCGTCATCTACTAGTCCCTCTTCGCGAAAAAGGACACTTATCTCATCAAAGAGCTCTTCCGCCGTAAGATCGCCGTTAACCTCCCGCAAAAGGCCTTTCCCGCGGTAATAATCGATCAGGTCCCTGGTGCTCTTATGGTAAACATGCAAACGGTTCTTTACCGTCTCCGGTTTATCGTCTTCCCGCAGCATAAGTTCAATACCGCACTTGTCGCAAATACCTTCCTGTTTCGGCGGTATATTGGTGAGGTGATAATTCTTAAGGCACTTGGGACAGACACGCCTTCCGGAAAGCCTGCTCACCGCGACCTCTTCAGACGTCTTAAAATACAGAACCATATCCAGCTTCTGGCCCTTCTCTTTAAGAGAGCTGTCAAGCGACTCCGCCTGAACACGGGTACGCGGGTAACCGTCAAGAATAACGCCTCCAGAGGCGTCAGGTTTTGCCATCCGGTCGATGACCACCTCCGTCACGATCGCGTCAGGCACCAGCTCTCCTTTATTCATGTAGTCCTGGACGCGCCGGCCTACCTGACTGCCGTCTTTTATCGCTTCACGGAGCATGTCTCCCGTCGAAATATGTAAAAGAGCGTACGCTTTTGTCAATAAAGATGCCTGTGTTCCCTTGCCGGCACCCGGAGGCCCGAGTAAAACCAGAACCTTCTGACCGCTTCCCGTCATGACAAGCGTCCCTTTACTCTTCCTTTTTTCATAAACCCCTCATAATGCCTCATAAGCATATGAGATTCCACCTGCCGCATGGTATCCAGCATAACACCCACAACGATCAGAAGTCCCGTGCCGCCGAAGAAACTGGCAACAAGAAAAGGTATGCCGATCTGGCTGTTTATGATACTCGGCAGAATCGCTATGATCGTCAAAAACATAGCACCCGGAAGAGTTATACGGGTCATAATAAAATCGAGATACTCCGCGGTCTGCTTACCCGGCCTTATACCCGGGACGAATCCCCCGAAACGTTTCATGTTGTTCGCCATGTCTACCGGGTTAAATGTTATAGCCGCATAGAAATAACAGAAAAACATTATCAAGAGTGAATACACGACATAGTAAAGCGGTCTGCCCATCATAAGGGCGCTCGCCATGCCCTGTATAGTCTTGTGGGGTACGAGTCCCGCAATGGTTGCCGGGAATAATATTATCGATTGGGCAAAGATAATGGGTATAACACCGCTCTGGTTTACCCTGAGGGGTATATACGTGCTCTGCCCGCCGTAAATCCTCCTGCCGACGACCCGCTTGGCGTACTGGATGGGTATCTTTCTCTGCCCCTGGGTTATCATTACAACCGCCACAATAACCGCAACGAACATAAAGGCCAAAAATACCAGCTTAAAAGGATCTATCTGAGCCTGCCCGCTTGTCCCGGGGGTCGCCAGCGTTATAAGCTGTACTATCGCCGAAGGAAGCCTGGAAATAATACCGGCAGTGATTATAAGAGAGATGCCGTTGCCGATGCCTTTCTCCTGTATCTGTTCTCCAAGCCACATGATAAAGGCTGTACCCGTGGTAAGGGTAAGGACCGTAAGTATCCGGAATCCCCATCCCGGGTACTGAACGATCTGCATACCCTGGAAATGCGCGGGATTTTCAAGCCAGAGTGCTATAAAAAACGACTGTATAACGGAAAGGATGATCGTGCCGTACCGCGTGTACTGGGTTATGACCTTGCGGCCCTCTTCCCCCTGCCTGGCAAGCCTCTCAAGAGCGGGGATCACTGTCGTTAAAAGCTGGAGTATAATAGAGGCGGATATGTACGGCATAATACCCAAAGCAAATATAGTCAAGCGCTGCATCGCGCCTCCCGAGAACATGTTCAGTATCCCGAAAAGCGTACCCCCCTGGGTCCTTGCGATATTGTCAAAGAACTGTGCCAATTTCATGCCGTCGATACCCGGAGTCGGCACGACAGCGCCTATACGGTAAACCGCTATCAGCCCCAGGGTAAAGATGATCTTCTTTTTCAGATCAGGAATCTTAAATATGTTAGAAATCGCTTCAAACACTTCCGGCTCCTTATGCCTTGTTTTTCGTTTTTACGTCCGTTTCATAAGCAATAACTTCCGTCTTGCCCCCGGCTTCTTCGATGGCCGCCTTTGCCCCGGCGGAAAAAGCGTTGGCTTTTACTGTTATGGCCTTAGTGAGCTTGCCTTTACCCAAAACCTTGAACGGCAGTTTTTTCTTTTTTATCACCTTGTTCGCAAACAGAAAATCCTTGTCGACGACTGTATTTTCTTTTATGGAACCTATCCTCTCCAAAGTACCGATATTGACAACACTGTACTCGCTTTTAAACTTATTGGTGAACCCTCTTTTCGGGATGCGTCTTATAAGCGGCATCTGCCCGCCCTCAAAACCGGGGTTATATACACCTCCCCCGCTTCTTGCCTTGGCGCCTTTATGCCCGCGTCCGCTTGTCTTACCCCGGCCGGAACCTATACCGCGCCCCTTGCGTTTGCCGCCGGCCTTTATCGAGCGGGGTCTCTTTATGTCTTCGATTTTAAGAACCATTATATTTTTCCTTGTCTTTTTCTTGAGTTTCAAGCGCGTTTTTTATCCTCTTCTTTTTAAGCGCAGATTATTAAGCCCGTTCAGAGTGGCCCTGACGACATTGATGGCGTTTCTGGAGCCGAGACTCTTAGTAAGGATATTCTTTATCCCTGCCGCATCGCAAACCGCCCTTACAGCACCTCCGGCAATAACGCCCGTACCGGGTCCGGCGGGTTTCATTATAACCGTGGACGACTTAAATTTGCCTATGATTTCATGGGGAATCGTGTCGCCCCTCAAGCTTACTTTTATAAAACTTTCTTTGGCTTTCGCCGAAGCTTTTTTTATCGCCTCGACAACTTCGTTGGATTTGCCGAACCCCATGCCGACCTGACCTTTCCTGTCACCGTTGACGACCAGTGCGCTGAAGGAGAAGTTTTTTCCGCCCTTAACAACCTTTGAAACCCTGTTTATCCTGATAACGTGCTCGGCGGATTCCGGCTCAAGTGTTGTTAATGCTATTTCTTCCGTCTCGATTTCCTCGGATACAACTTCTTTCTCTTCGCTTTCTTCGGCAGTACGCGGTTTCTTGTCCCGTTTACGCACATCAGAATCCGCCTTGTCCCTCAGGCTATCATCCTTTGTTTTCTCCAGCTCCCCAGGATCAGCCGCGCCTATATCTTTTTTTTCTTCATCAACCATCTATTTCGCTCCTCTTGCTTTTAAGATTTAAAACTCCAGCCCGTTCTTCCTGGCCGCATCGGCAACAGCCTTGACCACGCCATGATAACGATAACCGGACCTGTCAAACACTACCTTCTTTATACCTTTTTCAGAAGCCGTTTTAGCTACGGCCTCACCGAGCTTTGCGGCAAAATTTATGTTTTTGCAGGTTGCGATCTTTTTGTCTTTAAATCCAGATGACTTTGTAGACATACCGCACAACGTCTTGCCCTCTATATCGTCTATGATCTGTACGTATATGTTCTTGTTGCTTTTATGCACGCTCATCCGGGGACGTTCCAAGGTACCGTATATTTTTTTTCTTATCGATTTTTTGCGTCTCGTTCTTCTTTCTATATTATCCATCTCTTCTGCCTTTTCTCTGGTTGTGCCTAGTAACCCTTTCCTATGCGATACTCTTACCCTGTTTCTGTCTTACATATTCGCCTTCGTACCTTATGCCTTTGCCTTTATACGGTTCCGGCGGATAATAGTCTCTTATTTCAGCCGCGATTTCCCCGACTTTTTGCTTGTCTACACCCTTTATCAGGATCTCCGTCGGGCTGGGAGTCTCTATTGTTACGTCCGCTGGCGGGGTATAAGTAACGCTGTGCGAAAACCCGATATCCAGGACAAGATTCTTGCCCTTCATCTGGGCCTTGTATCCGACTCCCTGTATCTGCAGCTTTTTCTGGAACCCGTCCTTAAGACCGATTATCATGTTCTGCAAGAGACTCCTGGTGGTCCCATGGAGGGCTTTGTGCTGGCGGCTGTCCGAGGGACGGGTGACTACGATATTTCCCTCTTCCACCTTAGCGCTAAACCCGCCGGGCACAACATGCTCAAGTGTCTTGCCCTTGCCTTCTATTTTTACTTTCTGGCCCGTGATCTCTACCTTTATCCCGTCTGGTACAGCTATCGGCCGTCTTCCAACTCTTGACATCTATTTCCTCTCCTCCTCGCCCGCTTAAAGCAGACCTCAATTACTACCATATATGGCAAATGACTTCTCCGCCTATTCCCTTATCTTTTGCTTCCTTGTCGGTCAAAAGACCCTTGTTCGTGGAAAGTATCGCCAGACCCACTCCTCCCATGACGCTTTTAACTTCCTTTGCCGGAGCATATTGACGCCGTCCCGATTTTGAAACGCGCTTAAGCCCCTCCATGACCGGGGAGCCGTCATCAAGGTATTTTAAGTAGACCTTGATCTGCCCCTGCCGGTTATCATCGATGACCTTGTAGTTCTCAATGAAACCTTCTCTTTTAATTATCTCCATGATCCCCTCAATAATACCGGACTTTTTTATAATAACGTCCTTTTTGCCTGCTCTTATGGCATTGCGTATTACTGTAAGTTGATCTGCGATTAAATCTGTAACACTCATCTATTTTCTCCTTATTTTCGCCTGTCGCTCTCCCGGTGCAAGCGCCCCCCGGGATAAACTCTACCAGCTTGCTTTTTTAATACCGGGGATGTCTCCTCGCGACGCCAGCTCCCTAAAGCAGATGCGGCACAGTTTAAAACGTTTCATGTAACCCTTTTTCCTGCCGCAGATCTGGCATCTGGTGATAACCCTGGTGCTAAACTTTGGTTTTCTCTTCGACTTTTCAATAAGCGCTTTTTTAGCCATATTATTCCTTTTTTACCGATTGCTCTTATTTCTTCGCAAAGGGCATGCCAAAACCCTCCAAAAGACTTCTGCATTCTTCTTTCGTCTTAGCGGTTGTTACAAAACAAATGTCCATGCCGTGAGTAACCGGGATCTTATCAAGTTCCAGCTCCGGAAAAATCGTCTGTTCCTTGATGCCAAGGGTATAATTGCCATCCTGGTCAAAAGCCGTCGTCGAAACACCGCGGAAATCCCTGATCCTGGGCATAACAAAGTTTACGAGCCTGTCCAGAAACTCGTACATGCGCGTCTTACGCAGCGTCACCTTGTATCCGACAGGGACACCTGCGCGTATTTTAAAATTTGAAATGGACTTTTTCGCTCTCGCCAAAGCGGGCCTCTGTCCTGTCAGCACCGCAAGCTCATCCCTGATAGGGTCCACAAGGTCCTTCTGGTGCGCCAGGTTCCCCATGCCGATATTGACCACTATCTTCTTAAGGCGCGGAACGTCCATCTTGTTCTTATACCCGAACTCCTTCATCAAGCCGGGCACTATATTCTTCTCGTATTCATCTTTAAGCCTTGCCATCCGTACCTTCATCTCCTCTTTATAAAAAACACGCCGTTATATGTTTTAAAGCACTTCTTTACACTTTTTACAGAAACGGACCTTGCTCCCGTCGGTCAAAATGTCGATGCCGACACGCACCACCCGGTTGCATCCCTTGCAGACGACTGCAAGATTCGAAAGATTAATGGGCGCTTCACGGTGGATGATACCGCCCTGCTCATCCTGCCTGCGGCGTCTTGTGTGCTTCTTTGTAAAGTTGACGCCCTGGATTATGGCTCTCTCTGTTGCCGGATAAACTTTAAGCACTTTACCTGTCTTTCCCCTGTCTTTGCCCGCAAGGACTTTCACCGTATCGTTCTTCTTGATATGAAGCATGCCTCTATTCCTCCCTATATGACCTCTGGCGCCAGTGAAACTATCTTCATGAACTTTTTCCTGCGGAGCTCGCGTGCAACCGGACCAAAAACGCGCGTACCCCGGGGGTTACCGTCCTTGTCTATTATGACAACCGCATTATGGTCAAACTTAAGCACCGTCCCGTCTTTGCGCAGTATCGGATAAGCGGTGCGGACTATTACCCCGCGCACAACTTCACCTTTTTTGACTTCCGCGGTAGGTGTGGACTCTTTTATGTTACAGGTGATAATATCGCCGATCTCTGCGGTCGCCTTGCTCCTTCTGCCGATAACACCTATCATCGAAGCTTTTTTCGCCCCGCTGTTATCAGCAACATCCAGTCTGCTTCCCATTATAATCATCTCTACTGGCCCCTTTGCACTTGTTCCAGAATCTCAACAACTCTCCAGGTCTTCTCTTTTGAGACCGGCCGGCATTCGATTATTTTGACCAGATCACCGACAGCCGCTGCATTCTTGCTGTCATGAGCCTTAACCTTCATAAGCTGTTTGACGAATTTTTTGTAGATGGGGTGCATCTTCCGCCTCTCCCATTCAACTATCACGGTTTTATCCATCTTGTCGCTTATAACCGTTCCTATAATAGTCTTCTTTTTAGGTCTGTCGCTCTTCACCTTTTTTCTCCTTTAAAATGGTATAACATCTCGCGATATCACGCCTAAGCGAACGGAACCTGTTGGGCCGGTCAACCTGCCCGCTTGTGTTCTCAACCCTCATCTTAAACAACTGTTCCTTCATGGTCAGGATCTTGTGTTCAACTTCGGCTTCTGTCATGTTCCTTATCTCGCTTGCCTTCAACTCTGTCCTCCCCGTGATACAAATTTAGTCTTCATCGGCAGTTTATGCGCTGACAGGCGAAAAGCTTCTCTTGCCATGTCGCGCGGCACGCCTTCCAGCTCAAATATAATACGCCCCTTTTTCACTACAGCTACCCAGCCTATCGGTGAGCCTTTTCCCTTACCCATACGGGTCTCGGCCGCCTGCTTCGTTATGGGTTTATCAGGGAAAATACGGATCCACAGTTTCCCCGCACGGCCCGTGTGCCTCATAAGCGCTACTCTAGCCGCTTCGATCTGTTTATCGGTCATCCATGCGGTCTCCACTGCCTTAAGTCCGAATTCTCCAAAATTCAGATCATACGAATCGCTTTTACCTTTACGCCGGCCTCTCTGCTGTTTCCTGTATTTTACCCTTTTAGGCATCAGTGCCATAGCTGTACTACTCCTTGCCTGCTTCTTTTACTTCTTTTTTCTCTCGGCTCGCTTCTTCCTTCGAAAACTTCTCGCCTTTATAAATCCACACCTTTATTCCTATGATGCCGTAAGTTGTCCTGGCTTCGGAAAACCCGTAATCAATGTCGGCGCGTATGGTCTGAAGCGGTATCTTGCCCCACTTATATCCTTCAGACCTTGCTATCTCGGCCCCCCCGAGGCGCCCGGAACATCTTATCTTTATCCCTTCGCCGCCGGCATCCCTATGCGCCTGGATGGTCTTTTTCATGGCGCGCCGGAAGGGAGTCCTCTTCACCAGCTGGAAAGCTATATTGTCCGCGACTATCTTAGCGTCCATAGAGGGGTTGGCTACTTCCTTTATATCGATGAAGACCTTGCTCTGGTCCCCGACTATATTCTGCACCTGGTCCTTCAAAAGTTCTATCTGCGCGCCCTTACGGCCTATTACCATCCCGGGGCGCCCTGAATAAATTATCACACGCACCTGCGTGCTTGCCCGTTCTATATCCACGTGCGATATAAACGCCGACGACAGTTCCTTCTCTATAATCCTGCGTATTTTAACGTCCTGGATGAGTTTGTTGGCAAACTCCGCCTTTGGCGCAAACCAACGGCTGTTCCAGTTACGTATCACACCTATACGAAAACTTGTCGGATGAACCTTCTGACCCATATTATTTGCTCCCTGCCTCTTTCTTTTTGGATTTTTTCTTCTTCTTTATCTCGTCAAGTTCGATATATATATGTGCTGTCCTATGTCTTATGGGGGTTGCCCTGCCCATCGTCGCTGCTCTGTAACGCTCGAGCATGGGCCCGCCATCAGCTTTAATGCTTGATATGACCAGGTCCTTGGAAAGAAGTTTTTCCTGCCTGTTGTAATTCGCGTTCGAAAAAGCGGAGTTTAAAACCTTCTTTATCGGTACTGCCGCTCCTTTATTAACGTTATCCAGAATAAAGGTCGCCTCTTCCACGGTTTTACCCTTGAGTAGATCCAGTACCAGCCTGGTTTTTCTCGCTGAGACTCTTACATATTTGGCTTCTGCTTTTGAGATCATCTTCTTCCCTCTTTATATTAAGTCTTCTCCAATGAAACTTTTGTCGCCGCACCGTGACTGCGGAAGATCCTGGTAGGGGCAAATTCCCCCAGCTTATGCCCGACCATGTTTTCAGTTATAAAAAGCGACTGAAACGTCTTACCGTTATGAACAGAGATTGTCAAACCCACGAAATCCGGCAGTATCACGGATCGTCTTGACCATGTTTTTATGGGTTTTTTACTGCCCGACTCCTGCATCCTTTTTATCTTCTTCATTAGGCTCTCATCCACAAAAGGCCCTTTTTTGGTCGACCTTGACATATCTTACGTCCTCCGTTTTATTATTTTACTGTTCGATGCCTTCTTCTTTTTACGGGTTTTTAGACCTTTGGTGATCTTACCCCACGGTGTTACGGGATGCCTTCCGCCGCTGGATTTTCCTTCGCCTCCGCCCATGGGATGATCAACCGGGTTCTTTGCTACAGCCCTTGATTTCGGCCTGCGTCCGAGATGTCTGGATTTGCCGGCTTTACCCAGGGATATGTTCTCATGATCGGCATTACCGACCTTTCCGATAGAAGCGTAGCAGTCTTCGCTTACCAGCCGCACTTCGCCGCTGGGCATACGCAGGTGAATGTTCCTGCCGTCTTTGGCGTCAACCGTTGCATTGTTCCCCGCGCTTCTGGCTATCTTCGCGCCGCGCCCGGCATTTAGTTCTATACAGTAGACTTCGGAACCCAGCGGTACGTTTTTAAGCGGCATGGAATTGCCTATATCTATCTTTGCCTGCGGCCCGCACTGTACGGTGCTGCCTGCCCTTAGGCCTGTCGGCGCGATATTATACGTCTTCTGGCCGTCTTCATAGCGGATAAGCGCGATATGAGCGGAACGGTTCGGGTCATACTCTATCGCCTCAACGACGCCCGCCAGACCCTTCTTCGAGTACATAAAATCTATAAGCCGGTACCTTCTCTTGTGCCCGCCGCCCCTTGCTCTTGAAGTTATGCGGCCAAGATTGTTCCGTCCGCCTGTCTTGCGCAGGGACCTGGTCAAAGACTTTTCGGGTCTGGTCTTTGTGATTTCATCGAATCCCGAGACGTTCGCGTGCCTCTGTCCCGGTGTTATCGGTTTATACTTTCTTGAACCCATATTACGTTACCTCTATTCTGTTATCCGGCTTGAGAGTGACGATCGCTTTTTTCCAGGAAGAAGTTACTCCTTCGTGATATCTCACCCTCTTCTTTTTGCCTTTAATATTCATCATATGGACGCCGTCCACTTTTACGTTGTAAAGGTCTTCAACGGCTTTCTTGACTTCTATCTTGTTGGCTCTCTTGTCGACTTTAAAAAAGTACTTGTTCTGAACGAGCAGGTTCGCTCCCTTTTCAGTCCTTATCATATGTTTTATAACGTCATGCGATGTTTTCATTTCAACCTCTCAGCCAGTTTTTCAAAAGCATCCTTCTCTATTACGATGTAACCGTTCAAAAGGACGTCTCTAGCGTTTATGTTCCTGCCCTCTTTAAGGCTTACCCCCTGGATATTCCGGCTCGACCTTTTAACGTTTTTATCCAGGGTGTCCACCACTATCAAAGCCTTTCCATCAACCTTCAGGTTCCCCAGGATGGTCTTGAATCCTTTCGTCTTAGCTTCTTTAAGCTCGATCTTTACCACGGCTTTTACCATCTGCTCGGACAATCTGGCATTTATGCTCGATAAAAGAGCTTTCTTAACGGCTTTTTTGGGCATGTAATAACTGAAGTCACGCGGCTTCGGAGGAAAAGCGACCCCTCCATGTCTCCAGATCGGGTTCCTGGAAGACCCTACGCGCGCGCGGCCCGTGCCCTTTTGCCTCCAGGGTTTGACGCCTCCGCCTGAAACCTCGCTCCTGGTCTTTGCCGAAACCGTACCCTTACGCGAATTTGCCTCGTACATCTTTTTTGCTTCATAAAGAAGCGTTTTATTTACGCGTCCGTCAAACAGTTTCTCATCCAGCTGCAGATTATCAACAACCTTGCCTTCCAGATCATAAACCGGTAATCTCGTACTAGTTTTTTCCGTCTTCATTCTATACCTCTAGATTTATCCTTGATCCCCTTCTTTGTTCTCTTGGGAGCTTTCCTCCTCGCCCTCTTCCTTTGGAGCCGCCTCTTTCCGCGGTGCGACAGTTTTTTTATGCGCATATTTAATAATAAGGTACGTGCCGTTAGCCCCCGGGACTGCGCCCTTGACGGCTATGGTGTTATCCTCCGTGTTGACATCAACAACCTCCAGGTTCTGTACGGTGATCCTGTCACTGCCCATGTGCCCGGGCATACGGTGCCCTTTTACAACATGGGAAGGATAGGCGCTGGCGCCGATAGAGCCGGGGACGCGGTGTGACATCGAACCGTGGCTTGCCTTTCCGCCTGACCATCCGTGCCTCTTTATGCCGCCCTGGAACCCCTTGCCCTTAGATGTGCCTACAATATCCAGATAGTCTCCCTTCTGGAAGATCGCATTAGTTATTTCGTCACCCACTTTTGCCTCGGGCGCTTCATTGCATCTAATCTCCCTGACGAACTTCTTAAACCCGAGGTTCTTCGCTTTCGCGTACTCTCTCTGGGGTTTCTTCACACGCATCTCTTTCGTGTCGCCATACCCCATCTGAAGAGCATTATACCCGTCTTTTTCCGCGACTCTGACAGCCTGGACCTGACAGGGACCGGCCTCAAGAACGGTAACGGATATCCTTTCGCCGGCTTCTCCAAAGACCTGAGTCATCCCTATTTTCTTTCCCAATATTCCCGGAATCATTCTTACCTCTTTAGTATATTTAGGTCCGTTATCCTCCGTTAAAGCCCCTTAATTCCCGGGTGCGAGTAACGGACCGGTCATCTCCTATTTAATCTCTACATCTACGCCGGCCGGCAGATCCAGTTTACGCAAAGCATCTATTGTCTTGGATGTCGAATCCACAATATCCAAAAGCCTTTTGTGCGTCTTTAGCTCAAACTGTTCACGTGACTTCTTGTCAACGTGCGGCGACCTGAGTACAGTGTAAAGCTCCCGTCTGGTCGGAAGCGGTACCGGTCCCAGAACTGTCGCACCGGTCTTTTTCACCGTATCTACGATCTCCTCCATTGACACATCAAGAAGTTTATGGTCATACGATTTTAGACGTAGTCTTATTTTTGTCGCTTTTGCCTTTTTTGCCATTTTGTCCTCGTTATATCTCAAGCTTTCAGGCAGCTTGCGTGCATTTAAATCACGCAGGCTGCTCGTCTCTATAACCTTTTTATGCTATGACCTCCGAAATAACACCGGCGCCTACCGTGTGTCCGCCTTCT
>CAZGOG010000002.1:0-118786 GCA_964527555.1 uncultured Planctomycetia bacterium | reverse complement strand
GAAGGCCATTCATCCACGCCCTTACGGGCGTGGCCTTCTGGTGCATGGGTAAACAATTCAAGAATATGAATAGAGATGCGAAAATAATACTTTTAGCGCTTTGTCTTCTTATCATGGTCGGGATAGTCATGATTTATTCCTCAAGCGCGGTTTATGCGTACGGCAAATACGGCGACAGCATGTATTTTGTCAAGAGGCACCTTATGTATCTGGCGATGGGGCTTATTCTTGCGATATTTTGCATGACGGTGCCCAGCAGGAAAATAGCCGATCATGCAAAGTGGATAATGCTTTTTTCGATTATCCTTTTGATCTTCGTGGTCATCCCCGGCATAGGCAGGGAAGCCGGAGGTGCACGCAGGTGGATGAGGTTCGCCGGGTTCGGGTTCCAGCCGTCGGAGATCTCGAAGCTCGCGCTTATAATCTATCTTGCGGACCTGACTGCCAGGAAACGCTACCTCATACAGAATTTTAAATATGGTTTCCTGCCGCCGCTATTCATCATAGGTCTAATGGGAGCGCTGGTTCTTTTAGAGCCGGACATGGGGACGGCTGTCTCGATACTCTTTATAGGGTTTGTCATGCTGTTTATAGGGGGCGTCCGTTTAAGGCATTTAGGGTTTATTATGGCAGGCATCCTTCCGGCACTCTCCCTGGCAGTAGTCACGAAATCTTACCGCCTGAGGCGTATACTGATATTTTTCGATCCGTGGAAAGATGCCAGAGGTGCGGGGTTCCAGCTTATACAATCGTTTATAGCTTTGGGTTCCGGGGGTCTGGTGGGAGTGGGGCTGGGTCAGTCTAAACAGAAACTTTTTTATCTTCCGGAAGCGCACACCGATTTTATATTTTCCATTATCGGGGAAGAACTGGGTTTTTTAGGCAGTGCCTCTGTTTTGATACTGTTTGCCGTTTTAATATGGTTTTCTTTGCGGCTTTCTTTTAAAATCGCGGATCTTTTTGCTTCACGCGTGGTTTTAGGGGTGGCCATAATGATAGCTTTTGAGGTCATAGTCAACATAGGCGTCTCGTTAGGTGTCTTGCCCACGAAGGGGTTGCCGCTTCCCTTTATAAGTTACGGGGGGACTTCTCTGGTGTGTCACATGGCGGCAATGGGCATTCTTTTCAACATGGCAAAGGAGATTTAAGGGATATGAGGGTCATACTAGCAGCAGGAGGGTCCGGCGGGCATATCTTCCCGGCGATTTCTGTGGCGAGAGAACTTGAGAAGATGGGAGTAAGCGATATATTTTTCGTCTCAAGTAAACGCCGGCTGGACAAGAGCCTCCTCGAAAGCGAGAGGGAGAAGTGCTTCTTTCTCTCGGCCAATCCCATGCCTTTAAGGTTTAACCCTTTGCGCACCCTGGTCTTTATGTTCAAGCTTTTTGTAGACGCGGCAATTTCAGTTTTTCTTATAGCGCGCCTGCGCCCGAAAGTTGTGGTGGGTTTCGGCGGGTATTCCTCCGGGACAATAGCCTCTGCGGCCAAACTGTTCGGGATTCCCCTTATTGTCCATGAACAGAACTTTCTGCCGGGCAGAGCGAATAAAATCTTAAGTCGTTTTGCCGACCGCGTAGCTGTCAGTTTCAGGGAATCGGCTGAATATTTTCCGCAAGGCCGCACCAAAGTGGTTTATACGGGCAACCCCATCAGGCTCGATATATTGTCCAACGACAGGACAAAGTCCGCTTCCCGGCTCGGTGTGAATCCCGGCAAATTAACGGTTCTGGTGATGGGCGGAAGCCAGGGTTCATCGTTTCTGAACAGGGTAGTTTCGGAAGCGGCGCTCCGGGTCAAGAAAAAAAGGGGAGATGAAGTACAGTTCATCCATCTTACGGGAAGAAGCGATTATGAGAGTATAAAAAAGTTCTACGACGATAACGAGATCCCCGGCAGGGTTTTTTCCTTTCTGACAAGGATCGATGACGCTTATGCCGCCAGCGACGTTGCCGTGAGCAGGTCCGGTGCCGCCGCGGTATTCGAACTGGCCTATTACGCGAAACCCATGATACTTGTTCCGTATCCGCATCCGGAAAACAACCAGAGGTCCAATGCCTTGTATTTTTCGCAAGGCGGCTCTGCCATCTACAGGGAAGAGAGCGAGCTTACCCAGGATGGACTGGCAGGGGAACTCATGGATATATTGACGGACAGCGAAAGGCGCGACAGTCTTGCACGGGCTTCGGGAAGGTTAAGCGCTCCCGGTGCAGGCAGGCTTTTAGCCGAAGAAATAATAAAACTTGCGGGAGGGTTTAGCAAGAGAAGATGAGTAAGATACATTTTGTAGGAGTGGCGGGGATAGGGATGAGCGCTCTGGCTGATATACAGCTTGCCAAGGGCAACAGGGTTACAGGCTCGGATCTAAGGCCGAACAATCTTACTGATGATTTATGCCGTAAAGGCGCGAAAATATACAAGGGTCACGACTCGTCTAATGTGCCCCGGGATGTGGATTTTGTGGTGAAGTCCACGTGCATCAGGGACAATAATCCCGAGCTCGAGAAGGCGAGAGAGCTGGGAGCGCGCATTATATCAAGAGGCGAGATGCTGAAGATCCTCATGGAAGAAAGCGCTTTTTCCGTGGCAGTTACCGGTACTCACGGCAAGACAACCACCAGCGCCCTTATTGCTCATATCGCTGAACACTGCGGGAAGGATCCCACTGTCGTGGTAGGCGGTGAGATAGAGAGCTTCTCAGGCAATGCGAAGTTCGGCAAAAGCGATATGATAATCGCCGAGGTAGACGAAAGCGACGGATATTTCCGTAAGATACCTTCGACATGCGCCGTGATCACTAATGCTGAGAGGGAACACATGGAGCATTACGGTTCTTTTGAACAACTGCTAGGCGCCTATAAAGAATTCATCGAGGGTGTTGCCCCGGAAGGCTTTCTCGTATTCGGAGGAGAGGACCCCGTGCTTGGTGAGCTTGTTAAATCCGCGCGCGGTGCGGCAGTCAGTTTCGGGCTCGGCGGCGGTTTTGATGTGACGAGTTTGGATTACGATACGAGGAGATCCATAACGGGCGAGGTGATAATAGACGGGAAAAACCGCGGCAGGGTCTCCAGCACGCTCATCGGCAGGCATAATCTTAAGAATATCCTTGCGGCGATAGCCGTTTGCATCAAAATGGGCCTTGGGTTTGACCAGATCTCGCGCGCTATCGGCTCATTCCGCGGAGTCAAAAGAAGGTTCCAGACCGTCGGCAGAGTCGGGAATATAGAAGTCATAGAGGATTATGCGCATCATCCGACGGAACTAGAGTCCGTAATAGAGGCGGCCAAAGATTACGGGACGGGAAGGATCATCAGCGTATTCCAGCCGCATCGCCATTCCAGGACGAACGATTTGGCCGAAGAGTTCCTGGCTTGTTTCGATAAGAGCGATATTTTGATATTAACCGATGTATATTCGGCTGATGAAGAACCGGCGGCGGGTATAGGTATCCGCGATATATACGGTAAAATAGATAGAAGTAAATTTGAAGAGCTGGATTTCCTCGCGAAAAAAGATATACCGCGGCATATTGCCGGTATTGCTAAAGATGGCGACATAGTCCTCATATTGGGTGCCGGGGACATCCGTGAAATAGCCGCCTCGGTTGTAGGACAGATAAAGAAAAATGCTAAACGATAAAGCCAAAAAAGAGATGACAAGGTTATGCGCTGCCAGGGGCGGTGAGGTGCGGTTTGATTATCCGGTTAAACTTAACAGCACAATAGCGATTGGCGGCAATGCCCCCGTATGGTTTGTAGCGGCGTCGATTGAAGGTCTGAAAGAAGCGAAGAGTCTTTTTGAGGACTGTGAAATGGATGTGTTTATCATGGGAGGCGGCAGCAACGTCTTGATCCCGGATAGGGATTTGCGCACGGCTTTTATAAATCCCGGTCTGGGTTTTTTCAAAGAGATCAAGTTCGAAGAAGGGAGCGTTACCGTCGGCTCGGGCGTGTTTCTTAAAAGACTTATTGCTGAATGCTTGAGGAGAGGGTTTGCGTCCCTGGAGGGCCTGGTAGGTATACCCGGTACGGTGGGCGGGGCGCTGGTCATGAACGCTTCATATCGCTCTGCGATCAGCGACAGGCTGCTTAAAGTACTCGTCCTTGACGATAACGGCAGTATACGGTGGCTGGATAGAAGCGATATCAGTTTCGGGTATCGCTTCTCTTCCTTCAAGAAAGACACTTTTATACTTCAGGCTGTTTTCCGGCTTGAAGAAGATGACCCCGCTCTTATAAAAGGGAGGCTTAAGTCTTATTTTTCCGAGAAGATGAAAAAGCAGCCTATGGGTGAGAAGACTTTGGGATGCGTTTTTAAAAATCCCACGGAAGGCAAATACGCAAGCGCGGAGCTTATAGATATATGCGGTTTGAAGGGGAGCGCAAGAGGCGCCGCGGAGATCTCGGCAAAACATGCTAATTTCATTGTCAACCGCGGCGGGGCAAGTTATGATGACGTACTCTATCTGATAAAGTGTGTGCAGGAGAAAGTAGAGAAAAATTTTTCCGTTAAACTTGAGCCGGAGATAAAGATATTGTAAACTAGTCAGGATCGGTTCTGGAATTATCTAAGGAGGTACTGTGATAAGAGAAGAGGGTATGCTTAAAAAGTACCGTATAGGAGTGCTTGCCGGCGGCTCTTCGAGCGAAAGGGACATAAGTCTCAAAAGCGGAAAAGCTGTTTTTAAGGCTTTAACGGAAAACGGTTTTAAAGCCGAGTTTATCGATGTGGATGAGAAGAGTTTCTCTTCTTTGGTAGGGCGCTTGGATATAGATATTGCGTTTATTGCCCTTCACGGCAAGTTCGGTGAAGACGGTACTATCCAGAGGATGCTCGCCCGGAGGAACATCCCGTATACGGGGTCAGGACCCGAATCATCGGCTCTGGCGCTTGATAAACTGGCATCAAAAAGAAAGTTCGCCTCCAGCGGGATAAACATGCCCGATTACAGGGTGGTGCATAGCAAGGAAGAGGCAGAAGAGGCGGATATTTTTCTGCCGTGCGCGGTTAAACCCAGATGCGAAGGATCGAGTGTGGGGCTGTCGATCGCTTCTTCGATCAGCAGCTTGGAGAAAGCGATAGAAGAGGCTCTTAAGTTCGGTGATGATGTCATCATAGAGAAATTCATCAGCGGCAGGGAAATAACAGTCGGGGTGCTTGATGAAGAAGCCCTGCCGCCGGTAGAGATCAAAGCTTTAAACGGGGTATATGATTTTAATGCCAAGTACCAGTCAGGTGAGACTCTCTATATCGTTCCGGCAGAACTGGAAGAGGGCCAGTATAAGCGCGCGCAAAAGGTGGCGCTTGGGGCACATAAAGCTTTGGGATGCGAAGGGTTTTCGCGGATTGACTTAAGGCTCTCGGATGAAGGCGAATTTTTCGTCCTTGAAGTCAACACGATCCCGGGCCTTACTGAGAGGAGCCTCCTTCCCATGGCAGCCAAGGCGGCGGGCCTGGATTTTCCGGAGTTATGTCTCAGGATGCTTTATAATGCATTAAGAAATGAAAGGAGAGAAGAAAAGTGGCAAAAAGAAGAGCTTCTAAAAAGACGGGCATAAAAAAACGTCCGTCAAATTTTTCATTCGGCGGAGTGCTATCCGCCAGGAAAGTCCTTATCTTTGTTTTTTGCATAGTTTTGACAGGAGCGGCCGTTTACGGCGCGCGTTATTATTTTCTTAATAGCAAGTTTTTCGAGATAAAGGAAATCGTGGTAAATAAGGACCGCGGGTATTCTTTTGGCTATGGCGAGAACAAACTGCGGCAGCTTTATCTCGGGCGGAACATATTTACCGTTGACCTGGCGCAGGTACAGACGCTTATTAAAAACGACTTTCCTTACCTTAAGAAAGTCGAAGCCAGAAGGAACCTTCCTGAAGCGCTGGAGGTGAACATCGTGTCGCGTGAGCCTGCGGCCGTGATAGATACCGGCGGCGGGATAGTCATAGATTCCGAGGGTGTGGTCCTCACCATAGGGGAAGAGACAGGCAGCCTCATCAGGATAAAAGGGATGAGTTTCTTCCTGAATATGCCCGCAAGAGGCGAGAAAATCGCAAATAAATCTTTGGATGCGGCGCTTGTCCTGCTTGATGAGATTAACAGGAAACTGCCCCCCGCAGCCAGAAAGGACATGGAGTACATAGACCTTTCACAGCGGAACAACATAGTGGTAGAGCTTAGCGGCGTCCCCATTAAAATGGGTACGGAGGATTTTCCCGAAAAGATAAATAAACTGCGCCGGATACTCGCGGATCCCAATATAGACATGAAAGATATAAATTATATCGATCTCAGGTTCGAAGACGCCGTAATATCGCCGAAATGATTTTTTAACGCAACTTTTCACAAAAAAGAAGGAAGTGTATGGGGCATTGTTTTGCGGTCATGGATGTAAAGTGTCATGAAGTTACCGCTGTTCTGGCTGAGTGGGGAAAGAACGATGATTACGCTCTCAAGGGGTTTTGCCGCACCGGCTCGAAGGGTTTCCAGAGGGGCATGGTTGTTGATGAAGCGCTGGCCACGGATTCCATAGCCAGGACCCTTGCTAAACTCAAAGAAAGGACAGGCAAAAGAATCCATGAAGTGTACGCCGGAGTGAGCTCTACTTCGGTGAGTATAACTCCTTCCTCCGGGGCGGTGCTTCTTTCCAGGTACGGCAGGGAGGTTTCCCTCCAGGACATAAAAAAATGCGTTGAGATAAGTTCCACCATAAAAGTGCCGCTGGAGAAAGAGGCGCTTCACAGGATCATCCGGGGTTTCTCCATAGACGGGGAGAGACAGGTGAAAAGCCCCTTAAACCTGGAAGGCGTGAAATTGGAGGCTTTTGTCAACGTCCTTACGATCAGCTCATCTATCGTGCGTAACATGGCGAAGTGTATCTCTCAGGCGGGGTTTATCCCCGGGGGATTTGTTTTTAGCGGTCTTGCTTCGGCGCTGAGAGTCTTAGCCGAAGACGAGAGGCAAAAAGGCACCGCGCTTCTAGATATAAGCAGGGACCTTACGGAAGTCATGCTCTTCCGGGACGGGCTCTTAACGGAATGCAAGGTTTTTCCGGTAGGGGAAAGTGATATTCACCTGGAAGGCTCGGGTATCGACAGAAAAGAGCTCGAGAAGCTGGCACACCAGATCGTCTCGCTTGCGGCATGGCCTAAGATCAATAAAATCGTTCTTATCGGAAGAGCGGCTCTCATGGAGGAGATGGTAGAAAAGCTGGAGAATATTTTTAAAATCCCCACCACGGTCGGCAGCTGTGTGGCAAAACCGTTTGAAGATCTGCCGGCGGCAAGAAGCGGGTATATAGCAAGCCTCGGAATACTTGACTGGCTTCAGGAAGAGAAAAACCGGAAGCGCCGGGAAGGTAACATTATTAAAAGAGGATTTAATAGAACCCTTGCCTTTATTGACAGGTATTTTTAGACAGTGTAAGTGAAGCTCCATGGGCTAACGCCCATGGTATCCACAGTTTCAGTCTTTCCGTCAAGCGGAAAGACTGCACCGAAGGCCATTCATCCACGCCCTTACGGGCGTGGCCTTCTGGTGCATGGGTAAAATTATACGTGTTTTGAACTGTTACCCCCGGAAAATCCGCATAAATCGCGCCCGATTCCAGTTTGAAAAGATAGAGGTACTTCCCTCCTCTCTAATGCATTGACAGCCGCGTCAAATTATGATACTTTTAACCATTAATAATATACGCGCCAGGGAGGCATATAAGTCGTGCGGGACATAAAGCTGGGTATAATCGGCTGCGGGAATATGGGTAGTGCGATCGTTGAGGGGATAATTGCCAAAGGGATCCTTCCATCTGGAGCTATCTCTTTAAACGATAAGGATATAGAGAAAGCCGCTCATCTGGAAAGCAAAACGGGAGCTGTAAGAGGGGATATACTAGAGGTGGTACGCACTTCCGATTATTTGATTGTAGCGGTTAAGCCGCAGGACTTTGAGGATCTCTTTAAGAAAATATCAAGCGATATTAAAAAGCAGACGGTTATATCTCTCATGGCAGGCGTTAAGATGAGCGCCCTCATCGAGAGAATCGGCAGAAGCGTACCCGCGGCAAGGGCTATGCCGAATATGGCCGCCTTTATAGGCGAAAGCATAACATGCATTTCGTTCAATAGTAGCGTTAAGAACAAAGATGAAATAAAGGATATTTTTTCGGGCATTGGAAAAGTGCTTGAGATGGAGGAGAGTCTTATGGATACCGTAACAGCTGTTTCCGGGAGCGGTCCGGCGTATCTGTTTTATCTCGCTGAGGCAATGATAGAGGCTGCTATAGATATGGGGCTTGATAAAAAAACGGCGAGAGATCTCGTCGCGGAGACGCTTTATGGTTCCAGCATGCTTCTGCGGAAAGAGGCGGGTGCTGCCAGCGAACTTATCAAGAAGGTCGCTTCCAAAGGCGGGACCACTGAAAGTGCGCTCAAGGTTTTTGATGAAGAAGCTTTAAAATCCATCATAAAGCGTGCGATGCTCAGGGCAAAAGAAAGGTCCGAGGAACTGTCTAGGGGGTAAAAGGATGTTTATTCTTGGTGAACTTTTGCGCAGCCTGGCGCTTCTGGTATCTTTAGTTTTCAATATCTTGTTTTTTGTGCTGGTGATAAGGATCGTTCTTTCGTGGGTGGGCGCGGATCCTTACAATGAGATAGTGCAGATTATATACAGGGTCACCGAACCCATACTGGCGCCGTTCAGGAGGCTTCCCCTCAAGATGGGCGCAATAGACTTTTCGCCTATTATCGCGTTTTTGGTGCTGAGCGTTCTGAGGAACTTCATAGTCAACGTGCTTTACCAGATCGCGTATAGGCTGGGATAGGGCCTGGCATGAAAATACAAGTAAAGGTTATTCCCAAATCGTCGCGAGAAGAACTGGTTGCCTCGGGAGATATAATAAAAGCGTATGTTAAGGAAGCGCCGGATAAAGGCAAGGCGAACAAGGCCCTTATAGAGCTTATAGCCAAAGAGTACGGCATAAGAAAAAGTAACGTGAGGATAATCAGGGGAGAGACTTCCAGGGACAAAGTTGTAGAGATAACAGGGGACATGCGAAGACCAGAAACAAGGAAGAGGTAAAAATGGGTAAAATAGGCGTGATCGGCGGCAGCGCTCTTTATGACATGGAAGACCTTAATGGCGCGGCGAAAAAGAACGTTAAAACGCCTTTTGGCGAACCGTCGAATGAATACATTATAGGCGAGCTCGCCGGTAAGGAAGTCGTTTTTCTGCCGCGTCACGGCAAAAACCATCACCTCCTTCCCACGGAGATAAACAACCGCGCCAACATCTATGGTTTCAAGGTGCTGGGGGTAAACCGCATAATTTCAGTGGCTGCGGTGGGCTCTCTCAAAGAGGAAGTGCATCCCTTGGACGTGCTTCTTGTCGATCAGTTTGTCGACAGGACCAATCAGGGGAGGCCGACTACGTTTTTCGGGGAGGGGATAGTCGCGCACATCCCTTTTGCGGAACCTGTATGCGACACTTTGCGTAAAGTGATATATGACTCCAACAAGGCTCTGGACGTTCAGATCCATAATGGCGGCACCTATCTTAACATGGAAGGGCCGGCTTTTTCGACGAAAGCTGAATCTTACCTCTACAAGAGCTGGGGGGCGGATGTCATCGGCATGACCAATATGCCGGAGGCGCGCCTGGCGCGGGAAGCCGGTATATGTTATGCTACAATGGCGATGATAACCGATTATGACTGCTGGTACCTGGGATCCGAAGTGAGTACGGTCTCCGTGGAGATGGTGTTCGAGAATTTGAAGAAGAACATGGAGATCGCGAAAAAGATGCTTAGTAACGCGATTAAGAATATACCCGATAAAAGCTCCTGTTCTTGTCACGAAGCTTTGCGGAACGCGATCATCACGCCCCGTGAGGCTGTGCCGAAGAAGACACTTGATAAGTTAAAACCGATAATCGAAGGGTTTATATAATGAAAGAAAGCGGTCCGAAAACAGGATATAAGGATACCCTGAACCTTCCGCGCACTTCGTTTGCCATGAAGGCAGATCTGCCCCAGAGGGAACCCGAGACTCTTAAAAAGTGGGGGGAGCTTGGCGTTTACGAAAGGATCATCGAGAAGCGCAAAAGTTCCGGTAAGAAGTTTGTGCTGCATGACGGCCCGCCGTATGCCAACGGTCACATACATATGGGCCATGTCCTGAACAAGATACTCAAGGATATCTGCGTTAAGTACTATACGATGAAAGGGTTCTTCTCTCCGTACGTGCCCGGCTGGGACTGCCATGGACTGCCGGTCGAACATCAGCTTTTCAAAGAGCTTAAGATAAGCAAGCACCAGATCAACCAGGTAGAGTTTCGCAAAAAGGCATATGATTATGCCATGAAGTTTGTCGGGATCCAGTCGGAGGAGTTTAAAAGGCTCGGGGTTTTCGGGGACTGGGAAAACCCTTATCTTACGCTTACGAAGGACTATGAGGCGGATATACTTTTGGTTCTGGCGGATCTCTACGAAAAGGGCTATATCTACAAAGATCTTAAACCTGTCAACTGGTGCAAGAGGTGCGAGACGGCCCTGGCGGAAGCCGAGGTGGAATATGAGGACAAAGAGTCTCCTTCCATCTACGTAAAGTTTGAATCCCCGCAAGAGGTATCAGGTAAACCCACGTTCTTCGTTATATGGACGACTACCCCGTGGACGCTTATCGCGAATGTCGCGGTTGCGCTTCATCCGGACTTTGTGTATTCGTTCGTCGATGTAGGGGAAGAGGTCTGGATACTGGCGGATGAACTGGTGGATTTTTTTATGAAGGAAAGCGAAGTTAAAAATTACAAGCCGGTAGAGAAGAAGTCGGGAAGTGACCTTGCCGCGGAGTTCAAGGAGGCAAAACACCCTTTTATAGACCGGAAGAGCCGGGTAGTCCTTGCCGATTACGTCACAAAAGAAGAGGGGACGGGCTGCGTGCATACCGCTCCCGGTCACGGCCAGGACGACTATATCACGGGCAGGAAATATAATCTGCCGGTCGTCATGCCGGTAGATGACAGGGGCCGGTTCAATAAGGAAGCGGGAGAGTTTTCCGGGATGGACGTTTTCGAGGCTAATAGCGCGATAATAGAGAAGATGCGTTCCGGCGGCACCTTGATAAAAACGGAAAAGATCACCCATTCTTATCCGCACTGCTGGAGATGCAAAAGTCCCATTATATTCAGAGCTACTGAGCAGTGGTTCATGGATATAGATCATAACCACCTGCGTGAGGCGATGATAAAGTCCATTGAAGACGATGTGAAATGGGTGCCGGCATCCGGCGAGGAGCGCATCGGTTCCATGGTAAAAAGCCGGCCCGACTGGTGTCTTTCCCGTCAGAGGTACTGGGGGGTGCCGATACCTGCTTTTAAATGCAGCTCGTGCGGGCAGGCTTTCACTACGAAAGATATAATCAAGAAAGTCGCTTCGCTTACCAGAGAGAAGGGTTCAAACGTCTGGTTTGAAAAAGACGTTAAGGAACTGTTGGAGAAGGATGCCGTTTGTGCTAAATGCGGGGGAAAAGAATTCGTTAGGGAAGATAACATTCTTGATGTATGGTTCGACTCCGGTGTAAGCTACAGGGCTGTTCTTGAGAGGAACGAATCTCTGGGTTTTCCGGCGGATCTTTATCTGGAAGGATCCGATCAGCACAGGGGATGGTTCCAGGCGGCGCTTATAACCTCCTCTGCCACGAAGGGGCGCGCGCCGTACCGACAGGTGCTCACGCACGGTTTTGTCGTCGACGGGGAAGGCAAGAAGATGTCGAAGTCTGTCGGCAACGTCATAAGCCCGCAGGAGGTCATGAAAAAATACGGAGCGGATATACTGCGCCTATGGGTAGCCTCAAGCGACTACGAATGCGACATAAAACTTTCACCGGAGATACTTGAGAGGCTCGCCGACGGTTACAGGAAAATACGCAACACCTTCCGGTTTCTCCTGAGCAACCTCTATGACTTTGATCCGGCGGCCGACGCGGTAGGAGAGGATAGTTTGCTTGAGATAGACAGATGGATGCTTTCCCAGCTCCACGCCCTTCTTAAGAACGCAAACGATTATTATGAAAAATGGGAGTTTCACAGGGTGTACAGGGCCGTTTATGATTTCTGCGTGTACGAGGTAAGTTCTTTTTATCTTGACGTTTTAAAGGATACGTTATATATAGTAGCAGCGGACTCTTCCGAAAGGAGGAGCCACCAGACTGTTATTTTCAGGATTCTTGATATCTTGGTGCGCGTCATGGCGCCCATTATTCCTTTTACGTGCGAAGAAGTGTGGCACCACATTAACCTGGCGGGCAAGGAAGAAAGCGTCCATATCTCGATGTGGCCGGATATCGATAAGGATATGGCCGCCTGGCAGGACGAAGAACTTGACGCTAAATGGAAGACGATACTTTCCATACGTGACAGCGTCATGAAAGTCCTTGAGCTTAAACGCGAAAAGGGTGTTATAGGCAGCTCCCTGGAAGCGGCTGTTTTGCTCTATGCGACGGATGGGAATATGGAGAGTTTCTTGCGGGAAAACATGAAAAAATTCCCGGGGCTGTTTAAAGTCTCACAGGCGTCCATGCTTACCTCCGCAAGAAGCGACATGGAAGAGGTGGCGGGCCTGCCGCTTGAAGTCGGCACGGAAAAAGCCAGGGGAGAAAAATGTCAGAGATGCTGGAATTTCAGCGAAGAAGTCGGAAAGAAAAAAGACGCTCCGGATCTGTGCGAGCGCTGCTATAATGTAATCAGAAAGGAGCTGTAATGGTTAAGAAGAAGACTTCAGGCAAAGAGAAGCCTTTTACGAAACAAGAATTGGCGTCAATAAGAAAGAGCCTGGTTAAGGAGAAGGCGCGCATCCTTGAGGAGCTTTTTAAACTTAAAGGCCAGGGGCTCAACAAGTCCCTTAAAGACGCTTCCGGGGACCTGTCCGGCTACTCCTTCCACATGGCGGACATGGCAACCGATCTTTATGACAGGGAATTCATCCTGGAGCTCGCCGAGAGCGAAAGAGAGAGGCTTTATGCCCTGGATGATGCGATAAAACGCATTGATGAAGGTACGTACGGCAAATGCGATATCTGTTCAAAACGTATTTCTAAATCGCGTCTAAAGGTTATGCCGCAGGCAACGCGCTGTATACCGTGCCAGGAGGAAGAGGAAAAATCCGCAGGCAGATAACATTGTGTTATTTTATCGCAGCTTTCATATTGTTTCTGGATCAAGTATCGAAACTCTGCATCCAGAATTATATTCTTCAGGGTTCCAGTATTCCGATAATCAGGGACATCTTTCATCTAACGCTTGTACATAACACCGGCGCCGCTTTCGGGATGCTCGGACGCCACAGCTATTTATTCATCATAGTCTCTATCTTTGCAATAGCTGTCATAAATTATTTTTTGTTGCAGAAAGACCGGATATTAAACGCTGTAGAGAAAGTCGCGCTTTGTTTCATAATGGGGGGTACTTTAGGCAATCTTATCGACAGAGTGCGTTTGGGATACGTGGTGGACTTTTTGGATTTTAGGATATGGCCTGTTTTTAATCTTGCCGACAGTTTCATCACGATAGGTGCGTTTATGCTGGCGTGGGCCATACTCAGGGCAGCCAGGGTCAAAAGGGTAGGATAAGAGATAATGCACAGGATAATCTTTCAGGCGGGACCGGTCACTATTTATTCCTATGGTCTTTTTGTGGCCATAGGTTTTTTGCTTTCTACTATACTTATACTTAAGGACTCCAGAAAGTTCGGTATAGCTCCGGAGAAGATGTTCGACTGCATGATCGCGATACTCGCAGGGGGCCTGGTAGGCGGCAGGCTTTTATTCGTGATCATCAACTACAGGTATTATCTGGAATACCCGCTTAGAGCTTTCATGTTTTATGAGGGGGGACTGGCTTACCAGGGCGCTTTTGTGATGGCGGTGATCGCAGGTATTTTATGGGCACGCGCAAAAAAAATTCCTTTTTTAAAAGCCGCGGATCTTGTGGCTCCGTACATAGCCTTAGCCCAGTCTTTGGGCCGGATAGGGTGTTTCTTGAACGGCTGCTGTTACGGACGGGTAGCTGAGAGCGGCCTTTTAGTCACGTTCCCGTATGAACCTGTCACGAGGATACCGACGCAGATCTATTCGAGCTTTATTCTTCTTCTCATTTTTGTACTTCTTATCGAGATGAGGGGGAAGCGTCCTTTTGACGGGTATATTTTCTGCGCTTACATGATCCTGTACTCCGTCTTCAGGTTTTTTATGGATTTTACCAGGGGCGATATCTACATGTTTGTTTTCGGCATGAAGCTTTCTCAGATCATCAGTCTGGTCATGTTCGCAGGAGCATCAGTACTGTATTTTATATTGAAAGTGCGTTCCAGAAAAGCGGAGAAAATGTGGAGGAGCGACAGTTTACAGTAAGTGCGGAAGATGCCGCCGGGCGCATCGATAAATACCTGGCGCTTAAGCTGGGAGAGGGATATTCGCGTACCTGCGTAAAGATGCTGATAGATAGCGGGCTTGTCCTTGTCAACGGCGGAAGAGTCAAAGCCAGTTATATCGCTTCGCCTGACGATAAAGTCGTGATTAAAATGCTTCCGGCTGAGGCCAGTGATATCGAACCGGAAGATATCCCGTTAGATATAATTTATGAGGATGAATGGCTCATCGTCGTGAATAAACCGGCCGGTATGGTCGTCCATCCCGCTGCCGGGAACAGGAAGGGAACTTTGGTAGCTGCGCTTCTTCACCATTGCGGAAAACTGCCCCAGACGGATAATGAACTCAGGCCCGGTATCGTTCACCGCCTCGATAAGGATACTTCAGGCGTCATGGTAGTCGCCAAGCGCGCGCGTGCACTCCGGTCACTTGCGAAACAGTTTCAGAAGCGGGCCGTAAAAAAAAGTTATACAGCTCTGGTAAAAGGGCGTCTTCAGATGGATAACGGGGTCATCGAAGCGCCTTTGGCCAGACACGTAGTAGACAGAAAAAAGATAGATATCAACTATGCGGAAGGCAAGGGCGCGCGTACGATTTATCATGTAGTGCGCCGGTTCAAAAATGCCACACTGGTGAGACTGGATCTGGAGACGGGCAGGACTCATCAGATACGTGTGCACATGAAACACCTGGGGCATCCCGTCCTCGGAGACGCCAAGTACGGCGGGGAAAATAGCGGAATAGACCGACAGGCGCTTCATGCGGAGATGCTGGGCTTCACCCATCCCGATACGGGCAGGTATGTGGAGTTTCATGCACCGGTGCCAGAGGACATCAAACTGTTTATTGCCGGGATCGATAAAGCGTAGTCAAAGATAATTCAAGGAGCCGGAAGAGATGGACTGGAACATAAAAAAAATCAAAGGCACTTTAAAGGGAGAGCTTACCGTACCCGCCGATAAAAGTATTTCGCATAGAGCCATAATGTTCAGTTCGATAGCAAACGGAAAGTGCACTATACGCAATTTTCTTTTTGGTGAGGACTGTATGAGGACTCTGGAGGCTTTTCGTGCCATGGGCGTAGAGATAACGGCTTCAACCGATGCGGTCACGGTGCATGGCAAGGGACTAAAGGGCCTTAAGAGCCCCGAAGGCGAGCTTTATCTGGGAAATTCCGGCACGACCATGCGTATAATAGCGGGGATACTTTCAGGGCAGAGTTTTACCAGCGTTTTGACCGGGGATGAATCTCTTTCACGCCGCCCGATGGGAAGGATAATCGAGCCGCTTTTACGTATGGGAGCAGAGATAAAGTCGCTGGGAATAGAGGCGGGTCACGCTCCTTTAGAGATAAAGGGAAGGAAGAGCCCCCTTTCCCCGATAGATTATATCTCTCCTGTCGCAAGCGCTCAGGTGAAGTCATGCGTTCTTGCGGCGGGACTCTATGCATCGGGCACCACTTCCCTTACCGAACCTTTTCAGTCAAGAGATCACACCGAACGGATGCTGGAATATTTTGGCGCACCGATCGAAAGAAAAGGGCTCCTGACCCGGATAGAGGGAGGATGCAGGCTTATCCCGAGGGATATAGAGATACCCTCTGATATATCGAGCGCTGCTTTCTTTATTGTAGGGGCGCTTATCACCGAAGGCTCTCATCTTGTTGTGCGCAATGTCGGGTTAAATCCTACCAGAACCGGTATTATCGATGTTCTTAAGAGGATGGGCGGCTCTATTGTAATACTCGATAAGCGTGATGGTCTCGAGCCTGCGGGTGATGTGGAAGTAAAATATTCAAAGCTAAAAGCTGCCACTATCGGCGAAGAAGAGGTGCCCTTATTAATAGACGAGATCCCCATCCTGGCGGTCGCCTCCAGCATGGCCGAGGGCGTTACCGTGATTAGCGGAATAAAGGAACTGAAGGTGAAGGAGACTGACAGGGTGAGGAGCGTCTTGGACAACTTTTCGCGTATGGGCCTGGACGCTAAAGAAGAGAGGGGCGCCCTCTTGATACAGGGAGGCGCGAAGAGCATAAAGAATGAGGATCTGGATAGTTTCGGGGATCACCGCATTGCCATGAGCATGGCTATAGCAGCCTTGGCTTTCAGGAAACCCTGCGTTATCAGGGATACATCCTGCGCGGACACTTCGTATCCGCACTTTTTAGAGGACCTCGAGAAGACAACCGGGTAATCTTTAAGGTTTTTAGTACGTACTCAAAATTATAAATACCCCTGCAATAAAAACATAAAAAGAAATTGACAAAGATATTATTATTTGTTACTATCTTAACGTTTTAATAAGTCGGGTGTTCTTTATAATGTTTATATAATATTATTAACCTAAAAGGAATCGCACTCTAAAAATGATATTCGACAAACTATCAAGATATTTCGATAACTTCCTCGGTTTATTCTCCAGCGATATGGGAATAGACCTCGGTACTGCCTCCACACTTGTATATTTAAAAAATGAGGGTATTGTACTTTGCGAGCCGTCGGTCGTAGCGATCGAAGCCGGCACTTCGAACGTATTGGCTGTCGGAGAAGAAGCTAAACGCATGCTCGGCAGGACTCCCGGCAATATCGTGGCCATCAGACCCATGAGGGACGGTGTCATCGCCGATTTCGATATAACTGAAAGTATGCTGAGGTACTTCATAAAGAAAGTCCACAATTCCCGCAGGCTGGTCCGCCCGCGGGTTGTCATAGCCATTCCTTCGGGTATCACGGAAGTCGAGAAACGCGCCGTTAAAGATTCCGCTCTTCATGCGGGAGCCAGAGAAGTGTACATGCTGGAAGAACCCGTTGCAGCTTCCATCGGGGTGGGCCTGCCCATACAGGAACCCTCGGGCAACATGGTGATAGATATAGGAGGCGGGACCACGGAGATGGCGGTAATATCCTTAGCAGGCGTCGTTTTTTCAAAATCTATCCGTATAGGCGGCGATGAGATGGACGAGGCGATAATAAATTACCTTAAAAGGACATATAATCTTATGATAGGGGAAAGAACCGCCGAGGAGATCAAGATAAGAATAGGGTCCGGTTATCCCATGGAGGAAGAGATCACCATGGAAGTGCGCGGCCGGGATCTTGTCGCGGGACTGCCCAAAATGATCACCATAACCAGCGAAGAAGTCCGTGAAGCTCTGTCTGAGCCAATTGCCCAGATAATCGAAGCTGTAAGGATAACGCTGGAGAGGACGCCTCCGGAGCTCTCCGCGGATCTCATAGAAAAAGGGCTTATACTTGCCGGCGGCGGATCTCTTCTTAGAGGGTTAGATAAACTTGTCTCCGAGGAGACGGGCCTGCCTGTTCATCTTGCGGATGATCCCTTAACGGCTGTGGCGCTGGGAACGGGGAAGGTATTAAGCGAGCTGAAATACCTTAAGAGGCTGACTGTAGCGCCCAGACTTCAGAAATAAGCGTTAGCTGTTTGATGTGCTTAAACTCTTCACCAAAAAAAGATACTGGATACTTCTCATATGCTTCCTTGCATTAGTGTCCCTTTTTATTTTCATCCCGTCCGTCTCCCAAAGCGCTAAAAACATTTCTATTAAAGTGCTTTCTTTTCCTGTGGAATGGTTCCGGCAGCTTTCTCAGCCTATCCGTTCCAAGAGTGAGCTCGCCAGCCAGAACAAAGCCTTGATCGAGAAGGTAGCGGAGCTTTCTCTGGAACGCGATCAGCTTATGTACATAAAGAAGGAGAACGAACGGCTCCGCGAACTTCTGAAATTCAAAAAAAGAATAGGTTTTGAAACGATCTCCGCCGAGATTATCGCCAGGGACCCCAATGACTGGGTAGGGTCGTTTGTGATAGACAAGGGCAGCCTGGACGGCGTGGAGAAGGGTTCCGCGGTATGTTCCGCGGAAGGTCTTCTTGGTAAAGTAGTTGACACTGGCGACAGGACCAGCAGCGTGATGCTTCTCACTCACCCCAGCTTCAAAACCGGGGCAGCCCTTGAGGATATGCGGACGAACGGTGTCGTGGTGGGATCTTCCAGGGGTATGGCCAGGATGCTTTATATACCGATAGATGCCGAGGTGAAAGAAGGCGCGGTTGTCGTCACCTCCAGCTACAGCCGGGTATTCCCGAAGGGGATAACTGTGGGAAGGATCGTTGCCGTCGAAAAAAGCAAAACGGGACTTTATAAAAGCGCGCTGATTAAACCCTCCGCAAATTCTCTTGATCAGGAAGAAGTTTTGTGCATTAAATAGATCGGATTCCGCGCCTCCGGTAATGATACGGACTGGATTGAAATGTAAACGGTTTTTTGCAGCATGAAAACACGTCTTTTTCTATATATCCTTTTAGTCTTAGGTGTCGCAGCCCAGGTTGTCCTGATGATGCGGCTCAGCTGGTTTCCCGACCTCGTACTGCTTATGGTTGTTTTCGTGAGCATCTTCCGCAGGGTAGGCGAAAGCATCGTTTTCTCGTTTGTGGCGGGTTTCTTAAGAGGATGTTTTTCACTCGGCACGCTTGGCGTAGATATTCTGCTTTTCCCGGCGGTCTCAGCCCTCTCTTCGATGCTGGCCAAGATGTTCTACCGCCAGAATCCCGCCGCGCAGATTTTTATTACGACGATCGCGTTCGCTGTAGTGTTGGGGTCTCATACGTTTTATCTGAACGTTACGGGCGACAGCAATATAGCTTTTTCCTCTGCCGTGTCGGCTAACTGGAGACATATGGCCGCGACTATTTTTATCTGTCCGTTTGCATACGCTGCCGTCAAGGGATTATTGCGTTTAGAAGAATAGAAAAATCTCATGAGAACAAAAATTTTCGCGCTTGTGCTCATCATTGCGCTTCTCATGCTCCTGACGGGTCTGGGGTATATCCAGATCACCATGCATGAGAGGTACAGGCTTCTCTCGGAAGAGAACCGCCTTAAGATAGTCCCCCTAATGGCGCCCCGCGGCTGTATTTTTGACAGACGCGGAGAGGTTTTAGTCAAAGACATCCTTTCGTTTAATGCCTGCGTTTTGTACAACAAGATCAAAGACGTCGATTCTTTGATAAATGTTCTAAGTTCTGTTCTGGCTCTTCCTAAAGAGACTGTTCGCGAGAACGTAATGAAAAGCAGGAAGCAGCCGTATTCGCTTACGTGCGTCGCCCGGGATATAGGCATAGAGAAGGCCATACCCCTGGAAGAGATAGCGATGGATTATCCGGGGCTTCTTTTGGAGGTATCCGCTAAACGCGAGTATACGCGCGGGATGACGGCGTCGAATGTCCTGGGATATCTGGGCTTTATAAACCGTTCGGAATTCGACAAACTTAAGCATTACGGTTACAGAATAAACGATATGGTAGGAAGAGACGGGATCGAGAAGTACTATGATGATTATCTTAGAGGCACGCATGGAGGTAAACAGGTCGAGGTCGACCACTTCGGGCGTGAAGTCTCGACTTTGGGTTTCAAGGAGCCCGGTAGCGGCAGGGACGTATATCTCACCATAGACATCGAGCTTCAGGAATTTTGCGACGGGCTTCTTAAGGAAAAACGCGGATCTATCATAGTCATGGACCCGAATACCGGAGCGGTGCTTGTCATGGCTAACGCGCCTTCCTACGACCCGTCTGTCTTTATAGATTCCTCAAATGCGAGCGAAGTGGCAAGCCTCTTAAAAGACAAAAATTATCCTTTGCTTAACAGGGCCATATCCGGAGTTTATCCTCCCGGTTCGGTTTTTAAAGTTGTAACCGCAACAGCCGCGCTTGAGACGGGAGTGATAACTGAGGCGACCTCTTTCAACTGTCCGGGTTATTTTGCCTTGGGACGCATAGTATTCAACTGCTGGAGGAAAGACGGCCATGGCCTCCAGGCGCTTGAGGACGGGATAAAGAACTCATGCAACGTATATTTCTTTAACTTGGGACGGCTCCTCGGGGTGGAACGCCTCTCCAGATCCGCCGGGAAATTCGGTCTTGGTTCGCTTACGGGGATAGACCTTCCGGGTGAAAATGCGGGGGTGCTGCCGACGCCCTCCTGGAAGAAAAAACGTTTTAATGAAAGCTGGTACCAGGGTGACACGATAAATTATTCCATCGGGCAGGGGTACCTTTTATGCTCTCCCATCCAGATAGCCAGGATGATGTCCGTTTTTGCTAACGGCGGGTACCTGGTTAAACCATATCTTGTAAGCAGGGTGGGGGACATACCCGTGGAGACGGTTGAGAAAACGGATCTTGCGATATCTGATGATTCTCTCGAAGCCGTAAGGGAGGGTCTTAATAAGGTCGTAAACGATCCCAGGGGAACGGGGATGAAAGCGAAGCTGGGTAATGTCACGGTTGCCGGCAAGACGGGGACCGCCCAGACCTCAAAGAACAAGACTCACGGGTGGTTTGCGGGGTTTGCCCCGTATGAAGACGCGAAAATAACGGTTTTAGTTTTTGACGAGTACGGCGGTAAAGGCGGATACTACGCGGCCGAGACAGCAAGCAAGGTTTTCAAAAAAGCAAAAGAGATGGGGCTTTTAGATGGTTAATAACTTGTTTAGAACTAACAGGATAATAACCGCAAGAGGGCGGATGGACAGGGTTCTGCTTCTCGGAGCTGTTTTAATCGCTTTACTCGGGATAGTGTTTGTATACTCGGCCACGTGGGATAGGGCGGACGGAGAAAACATTCCAAGCGCGCTGGTGGTAAAACAGAGCATGTGGGTTTTGGTGGGACTTGTCTTTCTTTTTATGACATCCAGAGCGGATTACCTGAAGATGCTGGATTTTGCTTATCTGGCGTATGCCCTTAACCTGGCAGCGCTTGTTTTTCTGCTTCTTTTCGGAGGTGAGAGGTACGGTGCGCGCCGCTGGATAGACCTGGGGCCTTTTTCCGTGCAGCCTTCGGAGTTCGTGAAGATCACGGTGATCCTGGCGCTGGCGGCTTTTCTCGGGGAAAGAAGAGAGAGGATAGGGACGCTTAAAAATTATATCGGTGCGGTTATCCTTGTCATGCCGGCGGTACTACTCATATTCCTTCAGCCGGATCTGGGGACGGCTCTGGTGATCTTGCCGATACTTTTGGTCATGCTTTTTATATGCGGGGAAAGCGCCAGGTATATCCTCTCGACTATAGCTCTGGGGTTCCTTAGCCTTCCGATATTATGGAGCTTTTTGAAAGATTACCAGAAGACGCGCCTCATGGTTTTTCTCAATCCCGATTTAGACCCGCTGGGAGCCGGCTATACGATAATCCAGTCGAAGATAGCGATAGGTTCCGGCGGTATTTTCGGCAAAGGCTGGCTGAGCGGCACTCAAAGCTACCTGGAATTCCTTCCCGAGAGGCATACGGATTTCATATTTTCGGTTATCGGGGAAGAATGGGGTTTTATCGGCGCATTGATCCTGATAGGGTTATACGCGCTCGTCATAGCGCGCGGCATAAGGATAATATCTAGCGCCGAGGATATTTACGGCAAGGCCATAGCCAGCGGCGTAGTGACGCTCATCGCCTTCCAGGTTTTTGTCAACATCTCGATGACGATCGGGCTTATGCCGGTTGTGGGTCTGCCCCTGCCGGCTATAAGTTACGGCGGGTCCAATACCATAGCCTCTCTGATCAGCGTGGGTTTTCTTCTCAGTATCAGCCGCAGGGTAAATAGATAAAGCAAAAAAACATGGATAAATTCAGCGACATAATCAAAAAAGTCCAGAAACCGGGCCGGTATATAGGCGGGGAGACTAACAGCATACGTAAGAGTCCCCGTAAAGACAGGACTTCGGTAGTCCTGGCATACCCGGATACATATGAAGTCGGCATGAGCTATCTGGGACTGCGCATCCTGTATCATCTTTTGAACGAGAGCGACGATATCGCGTGCGAAAGGGTTTTTATGCCGTGGGATGATATGGAACAAGAGCTTACTTCAAGCGGCATCAAACTCTTCAGTCTGGAGACAAGAAGGGCGATAAACGGGTTTGATATTATCGGTTTTTCTCTTTCGTATGAGCTTACATATACGAATGTCTTGAGCATGCTTAAACTGGGCGGAGTGACTGTAGAGTCGGAGAAGAGAAAGGATGAAGAACCTTTGGTTATAGCGGGAGGGACAGCCGCGTACAATCCCGAGCCTATGAGTAAGTTCATCGACGCTTTCATAATCGGTGACGGGGAAGAAGCGCTTCCCCGTTTCGTCGACGAGTATAGAAAAGCCGGGAGCAAGACCAAAAAAAGAAGAGAACTGCTTAAAGCTCTTTCCAAGCTCGATGGGGTGTACGTCCCGTCCCTTTACAAAGCCCGTTATTCCGAAGGGAGATTTTTGGGGACAGCTCCGCTGGAAGAGGATGTCCCGGAAAAAGTCGAGAAGGCAGTAGTTAAAAACCTTGGACAGGCGTATTATCCCGCCAAACAGATAGTGCCCTTCATTAGAATCGTGCATGACAGGATGGCGATAGAGATCATGCGGGGGTGTCCCAACCGTTGCCGTTTCTGCCAGGCGAGCGCCGTTAACGGGCCCTTGCGCCTCAGGACGCCCCACGAGATAAGAAGGATATCGCGCGAAACTTACAAATATACCGGGTATGAACGCCTGGCACTTTTGTCTCTATCAAGCGTGAATTACCCGAAGTTACCGGAAGTGGTCAAGTCTCTTACCGAGGATTTTAAAGATAAAGGCGTCGCCATATCCGTGCCGTCACTGAGGGTGGATGAAGCTTTTTATGATCTTCCCGAGATGATCTCCGCTATACGCAAGACGTCTCTTACTTTTGCTCCGGAGGCCGCAAGCGAGGTGATGAGAGAAGCGCTTGCAAAGAACATAGACCTTGAAGTGCTTTGCCGATCCGCTTCTGTGGCGTTTCAGCACGGGTGGCGGCGGCTAAAATTATATTTCATGGTAGGTTTTCCCAGGGAATCCGGTGACGAGGCCCAGAATATAATAAAACTGGCCCGCAGGCTTTCCGATATAAGAAAAAAAACCTCAAAAGGCGGCGCCGAGATAAAAGTAAGCGTAAATTCCTTTATTCCGAAACCGCACACGCCGCTCCAGTGGACGGGCATGAAAAGTATAGAGACTCTTGCCGGAATAAGGAGCGAACTCATTAAAGGGTCTTCCAGGAAAGTGCGGGTCGAGTTCCACGATCTGGAGCAATCCCTGGTGGAAGCGTCTCTCTCAAGAGGGGACAGGCGCCTGGCAAACGTCATCTTAACGGCATGGCAGAAAGGCGCCAAGATGGACGGATGGAGGGATTTTTTCAACTTTTCCATATGGCAGGAAGCTTTTAAAGAAAACGGTCTAGACATCTACGATTATGCGTCACGCGCGTTTTCATTGGATGAAGTCCTGCCGTGGGACCATATAAAAATCGCACTTGATAAATCCAGCCTTAAAGAAGAATTTATAAAAAGCGGTCTTAAAGAATAAGTGCGTCAGGTGAAGCTCCATGGGCTAACGCCCATGGCATCCACAGTTTCAGTCTTTCCGTCAAGCGGAATCCTGCACCGAAGGTCATTCATCCGCACCCTTACGGGCGCGGCCTTCTGGTGCATGGGTAAATTCCGCTAGTTGTCTTTCGCGTCCTTCACGTTTTCCCTTTATTTTTCTGATCTTCTGGATTTCGTATAATTTAAAGAGCGTTTTTTGACTTTCAAAAATCCATAGTGTAATATTAATTACACTAAGAAGGTTATTCGCTTATAAATAAGATTTTATACGTGGAGGTGTCTCATGAAAGCGTTTAAGGGCCTGTCTGTCGGCAGAAAAGGACTGCAATATAAACTTTTAATAGCTTTTTCCCTCATGTCGATCGTCCCTCTTCTCATAATGGCGTATGTTGTCACGCAATATATCTTTCCGGTTTCTCCGGATAGCATGGTTCAGGTAACCGCCATTATTCTATTTACCCTGTGGGTTGCCTGGACGGGATTTTTGCTCGCGAAGCAGCTGATAGGCCCCGTCATAGAACTTGCTTTTGAGACGAAGGTCATAGCCAGCGGCCAGTACGATGCCAGAGTGCCGACACAGGAGGAGGGCGAGCTGGGAGATATAGCCAGCGCCGTCAACACCATGACGGGCAGGATCCGCGGTTATATCGGGCAGCTGCAGGAATACAGCAAAAAAACCGCGGCTTTAAACGTCAGTATCCACAGAAAAGTCCTCACGCTTACAAACCTCATGAAACTGGGCGATATGATCTCCTCCGGCGCGACTTTTGAGGAAATCGCTGATTTCGCTTCGGAAAAATTGGCAAACGAGCTTTACGGGGGATTCTGCATTATCCTGACAAAAGGGCCCGGCGGGAAATACTCGCAGGAGTCTTTCTATAACGATTCCGGCAGGGATATTGATATTCCGAGTCTGGTGGTAGAGATGCCTTCTCTGGAAAAACATTTTCTTAAGCACGATAACCTTTTCATCGATTCGCGCCCGCCCGCTAAATTCTGGCAGAAAGAAATGAAAGAAAGCCTCGGGGATGATATGAATGTCCTTCTTTTCCCCATGAAGGTAGCTTCCGATATAGTGGGGGTCATCCTCCTCGGCAGTTTCACTAAAGATTTTGAGTTCGATGAAGAGGAGATAGACTCCTTAAGGGCCTTCGAGAAGGAAGTAGTCCTCGGCTATCAGAGCGCCCAGGCCTTCAGGAGAGTGGAAAGCATAGACGTTGTTGACCCCGTTACCGGGCTTTATTCACTCAGTTATCTTGAAGACCGCCTGGAAGACGAGATCAACAGGGCCGTTTATTATCAGCGGCCCTGTTCGCTGATGGTGGTAGAGGTGGATGATTTTGACCAGTACTCCAAAAGTCACGGTAAGGCGAAGAGCGAAGAGGTCCTTAAAAAATTGGGTTCGCTCTTAAGCGGAGCCGTTCCTCCAGTCGGCAAGGTCGCAAGAGCTGAAGAGGCTGAATTCGGGATACTTTCACCGGAGAAGAATAAAAGGGAAAGCCTTGAAATGGCGGAGGAGATACGCAGGAGAGTGGAAGAGATGCAGCTTTCCGGCGAGGCAGGCGACAGGATCACAGTCAGTATAGGCGTAAGTGAAAATCCCATTGACGGGGTAAACGCGAAAGAGATCATGGCCAGAGCCCGTGAGTATGTGGAAAAAGCCAAAGCCGCGGGGAAGAACAAAGTAGTAGGCGAGTAAAAAAGATCTTTAAGCGAAGGGGAAAAGATGAAGGATAATATCAGAAAGATACTCGAGGCCATGCCCGGGAAGAAGGCATCGGATCTTCATATCAGCGCCAACAGTCCCATGCATTACCGCATCCACAATGAGCTGGTAGAGGTGGATGAAAAGATTTGTTCCCCGGACCAGACTAAAGACTTTGTGTACAGCCTCATAAACGCAGAGCAGATAAAAAAGTTTGAAAGGGAAAAGGAACTTGATTTTTCCTTGTCCATAGAGAAGGTGGGCAGGTACAGGGGTAATGCCTTCATCCAGAGGGGCAGCGTCGGTTGCGCCATAAGGCTGATCCCTGTCGAGATCATGAGTATCGCCGAATGCGGCCTGCCCGAAGCGGTGGTAAAAAGATTCTGCACTTATCAGAAGGGGCTTATCCTTGTTACCGGAGCTACCGGCAGCGGCAAGACGACGACCCTTGCGGCTATGGTGGATGAGATCAACTCCAAACGTAACTGTCATATCGTGACGGTTGAAGACCCGATCGAATTTGTCCATAAGAACAAAAAGGCCGTTATCGATCAGAGGCAGATACTCGAAGATACCTACTCTTTCAGGAATGCACTCAGGTTTGTGCTCCGGCAGGACCCGGATGTTATACTGGTGGGAGAGATGCGGGACCTGGAGACCATACAGGAGGCGCTTATCATTGCCGACACCGGACACCTTGTGCTGGGGACCCTGCACACTTCAGATGCCACCCAGTCGATAAACCGTATGGTAGACGTCTTTCCATCACATCAGCAAAGGCAGGTCAGGGCACAGCTTGCGTTTGTGCTGCTCGGTATCCTCTCGCAGCAGCTATTGCCCCGCAAAGATAAGCCGGGCATGGTCCTGGCAACTGAGGTCCTGGTGACCAACACTGCCGTTAGAAGCATGATACGTGACAGTAAAGAGCACCAGGTATATTCCATTATCCAGACGTCCCAGAAGGTGGGCATGAAGACGATGAACCAGGCTCTGGCTGAGCTTTATGCCAAAAGCCTGATAACAAAAGAGAACGCTCTTGCAAGGTCATCCGACGTGGAGGAACTGATTAAAGTGATCGGATAAACTGTTTTTATCAACGTTAACACATATGGTTAGGAGAGAAAAGTGACGCCTGAAAAACGTGTAGGAGAAAAATTAGGAGAGATACTGGTGCGTAACGAGGTCATTTCCACGGACCAGCTTCAGAGAGCGCTTGACTTCCAGAGAAGCGAGGGGGGGCTTTTGGGCGAGATACTGGTTAAACTGGGGTATGCGAACGAGCGGGATATAGTTCAGGCGCTTACCGTTCAGTACGGGTTTCCTTATCTTCCTCTGGAAAATTACGAACTTAAAAAAGAGATGGCCGATATCGTGCCGGAGAACGTCGCCAGACAGTACAGTATAGTCCCCATCGATTGTATGGGAAACATCCTTACGGTTGCGATGTCGAACCCGCTTAACGAAAAAGCTATCGAGGATCTTGCGATGCTCACAAAAAGAAAGGTCCAGGTCTTCATAAGTACCGTTACGTCTATATCGGAAGCTTTGAACAGGCTCTACAAACAATCCAAAGAAATAAATTAAGGGGTGCTGGTAAAGATGCCGCTTTCACTTACTAAAAAGATTTGTGACCTTCTCCTTAAGAAGGGACTTATCACCAAAGAGGACCTTAAAAAGGCGGAGGAAGCCTGTACGAAAAAAGGGGGCAATATAGGCGATACGCTGGTCGAAATGCATGCGCTGTCAAGGGATGACCTTTTAACGGCCTTGAGTGAAGAACTGGGATTCCCTCCGGTTAAGCTTTCCAGTCTTAAAATCGAGGATGAGGTGCTCGCGCTTATACCCAAGAAGACCGCGCTTGAGGAAGGGATACTGCCGATTTCGCGTATAGGCAAGCAGCTTACGGTTGCCATGGTCGATCCTCTGAACATATTCGTGCTCGATGACATCAAGATCATGACCAAGCTCAATGTCAGCCCCGTTATTGCCGCTGAAGATGAGATGAAAGATGCTCTCCGGCAGTATTACGAAAAGTCGGCGGACGAAGAGATAAGCGCCATAGTGGACGACATAGAAAGCTCTCAGATGCAGATGGTCTCCGGCGAGGAAGAGGATCTCTCCTCGATAGATCTACTTAAGATAACGGAAGAAGCGCCTGTGGTCAAGCTTACCAACACGATATTAAGCAAGGCCGTCAAGGAGCGTTCCAGCGATGTTTTGATAGAGCCGATGGAGAACAAGTCCAGAGTGCGTTACCGTATAGACGGCACGTTATTTGAACGATACGCGCCCAGCAAGAAGTTCCACCAGCCGATAATATCGCGCATTAAAGTCATGTCTAACCTTGATATCGCTGAAAGGCGCCTGCCCCAGGACGGCAGGTTCAGGATAAAAGTCGAAGGCAGAAAGATAGACTTCAGGGTCTCCATAGTACCCTCAAGCTACGGCGAGAAAGCCGCCCTTAGAATACTCGATCGGCAGTATGCCAAGATAGACCTGGATGTTTTGGGTTTCAAAGAAAAGGATAAAGAGAAGATACGCACCGCCAGCGAAAGGCCTCACGGAATGATCCTTGTCTGCGGGCCTACCGGCTGCGGGAAGACCACGACCTTGTATTCCATACTTAAGCATGTGGACGATCCGAAAAAGAACCTGATCACCGTGGAAGACCCCGTAGAATACGAGCTTAAAGGTATTAACCAGGTTTCAATAAAAGAGGATATAGGGCTTACTTTTGCGGGGTCTCTGCGTTCGATTTTAAGACAGGACCCGGATGTTATCATGGTGGGTGAGATAAGGGATTTCGATACCTTGGACGTCGCGATCAAGTCCGCGCTTACCGGGCACCTTGTCTTAAGCACTCTCCATACCAATACCGCAAGCGGGGCGATCGTGAGGATGATAAATATGGGAGTAGAACCTTTCCTTATTGCGGCTTCCGTGGAACTTATAGCGGCGCAGAGACTTCTGAGAAAGTTATGTCCCGAATGCAAGGAAGAGTATTTTCCGCCGAAAGAGGTTGCCGAGAAATACGGCCTTCTTGACAGGGACTCATCTCCCATGAAGATCTATCGTCCTAAGGGATGCAAAAGATGCGCAAATTCCGGATATCAGGGCAGACTCGGTATCATAGAATGTCTTATACTGACCCCCGCGATAAAGGATCTTATATTTAAAGAAGCCGATGCGGCTGATATAGAAAAAGCCGCCAGGTGTGACGGGATGACTACACTGAGGGAAAACGGCATAGAAAACGTGATCGACGGTGTTGCTTCTCTTGAGGATGTCTTGCGCATAACTCTCGGAGACAAAGAGACAGGATGATTGTAAGATGACACAACTTCTAATAAAAGACAGGATACTGAAAGCCTTGCGGGACAATGGGCTGATAGACGAAGAGACGCGGAACAAGCTCGATAACGAGCTCAAGAGGAAAAACAGAAGCGACATAATAAAAGCGCTTTCCGAAAGCGGAGCCGTCTCAGACCACGATCTTTTAATAACGTTAAGCGGTGAATTAAATATCCCCCCTATAGATATTTCAAGAGTTGTATTGGATGATGATACGATGAGCCTGGTGCCGGAGAAAGTGGCCCGGCGTCATTCTGTAGTGCCACTGTCCAAGATCGGCAAGGATATGACGCTTATTGTCTCTGACCCTACTGACGTTTATGCGATAGACGATGTCAAGACCGTAACGGGCTGTGACGTGGAACTGACTCTGGCCACCCGTAAGGAGCTTCAGGAGGTCCTGCGCGCCTTTTATGAGGTTGAAGAAGAGGTCGACATCTCCACCATCATGGACGAGGAGGCAGGCGGATCTGACGTAGAAGTTGTTAAAAGGGAGGAAGGCCTTGACGTAAGGGAGATAACCAGAGAAAGTACGGCGGCGCCCATTGTCAAGATGGTCGATCTTATAATAAGCGAGGCGATCAAGAAAAGAGCCAGTGATATCCATATTGAACCTCAGGAAAAATCGCTCAGGATCCGCTATCGCATTGACGGACAGCTTCACAGCGTTTTCGACCTGCCGAAGAAGAACCAGAACGCGATAATAGCGCGTCTGAAAATAATGTCTACTCTTGACATCACGGAGACGAGGGTGCCGCAGGACGGAAGGTTCCGCATAAAACTTGAGAAAAGAGACATAGATTTCCGCGTTTCCGTGCTTCCCATAAGTTTCGGCAATAAGATAGTCTTGAGGGCGCTTGACAAGGGGAGTCTCTCTCTTGGGCTTGAGTCTCTCGGGTTTTTGCCGGAACCTCTGGCTGATTTCAAGGAAGCGCTTTCGAGGCCCTTTGGGATAATACTGGTCACAGGCCCCACCGGCAGCGGTAAATCCACCACGCTTTATTCGGTGCTTAACGAGATGAATACTCCCGAGCGGAACATAATCACTGTGGAGGATCCCGTTGAGTACCAGGTTGCCGGCATAACCCAGATAGCAGCCCGGCCTGAAATAGGACTGGACTTCGCCAGCGGCTTGAGGGCGATACTGCGCCAGAGCCCGGATGTTATCCTGGTGGGAGAGATAAGAGATTTTGAGACCGCGGATATAGCCATCAAAGCTTCGCTTACAGGGCAGATGGTCTTAAGCACCCTGCATACGAACGATGCGGTCGGGGCGATCACGCGTCTTGAGAATATGGGTATTGAACCCTTCCTTGTCGGGGCGAGTCTCATCATGGCATGTGCCCAGAGACTTCTTAGAAGGATATGCCCGCATTGCAAGGTCGAAGCGGAGATACCGGCAAAGATGATAGACGAAATGCATAAAAAGTATCCCGAAGCCCGGGGTGTGGGTAAGTTCTATAAGGGAAGAGGGTGTCCGAGGTGCAGCGGCACGGGTTACAGCGGCAGGCTTGGGACACTCGAGACGCTTCTTATAGATGACCGGATAAAAAAGATGATAGATAAAAAGGCTTCCGAAGGCGAGATAAGGGAGTATTTGAGGACAAAAGGCACGAGGACTTTGCGTGATAATGCGATGATGAAGTTTATCAAGGGATGGACCACTTTAGAGGAAGTTTTGAGAGTTACTTGATGGAAAGCGCGTGGTAAGTGATCTTTTAAAATGAATATGGAAGGACAGTCATGCCAAAATTCGCATATGTAGCAAAGAACAAGGAAGGGCGTACCATGAGGGGTGATCTGGAAGCGCCTGACAAGAAATCCGCCATCGAAGTAATCCGCAGCAGAGATATGCTCATGATAAGAATAGATGAGCTCAAAAAGAGGGAATCAATCATCTCTTCTTTAATGTCTTCCAGTAGAAGAAAAGTGCCCATGGATGAACTTGTCATATTTGTAAGACAGATGGCGACCATGACAGGGGCGGGGATCACCATCGTCAATGCGCTTGATACGATGGGTGATCAGGTAGCGCATGCCCGTTTTAAGAAAGTGATATTGGACGTACGTGACTCTGTCAATACCGGGGCCAGTCTTTCGGATGCCATGGCAAAACACAGTTCTGTTTTTTCTGAATTTTTTGTGAACATGGTAAAAGCAGGCGAATCAAGCGGTATGCTGGATGAGGTTCTGGAAAGGGTCGCCACGTATATGGAGAAGACGCATTCCCTTCAAAGAAAGATAAGATCGGCGATGGTGTATCCCGCCGTTGTTTCTTTTCTGGCTCTGGTAATAACATTTGTATTGATCCTGAGGGTCATACCCGTTTTTAAAGACATGTTTTCCGGTTTTGGCGCGGAACTGCCGGGACCTACACAGTTTCTGATAAACGTAAGCGACATAGTGCGAAGTTCTTTCTGGCTGCTCGCAATAGGAGTTATCGGCGTAGGTTCCGGTGTTAAGTGGTACATTAACACGGCGCAGGGGAGACTGGCATTTGACGGCCTGAAACTGAAGCTGCCCGTATTCGGCCCCCTGTTCAAGAAAGTCGCTATCAGTAAGTTTAGCCGTACGCTCAGCACTCTTGTCAGAAGCGGTGTTCCGATACTTTCTGCGCTTGAGATCGTCGCTAAAACCGCCGGTAATGTGGTCGTCGAAAGATCGGTTTACGCGGTAAAAGAGAGCGTCAAGGAAGGGGAAAGCATCGCAACCCCCATGGAGAAAAGCGGGATATTCCCGCCGCTTGTCACCCGCATGATATCCGTAGGCGAGAAAAGCGGCGAGCTGGAAAAGATGCTTTCTAAAATAGCGGATTTTTATGATGACCAGGTCAGTTCTACAGTTGACAGCCTCACCAGCTTAATCGAGCCTTTTGTTATAGTATTTCTGGGTGTGATCATAGGGGGTATTGTTATCTCTATGTTTCTGCCCATATTCAAGATGGGGACGTTAATCGAGTTTTAATCCGCTAGGATTGCGGCATAAAAGCGCGGTTTTTAACACAAAATTAATTTTAAATTAATACAAAATTAATACTCGGAATGCATACTTTAGGTGAATGTAGATTTAGAAACATAGTTTTCTGGAGGTAGGTTGCTTTAGATAAGATATGAAGGTATACTTTAAAGTAGAGCGGTGCAATTAGTCCGCCCTCGAGACTGTAAAAGGAAGGAGGTGAGAGATATGAAGATGAGAAAATATTTGGGTAAAGGAGGTTTCACACTTGTTGAGATCATGATCGTTGTCGCAATTATAGGTTTATTGGCTGCTATTGCCATACCAAACTTTATAAAGGCTCGTGAAGCCGCCCAGAACAAAGCCTGTATCGCTAACTTAAAGCAGATAGACGGCGCTAAAACGTTATGGGCCTTGGATGGCAATACGGGGACTCCCGACATAGGGGATCTGGTGCCTGATTATATCAAATCGACACCGACTTGTCCTACTGACGGGTCTGATTACAATGTCAATGCTCTTAATACGCCTCCGACATGCCCGAACGAAGACGGTGATAAGCACAAATTACCGTAAAGGTTCGTTCCAGCAAGCGTGAGATCTAGAGAAGAGGGCGATTTAAAAATCGCCCTCTTCTTTTTTATTCTAACCTTTTTACTCTTCGAATCCGCTATTATCAAAATTTCGTACTTGATTTGCTTTTTTATCATATTAAGGTATACTAAACTTAAGTTAACTTATTCTTAATATGTGTCTTCGTTTAAACGGTTTTATGATAAATCGAATGGAGAAAACATTGGGGAAAAAAGGTTTTACACTTGTCGAGATGATGATAATCATAGGGATAATAGGCCTGCTTGCGGCCATTGCCATTCCTAACATAGTCAGAGCCCGCAGGGAAGCTCAGAACAGGGGATGCATCGCGAATCTAAGGCAGATAGAAGCCGCTAAAGCGATCTTTTACATTGATAATGACACTAATCCCACGATGAGTGACCTTGTCCCGGACTATATTAAGTCAACACCTACCTGTCCCTCTGACGGAGCCAATTACATTATCGGCACCCCCAGTATAATCGTAAAGTGTCCGAACGAAGACGGTGACCGGCATAAACTACCCTGATTGGTCCAGCTGTCCAGAACATGGTATTTTGATAAACCCCGCTCTTGCACATAGTATTTGCCCATACACCAGAAGGCCACGCCCTTATGGGCGTGGATGAATGGCCTTCGGTACAGGGTTCCGCTTGACGGAAAAACTGAAACTGTGGATGCCATGGGCGTTAGCCCATGGAGCTTCACTATGCTGACACGTAAAAATATTCTTATAGCGTTACTTCTTCTTACCGCAACAGCGGTCTCGTACGGCAATGTCACTGGTGCCGGTTTTGTGTGGGACGATAAGTTCATAGTTCTTGAAAACCCCCAGATTCGCGCGTCTTTAGCGTCCTTTCAGGTATTCAAGCAGGATGTAATAAACTCCAGTTTCATATACTCTATCTATTACCGGCCCGTGCAGATGCTCACTTACGCTTTGGATTACCGGCTGTGGGGGATGAATCCGTTGGGGTTTCATATTACAGGTATCCTTCTACATTTTTTTAACGGTCTATTAGTTTTTTATTTGACGCTGGAGCTTGCGCGCAAGAAGGCGCCGGCATTGCTTGCTTCTCTTTTATTTATAATCCACCCCGCCTATGTCGGAGTAGTAGCATATATCTCCAGCAGGGCGGACCTGCTTTTCTTTTTGTTCGGATTTCTGTACATGATTTTTTACGTGAGATACGTAGAATTAAAAAAACCGATCTTTCTTGCCGCAAGCGTTTTTTCTCTGGCGCTTGCGCTTCTTTCAAAGGAAACGGCGCTTATTTTTCCGTTTCTGCTTCTTTTGATGAGCATATTAGTTCTCAGAGAAAAGAGGATGACAAGTCAGGTGCCGGCTTTTCTTCTTTGCGGGGTATATGCGCTGGCGCATTACCTCTTTTTCGGGGGGAGGTATCACACCGTTATAAAGCTTGCTGGTTTCGAGGAGGCATCAGCTAAATATTTCGAGATAGTTAAAGAGTTTTTTCTCCTGGTGATTTTTCCCGCGGCTCTTCATGTGAGAAGGGCAGGCACTTTTTTACAACAGGCGGACCCCCTCGTGATCGCGTCTCTCGCCATAATCATCTTCCTCGTTTTTTATCTGAAAGGCTCAAGACGCCTCCTGGTATTTTCATTGGGGTTTTTTCTTATAAGTCTTGTTCCTTTTCTTTTTGTGGCGGCTGGCCTCAAAGTGTTCGCGGAACACTGGCTCTACCTTCCCAGCTACGGGGCATTTCTTTTTGTGTCAGTTTCGCTTACTGAAGTTTATGAAAGAAGAGGAAAGCCGTCAAAATATCTTATTGCCGGAGGCGTTCTTGTTATCGTTGCCACCCTTGCGAGCATAACGATAGCCCAGACTAAATACTGGCAGACGAGCGAATCTTTAAGCGGCCGAGTACTTTCTTTTTCAAAAGAAGATGATTCAGCCATGTTCTACAAAGCCGTATCATCCAAAAAAGGTAAAATAAACCAGAAGGCTTTGGATGAGATGGACTCTTATGTAGAGACCCGGCCCGGCGATGCGGCAGCGCTTTATTTAAGAGGAAGGTGGCAGCTTGCTTCGGGAGCGGCGGATGAAGCTGAACGCGATTTTAAAACAGTGCTTGCTATCGACCCCGATAATTTTGACGCATATGTGGGGATGGCTTTGGTGGAGCTTAAGCGGGGTGATAAGACAGCCGCAATAAACTATTTGGAGAAAGTGCTTGAGATGAGCCCCAGGCACTCTGAAGCGCTTCTTATTCTTGGTGCCATCTATTCGGAGAGCGGGGAAGATGAAAAAGCTCTCGAAGTGTCTAAAAGAGCATACAGGATCAAGCCGTACGATTACAATGCCCTTATCAATCTTGGCACCGCATATAGCCGTATGGGGTATCTGCCTGAGGCAGCGACTTATTATCTGGAAGCCGCAAAACTTTATCCCGAGAGGCCGCTTGCTTTTTATAATCTTGGGGAGGTTTTTCTCGCGGGGGGAGAAGAAAAACAGGCAAAGATGTATCTTCAAAAAGCAATCATGTGCGACCCCGGTTTTAAAAAACCGGCCGAACTTATGCGAAAGATCATATCGGAGGGGAAAAGTAAACCATAGAGGATTACTTAGAGTATAGATTATATATACCTCCAGCTTGACAATGGCAGGTTGGTATGATAGTCTTTGGATAAATATATTAGATAATCTCTATATAAATTCTAACTTTTTAACTCTTAATATATGGTAAAAATCGGAAGTGCATCAGAAAAATCAGTCGGCTTGGATATTGGAAGTTATTCCATAAAGGCCGTTTCCCTCGAGAAAAGTTCTGATGGTAAAACGCTTTCTGCCTTTAGCATAAAAAATATCCCCCCCGATGCCAAAAGCTATGAAACACAGCGTTTTATAGAAGAAGCCCTTAAAGAAATCGGTTTTCACCCGGAAGAAATCAACCTCTCCATATCCGGGCCTGACGTGATCGTGCGGTTCATAGACCTTCCCAAAATGACCAAAGAACAGCTGGCTAACGCCCTTGCCTTTGAAGCTGAGAAGTACATTCCTTTCAGCATAAAAGAGGTCGTTCTCGACTCTATTATTTTGGGCGATGCTGAAGAGGCGGGGCGCATGAAGGTCCTTTTGGCCGCCGCAAAACGCGAGCCTATCGCACACCTGGTAAAAATGTTCGAGGGCATGGATATCATAGTGAACATAATGGATATCGCTTCTTTTGCGATGTTCAATGTCTTCCTTGAATCCAATACTTTTGCCGAGGATAAGGGTAATGTCCTTTTGGACCTCGGGCATTCCGAGACCGATATATTGATATCGATCGGCGAGATGCCTTGCTTTATGAGGCAGGTGCAGATTGGGGGTAAGGATGTCATCAAGGCCATCTGCCGGAATATGTCTATTCCGATAGAAAAGGCAAACGAGTACATTTTAGGCCATGAAGGCGGGAATAAAGAGGCTGTAAAACAGGCTGCCGCATCTATCCTTGATGATCTTATCAAGGAGGTACAACTGTCTTTCGGATATTTTGAAAACAGGTACAATAAGGGAATCAGCGACATTTATTGTTCCGGCGGGATGGTCCGCCAGGAGGGGGTGCTTGATCACCTGGGTGAAAGACTCGCCACTGAAGTAAAGAAATGGGATCCGCTTAAAGGTCTAAAGATATCCGAGAACATTTCAGCCGAAAAGATAAAACCGGTTTCATGCCAGCTTGCTGTCGGGATAGGACTTGCGCTTAGAGGGATCAAGTAAACTAAAATATTTTATCATGATAGAGCTTAATTTGCTGCCCAAGGATCTGAGGAGAAAGAAGAGAAGGCAGATACAGATGCCCAAGCTGCCGACACTGCCGGCGTTACCGGCGGCTTTAGGCGTAATAGCAGTCCTGATCGCCGTGCATGTTCTTATGCTGCTGGTGGTCGGCAGTAACAGGAAAGAGTACGGGGTGCTGGAAGAGAAATGGAACCAGATGAAACCGCAGCGTGAAAGAACGGAACGCCTTGCCAGAGAAATAAACAACCTTGAAAGAAGGATAGCCGCGGTAAAAAAGATCGCCAAACCCGATCTGGACTGGTCCATGCTCCTCAGCGGTCTCAACCAGTCGATAATACCGAACATTTGGCTCTCAAACTTTGAGCTGAGTTTCCGGGATGAGAAAGACAAAAAGATAGTGATAAGCGATCTCCCTGTCTGGCTTAATCTTAACGGGTATGCTCTTGGCAAGAGCGAAGAAGCGACGGCTACAGTCGCCAGGTTTATCAACAGTCTCAAAAAGAACATGGAGTTCTCCAGCTATTTCGAGGAGATCGAACTTAAAAACATGCGGAACCTTAAGATCAGCGAGGAAGAAGTGATGATGTTCAACCTTAACTGCCGTTTCGGGCCTATAGGGTTTAAAAGCGACGAGAAAATCGGAGAGGACCTTCTGAAGAAATGATCGATTTTAATACGCAGCAAGACAAGATAAAAGAGTTTTTCGAGGACGAGCAGAAGAAACTGTATGTCACTGTGGGCGGCGCGGTTATCATCGTGGTGCTTTACCTTACATTTCTCATCCTGCCGACGTTTAACAGTCTTTCTGAGGTTTCCAGGATGGTCAAGGATCTTAAAGACAGGATAAATCTTGTTGAAAGCCGGGAAAAACGTCTGGATGAGATGACAGAGAGATTAAACGTTCTACGGGAAGAACAGACCCGGTATGCCAAACAGCTTCCAGTCGAAAAAGAAATACCCAAATTTTTGGAAGGTCTGGCTGCCATGGCCAAGGAATCGAACGTGAAGATACTAAGCGTCACCCCCCAGGAGTTTTCCACCAAGGGGTTAGACGAGGAGACCGCCAGGTATTTTCGCGAAATGCCTATAGTTATAACCGCGAAGAGCGGATATCATCAGCTGGGTTATTTTATCAACAAACTCGAGCAGGGGGAAAGGTTCGTTGAGATCCAGGACCTCTCGGTGCAATACGACAGCAAATATCCCAGGTCTCATAACGTGAAAATAGTCTTAAAAGCCTACGTGGCGGTTGGAGATGATGAAAAGAAATAGCGGAGCATATACGTTTCTGCTGGCGGTGAGTCTCGTTATGGCTATTGCGGGCTTGCTGCCGGATGAGGCTTCTGCATTCGAATATAAATCGCTTGGACGCAGGGACCCCTTCGTGCCTTTAATCGGCGTCCCGCAGGATGGAACGCGGGGCGGTGCCAGGGGAGTGCTTACCGTAGACGATGTCGTGCTTCAGGGGATTGTTATCGATCCCGCCGGAAAAAGGAGCGCCATCATTAACGGCGAGTTTATGACCGAAGGCGACAGTATCGGCGTACTTACAGTCGAGTCGATAGATGCCAATGTTGTGAAAATAAAAATAGATGAAGACGAGCATGAAATAAAACTTTATGAGGAATAGAAAGAAGTACGGTTTTTAAATTCGTAATGGGGGGGGAACATGAAAAAATTTAGTCGAATAGTGAAGCTCCATGGGCTAACGCCCATGGCATCCACAGTTTCAGGGTTCCGTCAAGCGGAATCCTGCACCGAAGGCCATTCATCCATGCCCTTACGGGCGTGGCCTTCTGGTGCATGGGTAAAAGTTCTTGCGCCAGTTGTTGCGATTTTATTTATGAATTCGCTGCTAATAGTGGATTCATATGCCCAGGTGAATGTTTCACCTGCGGGTGCTGCCCAAACATCCCCGGTCAAAGAGGATATAGGCCAGCCTTTGGCCGAAGCCGGGAACGTGACTGTCAATTTCAAGGATGTGGATATAAAGACAGTCCTTCATTACCTTTCCGAGGTAAGCGGGGTCGATATAATCCCGTCTCCCGGAGTCGAGGGCCTGGTCACCATGCGTCTAAGGAACAAACCCTGGGAAGTGGCACTTGACATCGTGACAAGAAACTACGGATACGTCTATTCACGCGAGGGCGACATCATAAGGGTCATACCCAAAGGACAGCTTCACGCGGAAGAGCCCGTGACAGAGGTCATACCCTTAAATCACCTCATACGTGATATTGAGCTGACCAAAACGGAAGAAGGCAATGAAGAGGTGCTTGTAGAGCAGAAGGAAGAAAGCATCAACCAGCTGATGACGGCGATCAACTCAATCCTTAACCCCAGGCAGGGCGAAAAAGCCACATATATCTCAAGCGTTAATTCCATAGTGATAACGGCGATACCCGCGCGCATAAGCGACATCAAAACGATGATAAGCAAGATCGACAAGAAGACCCCCCAGATCATACTTGATGCGAAAGTTGTCGAGATCCTCTTAAACGAGGACGAACGTTTCGGCGTGGATTGGAACGCGGTAATAACGGCTGCCGGGGCTAAAAAGCCGATCACCTTTCCCTTTAAAAACGACGGGACCTTGCCGTTTTTAAACGGTGCGCCGGATGAGAAGTATTATCCTTCGACAGGAGGAAGAGGATTTGCTCCAACTTTTCCCTGGATTACGGATACAGGTATCCCCGCGGTTGCCCAGGCTCTCGCCGGCACGGATCTGTTCACGTATGGTTACCTGGACTTTAGTACCTTTACCGCGACTCTGGCGCTTATAGACCAGAGGGGCGATTCCGAGATACTTTCAAGTCCCCGTATAACGACATTGAATAATCAAAGAGCCACTATAAAGGTAATCCAGAAAATAATGCTGCAGGAGGCGCTGCAGAGTACAGATACCTCCACGACCGTTACCGTTCAATTTGAAGATATAGAGGATGCCAGGGAAGTCGGCGTGAAGCTCGTGGTGATCCCCCATGTCAACGAAGAAGGGGACATCTCCGTCAATCTCCTGCCGGAAGTCTCTAATAACGAAGGCTTTAGCGTGCTCACGCTTGCCGGAGCGGCCCAGCAGGGAACAGTGGCCCTTACGTTTAATTCCAGGGAGGCTAACACGATCATAAGGGTGAGAGACGGAGACACGATTTTCCTGGGGGGGCTTATACGGAAAGAGCTGGTGACAGAGGATAATAAACTCCCGATACTGGGCGACCTTTTGGGTGGCATACCGGTTCTGGGAAGTCTTTTCAAATACGAATCCGAAGAAATCCGAAGAACTGAGATCGTATTTTTCGTCACGGTGCACCTGGTGAAAGACGCCATGGATTCCATCGCTGATTCCGAGACCCAGCCGCACTTTGATAAATACATAACGCAGAAAGAAAGCGCCGAGGAAACCGAAACAGCCCCCGTGCTTATGACGGGGAAGCTGAAAACCACCCAGAAACAGGTAGAAGTTCCTGTAGGAAACACCGAAGCGGTGCAGCCCAAGAGGGAATACGCGCCCTGGCTGGATTTCAGGAAGAAGAAGTAGCGCTTAAGGGGCAGAAGTTTATCGCCGGCAGACGAGGGTAGAGGGCAGAAGACAAGACTGGCTTTTCAAAAGGCGAAGATGATAAAAGGTTTTTATAGTTAGCATGTGTTTCGCGAGACGTCTTGACTTAATAGGCTTTATATTTTTTCAATCACCCCTCCCCCTAGAAAGAAGCGTTCACAGAAGACGCTAAGCTTTATTACTTTGCAGGCTGCCGAGAGAATAGTAGTTTTCTTTTATGCCTGTCTCTTTAGCTTTGATGTGAGGGAAAGCCGGTATAAGATCATGATAAGATACGATGCTGTCTTTGAGAAGAAGGGTGATATGGTCTATATTTCGCATCTGGACCTCATGACTCTTATTCGCAGGGCCATCCGCCGTACGGGACTGGCCTTTGTTTTGACGGAAGGCTTTTCACCACACGTAAAGATAAGTATGCCGAAGGCTCTCAAGCTTGGCTGCCAGAGCGACAGGGAAGAGATGAGTTTCTGGCTTACTGAGCGGCCTCACCTTGAGATTAAAGAGGCTCTCAACCGGGAACTTCCGGAAGGCGTAAGGATCCTGGAAGTCAGAGAAGCCAAGTGATACAAATATAAATGTGAAAGGACATTTTATGATGGCAAAAAGACATAGACATAAAGCCGAAGTGAAGACCGAAAAACAGATACTGATCAATGTCGGCCCCATTGAGAAGCGTGCCGCGATCCTTGAGGGCGGCAATATGGTGGATTTTTTCATGGCACGAAAGGGCCGTGGGCAGTATGCCGGCAGCATCTACAAGGGGCGGGTAAGTTCCATCCTCCCGGGGATAGAAGCGGCCTTCGTGGATGTAGGACTTGAGAAAAACGGGTTTCTCCACGTGAGCGACGTTTTGGACAAAAGTTCCATACTCAAAGAGATCCTGGCGGACGAGGACGAGCCGGCTATAAAACCCAGGAAAAAATTCGGCCCCGCGAAAATACAGAACATTTTAAAGAAGGGCGAAGAGCTCATGGTACAGGTCGTGAAAGAAGCGATCGGCACCAAGGGGCCGCGTCTTACCACGTATATAAGCCTTCCGGGAAGGTATCTGGTGATAACCCCCTATGACAAGACAATAGGCATATCCCGGCGCATACTTGACCCGGCGGAACGCAAGAGGATACGCGACATTTTGGATAAATTGGGGTTCCGTGACGAGGTGGGCTGCATCGTAAGGACTGTAGCAGCCGGCAGGAGTGAGGAGGAGTTCCGTTCCGAGATCAGGTACCTGATGAACCTATGGGCGAGGGTGAAAGCAAGAGCCGAAAGACAGGCGCCTCCCGTTTGCGTATATGAGGAATACGGGATAGTCCTTCGCATGATAAGGGACATTTTCACCGAAGACGTCTCAAGCCTCATCGTCGACTCGAAGGAGGAGTATGCCAGGATCATCAAGTTCCTCAAGGCCTTCATGCCGTCACTCCGGAAGAAAGTGAAACTGTACACCGGGCGCATGCCTCTTTTTCAGAAATACAATCTTGACAAGAAGGTAGATGAGATCTTTGAAAGGAAAGTCTCGCTCAAAAGCGGCGGGTATCTTGTTATCGAGCAGACCGAAGGCGTCGTGGTAATCGATGTCAATACGGGCAGCTTCGTCGGGAGAAGAAGCCTGGAGGAGACCGCGTATAAGACGAATATGGAGGCAGCGGAAGAAATACCGAAGCAGCTCATGCTGAGAGATATAGGCGGCATCATCATCATAGACTTTATCGATATGGAGGATAAGAACCACCGCGAGAACATCTTTAACCTCCTCCAGGAGAAGCTCCGCGATGATAAGGCGCGCATAAGCCTGAGGGCGATATCCCAGTTCGGGATAGTGGAGATGACCAGGCAAAGGATGCGTAAGAGCCTGGAAAGCTCCTCGCATATAGAATGCCCTTATTGCGGAGGTAAAGGCATGATTAAAAGCGTTGAGACTATAGCGATCGAAGTGGTCCGGCAAATAGATAACGCGCTTGTAAAAAGCGAGAAGAGGATAAAACATGTAAGCGTGACGGTACACCCCGATATTAACGAGGCTTTAGTTTCGGATCAGGCCGTGATGTTAAGCGATATACAGCGCAAATACAGGTGCAAGATAGACCTTAAAGAGGATCATACGCTCCATATTGAGGATATTGTGGTAGAGGAGCGTTAAAAATCGGTTGAACTGACTTCTTTTTTTTGAATATATCAAAAAGCTGGTTATTGAATTATAGTAAGGTATACTTTAAATAGGGGTATACAGTTAGTTTTATAGCCGGTTTTCAGGAAAGAACAGGTGATTATGAGGAATTTGTTTAAAGATTCCCGGGGGATGACGCTTGTAGAAGTGATCATATCCATCATGATAGTGGCGCTTATTGCGATAGCTGTGCTTACCGCGATTACGCAGGGAGCGATCCTTATCAGCCGCTCAGATGAGATCTATACCGCTTCTATCCTGGCCCAGGCACGTATAGACACACTTAAAAAATTTGATTTTGCCAATATACCTTACACAGCCCCTGAGATCGATGTCCCCATAGATATAGACGGCGATGGAGAGGTGGATTTTTTCCGCACGACTGCGGTTACACAAAATTTTAACGGTTTTTCCGATCTCGTAACGGTTAAAGTGAGTGTCGACAGGGCCGACGAAGCTTCCCCGGCGGGTCATCCTATTACCATGGAGACGGTGTTTGCCGATATATAAAACGCAACAAAAATAAGAGGCGATTATGAGAAGGATGCTCCGGGATAAAAGAGGGTTTACCTTAACGGAAGTGCTGATCATGATAATTATAGCTGTTCTGGTGGTGGCGGCTATGATCTCGACGTGGACGTTTGCCCAGAAAGTATGGACGGGGGAAAGGAGTAACACGCTTCTCAGGATAGACCTTTTAAAAGCTCTTGAGACGATAAGGAACGAAGTGCGTCTTTCAAGCGCCACTTATATGACGTTTTATCCGGAAGGCGAAGTCACATATACCGCGATGAGCCTGCCGTCAGCCGATGTTGATACTAACGGTTTTTTAACTATTACCGATGGCAAGATCGCTTGGGATAAGACCATCATATACCACATAGTCGAGGAAGACGGTAAAAAGCATCTCAGAAGAAGCGTTATCGATTCATGGGACAGTACGCTTACCGAGGATGAAAGGTACGCTCAGCTTGAAAGTGTTCTTTCCGGCGACATCACCGCCGACATATATTCGGATCTCATAAGGGAAAACCTGGATTATCTTGAGATCTCACAGCTGGCCGGTTTGGTGGATTTTTATGATGAAAGCAGCGATCCCGTTAAAGTGAGTAACGTCGTCTTCGGGTACACAACGCTTGACGCTGGAAGTCATGACATACGCTTTACTGCCGAGGACCTCAATCCCGATTCGACCGGTTACGCTTTCGGCATAGACAATATCAGGATAATGCCTTCGGGCAGTTACCGGGAAGCGGAGTATTACAACTCCTCTTTTGCCCCGGCTGGTTCGATAGATTCAAGCGGCGCCGGTATTACCAGAGTTTATGACAACGAATGGAGAAACAGTAATTTCCTGGAATATGACGCTGCGGGCGCAGGCGACTATCTCGAGTTTACCGACTCTTACGATCTTGTGAGAGATTCCGCTTTTTCGGGCGCAAGCCCGGATAACGTTTTTATTTATGGGGAAGAGATGCGTATGAAGCTGGAACTTCCCTCGGACCGCGTGGGTGGAGACGAGGATATAGTCTGGTCAGCCGCATCTGAGACCGAGGATACTGAGATAGACGGCGATGACGGGAACCTTCCGGCTTATCCCATAACAATCCGTACGGTTTTACACCATGATAAGATAGACAATTCCGGCACGACCACGGCAGATCCCGTGAGGGGCTATCTTTTAAGGTGCAAGTTTACCGCGCCCGAGGATAATCCCTTTAAAATAGAGGCTGCGTATATAACAAGAAGAGATAAAAGCGCAGATGAGTATGTCGGCCTTGCGAACCAGTCTACGTCGGGGTTACCTGTAGAAGACTATCACCGTCACCAGAGGCTTTATTTCCAGGACGCTTATGATATGGATGGTGACGGCGATTCCACCGATACCGTGACTTATGCCTATATCCCCAGCGGCGGTCAAGTCTGGAGCGAATGGGTCTGCTTCCCGCTGGCTTTGGAGGATTCAGCGGGGGACGAGGCGGATTACCTTATAACATTCTATGTGCCGCAGCTGGATGATCCGTTTTTAATCTGGCCTTCAGGATGGTCCTTTAATCCGGGTGATGACGATGTCAGGTACTGGGAGGGCGGTGCGACCATGGATCATTCATATTACCTGACGACGGGAGATCTTCCGTCCGCTTCGGGGACGCCGGTATGGTCTCTTTATGACGGCACCACAAACATGATCTATGCCGTTACAGAAGTTGACGTTGCCCAGAAATCAGGCAGCGTGGAATCTCAGATATACGATACGGCGTTAGCAAGCCCCTCGTATAACCAGATAAAGTGGTCTGAAGACAGTCCTTCGGGCACCGAAGTGCGCATGAAGGCGCGTTCTTCCAGTGACAGATTCATGACAGGGGCGACAGACTGGGACTCTATAACCGGCAGCACTACGAATCCCAGCAGCCTGGGAATAGGTTCAGGCCGGTATTTTCAGTTCAAGGGGGAACTGGCTACTACCCTTTACTGGAGGGTTGATTCTTCGACCTTGAGCTATGAGAATTATATTAATAGCCAGGTAACTATGATGAATGTGTATGAGTTCCCGGCTAGTGCAGGCGAGCCCTACATTGCGGGGTATACTTCACTCTGGATAGACGATGTTGAAGTAAACTGGCCCGGCGATGAAACAGTATGCCAGATCACGGGCGACATCGCCAAGAAGGACGATTACGGACAGGTGAGAGTCACAATCGACGGCGAGGATCTTATTAAAGCTTTGACGATCGGTATCGGCGTCAGTATGGATTTTCACGGCAGGTTACTCCATAAAGAGAATACGATCGAGGTCGAGCCCAGGAATACGGGCAAATAGAGGCGGTGTGATATGAAAAGCGAGATTAGCCGGATGAATATCGGGAACAAAAAAGGCATGGTGCTTATCGTGGTACTGGGTTTCGTGCTCTTAATGTCCATAACTACGATATTTTTCGTCGATATCATAAAACAGGACATGGAGCTAATAGGCCGGGCAAAGACCATGGAGCAGGCAAGGAACATGGCTGAAGCGGGGATAAACCACGCGCTGGCTGAGATCAGGGCCAACGGTTTAAGCGGAAGCACCGTCGTTTCAGAGACTATGGATACGGGTGGCTACGTCGTGACGTACTCTCAGGTGGGTTCGAGGATCCTTTTGACTTCAGTGGGGACTGTGGGGCCGGTTTCAAGGACGGTAACGGCTGAGATCAGCGGTGCTGTAGACTCACCGTTAAACAAGATGTATACGGCATACAACAGCCTTAAACTTCGTGCCACGGGCAGCGCTTCATTGGTAGAGGTGACAGGGGACATACACTCTAACAGCGACGTAGAGCTCAAGTCCTTGAATAACGGAATCGTCCGCGTAAACGGAGAAGTCGCGGCTGTTGGTGTGGTGCTGGAAGGCTCAAAACACAACCAATCCGATAGTGCAGATGCTTTCATATGGATCAATGGCGTGAATAATGACGCCGCCACAGTTACAGAAGGCGCGCCGTTTCTTCCCCTTGTGGGTGTTGATTGGATCACTCAGGGGGATTTGGCCGAGTGGAAACAAAAAGCGATTGATGCCGGTGACTACTACAGCAGTAACCAGACTTTTACCGGAAGCATTTCACCTTCCAGCGGGTATGCTTACGTAGACGGTAACGTCACTATAAGCGGCACATGTGTGCTTAACGGCTCTCTTATCGCAGACGATATTAAAATAAGTGGAAGCCTGATACAGACCATAAAAAGCGGCATTATAAACATCATTTATGCAAAAGGGACGAACGGTGATATTACGGTTCACGGCAATCTCACAACAGAAGGAGCTATCGTGCATGCCAGGAGGGACCTTACTACCGGGACAGCGGGAGCTACTATTGATATAGAGGGATGTATGATAGCTGAAAGGGATATAACCTTCTGGAATGTGACGACTGTCGTTAAATATGCATATAAAGATCCTGAGATTTATGCGCCGGGGCTTCAACAAGATGTCGATATCATAAGCTGGAACCCACCCAAACCTAATTAGTCTTGACAATCAAGGTCCTATCTGGTACTATTATTCTACTCTTTTTTAAAGAATTTTGTTTATTTGTCATATAAGCTATTGTTTTTAAACAAGTTATAAACTATTAGGAGAAAACATGTACGCGGTAATCGAACTTAAAGGCACGCAGGTACTGGTTGAGAAAGGTACTATTTTTTCAGTTAACCGCATAGCCGGGCAGAAAGCTAAGACGCTTAAGGTGGATAAGGTCCTCTTCGGCAGGAAAGGCGCTTCTTATTTTGTGGGAGAGCCTTACGTGAAAGACGCTTTTGTCGAATGTGCGATCGTGGGGGACAAAAGAGGGAAAAAAGTGATCGCGTTTAAATACAGGGACAGGAAAAGCTCACAGTCGAAAAAAGGCCACAGGCAGGACCTGACGGATCTTAAGGTGAAAGAGATACATTTTGCGGAAGGGGTTAAACCCGCTGAAGAGAAAGCCAAGAAGGCGGAAACCAAACCCAAGAAAGCATAAATAAAATAATCGGCCCCGAGATCAGGGCCTGGAGAAGAAAAGGAGTTACCAGTCATGGCACATAAAAAAGGACAAGGTTCTTCGCGCAACGGACGCGATTCGAATTCTCAAAGACTCGGTGTTAAAATATCCGGCGGCGAGTGCGTAAGCGCCGGCAGTATAATCATCAGACAGAGGGGCACCCGCTATAAGCCCGGTATGAACGTGGGCAGGGGCAGCGATGACACTCTTTTTGCCAGGCGCACGGGTGTTGTTTCGTTTTCTGCGAGCCGGGTTGTAAGTATAATCCCCGAATGAGATGCTTATTGACCATGCAAAGATCTACGTCTCCGGCGGCAAGGGAGGGGACGGTTGCCAGAGTTTATTCAAGGATATCTTTCACCGAAAGGGCATCCCTGACGGCGGTGACGGCGGAGCCGGCGGCGACGTAATCATCGAAAGCAGCCCCAACCTGCATACTCTTCTTGATCTAAAATACAAACAACATCATTCCGGCGGCGCAGGCGTGTGCGGCGGTTCGAACAAGAAGTTCGGCAGGCGCGGGAAGGACTGTGTTATAAAGGTCCCCGTGGGCACTATCGTAATAGACGCCGGGACGGACATGGTTGTAAGGGATCTTGACGCTATAGGCGAGAGGGTTATTGTAGCCAGGGGCGGAGCGGGCGGCATAGGCAGCGCCAAGAAGAGAGAGGCCGAGCCGGGCGCCCCCGGTGAAGCGAAAACTCTTATCCTGGAACTTAAGCTGGTCGCTGACGCCGGGATAATAGGCCTGCCCAATGCCGGTAAATCAACGCTTATCTCACGCATATCAAAATGTCATTCGCGGGTAGCTGCGTACCCTTTTACGACACGCACGCCCCAGCTGGGGGTGGTGAGTTTCCATGAGAATACCTTTGTGGCCGCGGATATGCCGGGCCTCATCGAAGGCGCGCATGCGGGGAAGGGACTCGGGGACAGGTTTCTGCGTCACATCGAAAGAACCAGCGTTCTGGTGCATATTGTGGATATGGTGCCGGTGGATGGGACTCATCCAGATGAAAATTATGCAAGATTAGAAAAAGAACTTTATGCCTATAGTGAAGACGTGTATAATAAACCGCGTATAATAGTCGCGAACAAGATGGATATGCCCGGGGCGAAGGAGAACCTTGAGAAGTTTTCCGCCGGGCAAAAAGAAAAGGTGTGGGCGATCTCCGCTCTTACCGGGGAAGGCGTGAGGGAACTGGTCGGGGCAATATACAGGAAGATAAAAGATGTCAAAGAAGCACCTGAAGAGAATAACGATTAAGGTCGGCACTAAAGTCGTTACCGGCGAGAATAACAGACTCGATGAGGCGGTTATCAAGAGCCTGGCGGATCAGATATCCGATCTAAAAGACAAGCACTTCGAGGTGATCGTGGTCTCTTCAGGCGCTATAGGCGCGGGACTGGGGTTACTTAAGCTGAATAAAAGAGAGAGGTCTCTTGCAGAGCTTCAGGCCGCAGCAAGCGTCGGCCAGAACCACCTCATGGACGTTTATAACGAATATTTCAACAAGAGAAGTTATGTCGCCGGCCAGATACTGCTTACCCAGGAAGACTTTAATGACCGCAGGAGGTTCCTTAACATAAGATATACACTTAATGAACTCGTAAAACTCGGCGCGGTCCCTATCATCAATGAGAACGATTCGGTTTCGACGGAGGAGATAAAGTGCGGGGATAACGATCGCCTTTCAAGCCTGGTGGCTGACCTTGCCGATTCCGACATCTTGATAATCCTTACCGATGTGGAAGGGCTCCTCGGGCGAGAAGGCGGATTAATCAGCAGAGTCGAAGATATAGCAAAAGATATAGGGAAACTGAAAGGGCTTTGCCGGGGCAAAGGATGCGATGAAAGCACCGGGGGCATGATAACTAAACTTGAGGCCGCGAAGAACGCCGCGTCAAGCGGGATAGAATGCGTTATCGCCTACGGCAGAAAAGAGAGCGTAATCACCGATATTGCCGACGGCAAAGAAGTAGGTACGCGCTTCAAAGCTTCAGAAGTCACCATGAAGGCCCGCAAGAGGTGGATAGCTTTCAGCCTCAAGTCCAAGGGATCGATCAGGATAGACGAAGGGGCGGAGAAAGCGCTCATCGCCAAGAATAAAAGTCTCTTACCCAGCGGTATTATCGATATATCAGGCAGGTTCACTGACGGTGACGTGGTGGATATCGTAAGCGATGACGGGGAAGTTATAGCAAGGGGGCTTTCGAATTATTCATCCGAGGAAATAGAGAAAATCAAGGGGCATAAGTCCGAGCAGATAGAAAGCATACTCGGCTATAAGGATTACGATGAGGTGGTACACAGGGACAACCTCGTGGTCCTTTAGTAGAGGAAGAAAACGACTTTTTTAAAAAAGGTAAAGAAATATGGACAGTAAAACCATAATGAAAGATATCACCTCGAAAGCGAAGAGGGGCGCGGCGAGTCTGGCTGTCATGAAGACCAAGGATAAGAACAAGGTACTTCTCGCCATGGCTGAAAGCCTGGACAGGTCAAGAGCCGGCATAAAGAAAGCCAACGCCATAGATTTAAAGAACGCCGAGGAGAAGGGCAGGAACAAGGCCTTTCTCGACAGGCTGAAGATGGATGATAAAAGAATAGACGGCATGTGCAAGATGATGCGGGACGTCTCCAAACTCCAGGACCCCGTAGGTGAAGTCCTCGAGAAGAGAGAGAGGCCCAACGGTCTTATCATCGAGAAGGTGCGCGTTCCTATAGGCGTCATCGGCATAATCTATGAGGCGCGTCCCAACGTAACAGCCGATTGTGTCGCGCTTTGCCTTAAGTCAGGCAACTCCGTGATACTGCGCGGCGGGAGTGAGGCGATAAACTCGAATAAAGCCATTTATGCGGCGTTGAAAGAAGCCTCGGCAAAATGCCGTTTAGATGAAGGCGCGTTCATCCTCATAGAAGACACCAGCCGCCAGCTGGTGGAGGAGATGCTTAAATCAACAGGCGGTATCGATCTCATTATGCCGCGCGGGGGAGAGTCATTGATCCGTGAGGTCGTCGAAAAAAGCCAGGTACCGGTGATCAAGCATTACAAAGGCATCTGTCACGTATACGTCGACGCGGATGCTGATCTTGCGATGGCGGAAGAGATCTCGTATAACGCAAAGGTTCAGAGACCCGGTGTATGCAACGCCATGGAGACCATGCTCGTGCATGAAAAGATAGCCAGGGAGTTTCTGCCGCGTATTGCCGAAAGGCTCAAAGAAGCGGGAGTGCAGCTTAAGGGCTGCTCCGAAAGCCGCCATATTCTCGGTGATGGCGTCCAGGAAGCCACAGAAGAAGATTTTGCCACGGAATGGCTCGACCTTGTGCTTAATATCAGGGTCGTTGACTCCCTGCAGGAGGCGATCAGCCATATAACAAAGTTCGGGTCAAACCATTCCGATGCGATTGTGACAGAAAACGCTTCTAGCGCAAAAGAGTTCACCAAGCACGTGGATTCCGCTGCCGTGTACGTCAACGCTTCGACCAGGTTCACCGATGGCGGCGAATTCGGTAAAGGCGCCGAGATCGGCATCTCCACAGACAAACTCCATGCTCGCGGACCCATGGGGTTGGAAGAGCTTTGCACATACAAGTATATCGTTCATGGCGCCGGTCAAATAAGGACCTGACCGGATATAAGGATAAGAGAGGGGATATATGAGGATAGGCCTGCTTGGCGGTACATTTAATCCTATACATCTGGGGCACATGGTACTGGCGCAGGAATGCTGGCACCATTTAGCTCTGGATAAGGTGTATTTTATCCCGGCGTATATGCCCCCGCATAAACAAATAGAGGGCGATGCCACCGTCGCGGACAGGGTCAACATGGTCCGGCTCGCCCTGGAAGGCGACGACAGGTTTGAGGTCTCGACATATGAGGTGGATTCCGAAGTTAAGTCATACTCGGTCAACACGATAAAGTATTTTAAGGAAAAGTATAATGAGGGAGCGGAACTTTTCTTTCTCAGCGGCGCCGACTCGGCGGAAAGCCTTTCCATGTGGAAGGATCCCGATGAGATCCTTAAACTTTCCACTTTTGTCGTTGCGACCCGTCCCGGGTGGGGTGAGGAAAGCGCGTATGAGGGGCTCATACACAGGATAGTTATACCTAATATAGAGGTCTCTTCTTCTAATATAAGGGAACGTATACATAACCGCCAGCCCATAGATTATCTTGTCCCGGATAAAGTGGTCAGCTATATACGGAAAAAGGGTCTTTACAGGGAATGATAATTAATATAATATATATGAGCTTGAAATATCAGCTTCATTATGATAAACTTGGTTCGTTGAATTTTTTTGTTAAAATCTAAGGAGGTGTTACTCATGGCACAGGGTTACTGCGTAAAATGTAAGGCTAAGAAAGAGATGAAAGACGCCAAAGAAGTCACTATGAAGAACGGCAGAAAAGCTGTGAAAGGCAAATGCCCGGATTGCGGTACAGGCATGTACAGGATCCTCGGCAAATAGTGCGCATCTTCAGCAGACGTGTTTTTAAAAAACGTTTATTTTGATATCAAAGGAACACTTTAACTTTCAACACGATTATCGGTGAAAAAGATAACAGCGCTGGATAAAGCGAGATTAATAGCACATCTTGCGGCTGAGAAAAAAGGAGAGGATATAATCCTTATGGATATGCGCGGCCTCTCCAGCATCTTTGACTGGTTTGTCCTGGTCTCAGCAAGTTCTTCCCGCAGGATAGGTGCCATTTCCAGAGCAATTCAGGAAAAACTGTCAAAAACGCATATTCTTCCCCTGCATGTGGAGGGAAGACGAAACCCGTATTGGGTTCTTTTGGACTACGACGATGTCGTAGTCCATGTTTTTAATAAAGAGATCAGGGATTTTTACGGACTGGAACGGCTCTGGTCGGATGTTCCTGTAGAACGGTTTGACGATAAATGCTTGGAAAAGACGTCTCAAAAAAAATAACGGAAGCCCTCTTAAAATCCTCAAAAAAGTATTTCTGCGAAAACCTGCCCGATGCGCCTTTCCCGGAAGATATAGGGGTGTTTCTGGAGCTTACCCGTGATGCCAAACACGGGGATCTGACCAGTAATGTGGCGATGCGTCTGGCCTCGCTGGTGCGCAAAGCCCCGGCTGAAGTTGCCTCCAGGATCACAGCTATCCTTCGGGAGGAGCTCGAGAAGAGTCATCTATCCGCTTTGATAGGCGATATAGAGGTTAAAGGCGGGTTCATAAATTTCCGGTTTTCCGACGAGTATTACAAGAAGCTTCTTTTAGCTATCGAAGAAGAAAAGGACGATTTCGGCCGGTCAGATGACGGCCGCTCAAGGCACATAAACCTCGAATTCGTAAGCGCCAACCCCACGGGACCCCTTACTATCGCGCATGGCCGCCAGGCCGCCATAGGCGACGCCCTGGCGCGTATACTGCGTTTTGACGGCTATAAAGTCACCTGTGAGTATTACCTTAATGATGTGGGCCGCCAGATCATGCTTCTCGGTAAGTCCGTCGAGGTGCGGTACCGTAATCTCTGCGGGCGAGAAGAGGAGATGCCGCCGGACGGGTACATGGGCGAGTATATTACCGATATCGCAAGAGAGATAAAAGAGAAGAGGGGCAGCGCGCTTCTTGAAAAACCAGAAAAAGAAGGGAACTTTTTCCGGGATTATGCTGTCAAATACATGATGCATCTCATAACGAAAGACCTGGATGATTTCGGAGTCAAATTTGATACCTGGACCAGCCAGGCGGATATAGAGGGGCGCAAAGAAGTGGAGCAGGCTCTTGGAGTGCTCGATAAAGGCGGCTATATCTATGAAGACGGCGGGGCAAAATGGTTTGCTTCCACCCGTTTCGGTGACGATAAAGACAGGGTCGTCAGAAAAAGTGACGGCTCTTATACGTACCTGGCGCCCGATATAGCTTATCATCTTGACAAGTACCGCCGTCATCACTGGAAACTCATAGACCTCCTGGGCCCGGACCATCACGGTTATATCGGCAGGATGAAAGCCGCTGTCCAGGCGCTGGGTCACGATGCCGGAAGCCTTGAAATATTAATAGTGCAGCTCGTCACCCTCATGCGAGGGGGTGAGTCCCTTTCCATGTCCACGCGTAAGGGGGAATTTATAAGCTTAAGAGAACTTATCGATGAAATAGGCAAGGATGTCACACGGTTCTTTTTCCTTTCCAGAAGGCTTGACAGCCACCTGGATTTTGACATAGATCTTGCCAAGAAAGAATCTACGGACAACCCCGTCTATTACATCCAGTACGCTCATGCAAGGATCTGCAGCATAAAGAAGTTCAGCCGCAAAAAGGCGCTTAAGCTCCTTTTTCGGAAGAAACGGCTGGACCTCTTGAAAACAAAAGAGGAAAGAACCCTTATGCGTAAACTCGGGGAGTTTCCTTTTGCGGTGAAGGCAAGCGCAGACGCGCTTGAGCCTAACAGGCTGATAGTCTATCTCAACGATCTGGCGCGCCTCTTTCACTCTTTTTATACCGAATGCAGGGTAGTCTCGGACGATATTGCGCTGACAAAGGCGAGGCTATTTCTTGTCGAATGCGTTCGTACGGTCCTGGCGAACGGGTTAGGTCTTTTGAATATAACTCTGCCTGAGAAGATGTAAGAGGGCGGAGCTCTTTCTCCGGATGAATAGACCATGTTTGATTCCCTCAAATTATATACAGGCGAGAAAGCCAGTGCGGAGGAGACGCTTAAAACGCTGGAGCGGTACGGCTATTCGCGGTGCCGTAGGATCTCAGCGTGCGGGGATTATACCCTGGTGGGCGAGACTCTTATAATCTATCCCGTGACTTTCGAGTATCCGGTCCGTATAGATATCTCCGGAAGCGTGGTGCGGTCGATAAAGAGCATAGACCTAGTTTCCTTCAAGACGATCACCAGTCATAGAGGAGTCATAATACTGCCGCTCGGCATATTAAGACGCACGAAGGTGTCAAAACGCGCAGGCCGGGTGGAGTTGGGCGAGCAGCCGATAGACTCCTTCGTCGATATAGAGCCGGGCGACTTTGTAGTGCACCTTGATTACGGCATAGGCAAGTACCTCGGCATGCAGAGGATGCGCCGGGGAGGGAGCTTCGGGGATTATTTTGTTCTTGAATATAAAGGCGGGGATAAGCTTTATGTTGAAAGCGGCGACCTCCACAAACTGCAAAGGTACATCTCGTTTCACCGGAAGCTACCCGGCTTAAGCAGCCTTAAAGGCAAGGGATGGGAAGCGGCCAAGAAAAACGCCACCAGGGGGGCCGCGCTGGTGGCACGGGATCTATTGAGTCTGCAGGCGAAGAGGGAAAGCGCGCCCGGTTTTGTTTTCTCCAAGGATAGCGACTGGCAGAAAGAGGTCGAGGAGGCGTTTCCCTATAAGGAGACACCCGACCAGCTGAAAGCGACGGAGGACGTTAAGTGCGACATGGAAAGGCCGCGCCCCATGGACCGGCTTCTCTCGGGCGATGTGGGCTACGGCAAGACTGAAGTCGCCTTGCGCGCTGCGTTCAAGGCGGTCATCGACAATAAACAGGTGGCCATACTCGTTCCGACGACGATCCTTGCGGAGCAGCACACCAACACCTTTACCAGACGCCTCAGGGATTTTCCCATAAACATCCAGATGCTTAACCGGTTCCGTACGCAGAAAGAGCAGAACACGATACTCAGGGACCTGGAGGAGGGGAAAGTCGATATAGTTATCGGCACGCATCGCCTGCTTTCCAGCGACGTGAAGTTTAAGGATATGGGCCTCTTAATTATCGATGAAGAGCAGAGGTTCGGCGTAAAACACAAGGATAAGCTTAAAAGGATGCGCGTGAACGTCGATATACTCACGCTCACGGCCACTCCCATACCCAGGACACTGTACCTTGCGCTTATGGGGGGGAAGGATATATCGGTGATCGAGACTCCTCCCCTGGAAAGGATGCCTGTCGATACCAGAGTTATGGAGTATGACGAAAAAGAGATCTCCGGCGCCATAGAGAAAGAACTGGCCAGGGGCGGCCAGGTGTATTATGTCCATAACAGGGTTGAGACCATAGAAAGGATCGCCTCCAAAGTCAAGAAGCTCGCGCCAAGTGCGCGTCTTCTGGTGGCGCACGGGCAGATGAGTTCGAAGACACTCGAGAAGACAATGCTTAAATTTATCAGGGCGGAAGTGGACGTACTGGTATGCACCACGATCATCGAATCCGGGATAGACATCCCGAACGCCAACACCATGATCATAAATGATGCGGACCGGTTCGGTTTGGCGGATCTCTATCAGCTGAGGGGCAGGATCGGCAGGTTTGACCGTAAGGCTTACGCGTATCTGGTGGTACGGGACTTCTCAAGCCTTACCCATGAAGTGCAGCAGCGTTTAAGCGCGATAAAGAAATACCAGGAGCTGGGTTCGGGATTCAAGATCGCCATGAGGGACCTTGAGATGAGGGGTGCCGGTAATATATTGGGTTTCCAGCAGAGCGGGTTCATAGACCAGGTAGGCTTTGACCTCTATTGCCGTCTGCTTAAACTGGAGATCGATAAACTAAGGGGAAGTGAAAACTCTTGAAGAGGAAGTGCTATTTTGCTATTATATTAATGATTTAGCACATAAGAAAGCGGAATAATCATGAGAAAAAACAAAAATAGCACCATTTTCGTTCTATTAGCGGTTTTCCTGGTGATGGGCCTTTTCGGCTGTTCCAAAACGCCGAAGAAGGAAGATGTCATAGCTTCGGTGGGAGAGGTGAAGATCACCATACGGGATTTCAACAGGATGATCGAAAAACTCCCGGGAAAGTACCAGGACATCGTCAAGAACAGGAAAGATGAGTTCCTGCAGGAACTCATAAACGACACGCTCCTTTACCAGGAGGCTCTCCGCAAAAATATCGATAAGGAGAAAGAAGTCCAGGAGGTTATAGAACAGGCCCGCAAAAAGATCCTCATCGCAAGGTTTCTGAAGGGCGAGGTGGATGATGCCGTTGTCATAACCGACGATGATATCGTGGAGTTTTACGAAAGCAACAAAGATAAATACATGACCCCCGAGATCATGAGGGTCTCGCATATACTCCTCTTGTCACAGGATAATGCCGATGAAGTGCTTAAAGAGATCCAGGCAGGCGCGAGTTTCGAGGATATGGCAAGAGCGAAATCAGTAGACCCCACCGCCCAGAGAGCCGGGGACATCGGGTATTTTCCCAAAGGGCAGCTCATGCCGGAATTCGAGAACGCCTGTTCGGCTCTTGAAATAGACCAGATCAGCGGAGTCGTAAAGACGAAACTCGGGTATCATATAATAAAACTTACTGACCGGCGGCAGCCGCAGTTAAGGCCGATAGACGAGGTGGACGAAAACATAAAATCGCAGCTAAGGGCCATAAAGAGGCGCCAGCTTTTCAACGATCTACTCACCAGGCTTCGCAAAGAGACTGTTATCGAGATAAACGAAGAGGCGCTATCCGTCAAGGAAGAAGAGAAGCCGGTTGAAACGGAAAAGGATGAAACGGAAGAAGAAGTTTAAGGGGGATATATTATGAACTGTGTAAGGAGACTGAAGGTTTTATTTTTTGCGATGATAGGCGTGTCTCTCGCTTTATCAAGCATAAATTCTCATGCGGCTGTTGTAGACAAGGTGCTTGTTGTGGTCAACGATGAGGTCGTAACGCAGCGTGAATTCGACAGGCTCTATATACCCATTAAAAAGGAGTACGAGGCCAGCTTCGAGGGCGAGGACTTAAAAGAGAAGCTAGAGACGGTCAAAAAAGGCCTGCTTGAGCAGATGGTAAGCTCTAAACTTGTGGTGAGTCTTGCGAAGCAGGCGAAAGTGCAGATAGACGAGAAAAAATTCCAGAGCGACATGGATAAGATAAAGTCATATTATGCCAGTGAAGATGAGTTCCTGCAGTCGTTGAGCGCAAAAGGCACTAACTTGACGGAGTTTGAACGTGAACTTCGCGAACAGGCCCTGGCTCAGAAACTAGTCGAGAAAGAAGTCGCGTCAAAGATCGTCATTTCTCCGGGCGAGACGCGGGATCTTTATGAGAAAAACAAGGACAAGCTTTTGGCCCCCGAAAGGGTGAGGGTCCGCGGGATCATGATACGCAAGAGAACGGGCTCGGAAGATGACAGCCGCAAAAAGATAGACGAAGTGCTTAAGGAGCTTAATAGCGGCAAAGATTTCGCTTCCCTGGCGATCGAGCGTTCCGAAGGTCCCTATGCCAGTGACGGGGGGGATATGGGGTACATAATAGCCGGGAACATGCTCCCGGAGATAGACGAAGCTGTCTTTTCGCTGAAAGAGGGCGGGCTTTCGGGTGTAGTCGAGACGCCTATAGGCTATCATATATTTTTGGTGGAAGAGATCCAAAAGGAGCGTCCCTTGAAATATGAAGAGGTCAGCGATTTTCTGAAGGAACAGATATATATGCGTAAGTTCTCGGAGAACCTTTACAAGTGGATCGAAGAAAAACGAAAGAATGCGTATATCTCCTACAAGTAAACCGCAGATTTTTATAACTATGGGAGATCCTTCCGGCATAGGCCCGGAAGTGATCATGAAGGCGATGGCAAGCCCCGAAATCAAAGGGCTTGCCGTTTTTGTCATTGTGGGGGACTCCGGCGTCATGGAAAGGGCCGCAGCCGGTGTGTATGAGGGCAATATCAAGGTGCATCATGACAACGCCTCCGGAAAGATCCTTTTAGATGAAGAAGCTGTAAACATAATTGATCCCACCACTCCTTTAAAAAATACCGTTCCGGGTACTCCCAGCGAGGAGGGCGCCCGTAAGGCGCTTGATGCGCTGGCCAGCGCCGTTACTCTGATGCAGGCTTCAAGCGGGGCGGGCGCAGCACTGGTTACCGCGCCCCTCAGCAAGGAGAGGACGGCCAGGATCAAACCGGGCTTTATAGGGCATACCGAGTATCTCCAGGAAGCGTATTCCGCTGCGCACGTTACCATGGTCCTTGCCGGAGAGACTTTATGCGTCGCTCCGGTAACGCGCCACATTCCCTTAAAGGCAGTCGCCTCCAGTCTGAGTGTGGATCTTATCGTGGAGACTCTTAAACAGGTTGTTGAAAACCGCAAGATCATATGCGGCAAGGAGGATGCGGTAATAGGCGTCTCTGCCTTAAATCCGCATTGCGGCGAAGGGGGGAAGATAGGCACCGAGGAAATCGATATGATACTGCCGGCGGTCGAGAAGGCTAAAGCTGTCTATAAAAATATCCAGGGCCCCATATCGGCGGATGTGATCTTTCATAAAGCGAGAGAGAAAAAAATCGATATCGTTGTTTCCATGTACCATGACCAGTGTCTTGCGCCTTTTAAGATGGTGGATTTTGATACCGGTGTCAATATGACACTGGGACTGGGGCATGTGAGGACCTCACCAGATCACGGCACTGCTTTTGATATAGCCGGCAAGGGTATCGCAAGGGCCGGTTCTATGAAGCAGGCCATCAAACTTGCCGCACGGGCTCTTTTTGCCCATGCACCGGAAGGCCACGCCCGTAAGGGCGTGGATGAATGGCCTTCGGTGCAGGATTCCGCTTGACGGAAAGACTGAAACTGTGGATGCCATGGGCGTTAGCCCATGGAGCTTCACGTTAAAGACAATCTAAACATGGACTTAAAAGAACTTAAAGCGTTATGGCGAGAGGAAGATTTCCGTCCCAACAAGAAACTGGGCCAGAACTTTCTGATCGATAAAAACGTAAGAGACAATATCTTAAAGGCGCTTTGCGTCGACTCTTCAAAGAGAGTCCTCGAGATAGGAGCGGGTTTCGGCGTCATGTCGTTCGAGCTTGCCGCCATGTGCGGGAAGCTCTTTGCGGTTGAGAAGGACAGGCGAATATGCGGGATAATGGCTGAACGCTTTAGAGAGAAGGATATAACGCTTATCGAAGCGAGCATCCTGGATGTCGATATATGCGCTCTGGCGAAAGATAGCGGGGCTTTGACGGTTTTCGGGAACATCCCGTACTACATATCAACTCCCGTGATCGAGAAGATGATCCGCCAGAGGAAATGTATCGATGCGGTTTATCTGGTGATACAGGAGGAACTTGCCGAACGGATAGCTTCTTCCAGCGGCAGCCGCGTTTACGGGTCCATAAGCTGCTTTGTCCAGTTTTATATGGAGGTGAAAAAACTCTTTAGGATCAAGAAGAACTCCTTTTATCCCAGACCCCGGGTAGACTCGCATCTAGTTGAGCTTAAGGTGCTGAGTGAGCCAAGCGTAAAAGTCACGGATGAGGCTCTCATGTTCAGGATCGTGCGCAAGGCTTTTTCCCAAAGAAGGAAAAAAGCCGTCAACCCCCTTTCGCAGGGAGATTTCGCCTCGATGACAAGAGACGACTGGATAAGATTGTTCGAGAGCTGCGGTATCGATCCGGCAAGCCGCGCGGAATCACTTTCTCTGGAGGATTACGCCAGGGTTTCTGATGCGGCAGGTGAGCGTTTCGCGGGGCGAAAAGCATGATTTAGCATATATGTAATATTGACTTTCATTTATTATTATGTTAGGGTAATGGCAATATGGAGCACGCCGACAAAAAAACAGCGATCACAGAGGATCTCGTCAGGTACGTTGCAAGACTTGCGCGCCTGAGCCTCAAGGAAGAAGACCTTGTGAAGTTCAGGGGGCAGCTTTCGCAGATCCTGGAGTATATAGCGCAGCTGGGCGAAGTCGACACCGAAGGCACCCTTCCGACTACACATGTTCTTACGTCCATGAAAAACGTATTCCGTGAAGACGAACCGGCAGAGCCTCTTCCGACGGAAGAAGCCCTGAGCAATGCGCCTGCAAGGAAAGACGGTTTCTTTAAAGTCCCCAAGATAATAGAAGACGCCTGATATGGAAGATATATCTTCAAGCATAAGCGATTTTAAAAGATGGCTGGAAGAACGCAAAGAGCCGCTGGCTGATACTGCGCGCGCTTTAACGGACAGGATCGCCGTTATCGACAAGAAAATCAAGGCTTTTGCCTGTCTTGACTCCAAAAACGTTATAAAGCGGGCGCAAAATCTCGATAAAGCCGGCCGCCGGGGTTTACTCCGGGGCGTCCCCATAGCTATCAAGAACAATATCTGCATAAAAGGGGAGCTTACCACGTGCGCTTCGCATGTGCTTGAGGGCTTTCGTCCGCCGTACAACGCGACAGTTATCGAAAAACTGGAAAAGGAAAAGGCGCTTATAATCGGCGGGGCCAATATGGACGAGTTTGCTTTCGGCTCTTCCTGTGAGACTTCTTATTACGGGCCTACACACAACCCGTGGGATACCGGGCGCATCCCGGGCGGCTCCAGCGGCGGTTCGGCGGCGGCTGTTGCGGCGGGTGAGGTGGTGGCGGCACTGGGATCTGACACGGGAGGCTCGATCAGGCAGCCCGCTTCCATGTGCGGCGTTGTAGGGCTTAAGCCCACTTACGGCCGCGTCTCACGTTATGGTTTGATCGCGTTTGCTTCCAGTCTCGACCAGATAGGGCCGATAACACGCAACGTCTCTGACTGCGCGTCTATCCTTGAAGTCATATCCGGCTATGACGAAAAAGATTCAACCTCCGTTAACAGAAGCGTTCCACGCTATACGGAGAGCCTCAACAAGGATATAAAGGGTCTTACGATCGGTATACCAAGCGAGTATTTTCCTCCGGGTATAGATGCGGGCGTGAAAAGCCGCATTGACGGGGCTATTGACGTTTTTAAAAAGCTCGGCGCCAGGACGACCCGTATATCCCTTCCGCATACAAAATACGCGGTAAGCTGTTATTACATCATAGCTCCAGCCGAAGCCAGTTCCAATCTCGCACGGTATGACGGCGTGCATTACGGCTACAGGTCCGGTAAAGCCGTCAGTCTCATAGAGATGTATATCGCCACGAGGAACGAGGGTTTCGGAGAGGAGGCTAAAAGAAGGATACTTCTGGGGACGTATTCTTTAAGCAGCGGCTATTATGAAGAGTATTACCTCAAGGCGCAGAAAGTCCGCACCAAGATCTCGGATGATTTCCGTGAAGCGTTTAAATCCTGCGACTGTATACTGACGCCTACCTCGCCGACGACTGCTTTTAAGATCGGAGAGAGGACGGACGATCCGCTTAAGATGTACCTTTCAGACATTTTTACCATACCGGCAAACCTTGCGGGGCTTCCCGCTGTCTCCATACCCTGCGGTATGGGCGAGAACGATCTTCCGGTGGGCCTGCAGCTTATGGCTTCACCCTTTAATGAAGAGACACTTATAAAAGCGGCACATGCCTTTGAAAGGGCAACCGACCATCATAAGATGTTTTCGGGCCAGAAGAAAAGCGGTTAGATGAGATGAACGGAAAATACGAGACAGTAATAGGACTTGAAGTGCACCTGCAGCTTTCGACAAAGACTAAGGCTTTTTGCGGATGCAGCCTCATCTTCGGCGCGGAGCCTAATACAGAGGTTTGCCCCGTGTGCCTGGGCCTGCCGGGGGTGCTTCCCGTTCTTAACAGGAAAGCTTTCGAGTACGCGATAAAAGTCGCGATCGCGCTCGATTGTGACATCCAGAAAACGGTCAAATTCGACCGGAAAAACTATTATTATCCGGACCTGCCCAAGAACTATCAGATAAGCCAGTACGACATGCCGCTCGCGTATAACGGCAAAGTTACGATAACCGCTGAAGATGGCGGGTTGAAAGACATAGGGATTACGCGCGCGCATATGGAGGAGGATGCGGGCAAGCTTATTCATGACGAGAGAGCGCCGTTTAGTTATGTGGACCTGAACCGTACGGGCACGCCGCTGCTTGAGATCGTCTCGGAACCGGACTTACGCACTCCGGAAGAGGCGTATACATATCTAACCACGATAAAGCAGATAATAAAGTACCTGGACGTATCGGATTGCAATATGGAGGAAGGCAGTTTAAGATGCGATGCCAATATCTCGCTCAGGAAAAAGGGCGAGAAAAAGTTCGGCAGCAAAGTGGAGATAAAGAACCTGAACTCCTTTAAAGCTGTGAGGGACGCTCTTGGCTTTGAACAGGAGCGCCAGCGGGAGGCGCTTGATAGCGGCGAAGAAATAATCCAGGAGACGCGTCTCTGGGACGAAAAGAAGATGGTTACGCTTTCGATGAGGAGGAAAGAAGAAGCCCAGGATTACCGGTATTTTCCGGAGCCGGATCTCGTCCCTTTCGAGGTAAGCGCCTCTTTAGTGGAAGAAGTGCGCGCAAGCATGCCGGAAGGCCCGCAAAAGAAGCAGAAGCGCTTCAGTGAAACGTACAAGTTATCCGCGAAAGACGTAGAGGCGCTTGTTTCCGAGAGGGATATAGCGGATTTTTACGAGGAGACCTTAGGGCATTTTAATAAACCCCAGGTCGTATGCAACTGGATAAAGGGCGAGATAATGCGGCATATCAAGGAACGCAGTGCCGGCGTAAAGGCGCTCGGCATCAGCGCGCATGACCTGGCGGAGCTGATAAAGATGGTCGATAGCGGTGTTATAAGCGGGCTTTCGGGCAAAGAGGTGCTGACCGCCTCCATCGAGACCGGCAAGGCTCCCGGTGTGATCGTCAGGGAAAAGGCTCTTGAGCAGGTCTCCGACGAAGGAGCGCTTAATAGCGCAGTCGATGAAGTGATCAAAGAGAACGAAAAGGGTGCGAATGATTTTAGAGGCGGTAAGGCTAACGCTCTGGCTTTTCTTGTGGGGCAGGTGATGAAGAAGACCAAAGGCAAAGCAAACCCGAAACTTGCCGGAGAGATGCTCAGAAAAAGACTTGAAGCATAAGAGGATAAAAATACAGGGGGAGATAATTTTATGAAAGTTAAATTTTTTGTTGGAGTGATACTGGCGTCAGTTATGGTTTTCTCTGTCTTTATAAGCCGCGCGGAGGAAGGCGACATCATCGACAATGGCAAGGAACTCTTCAGACAGGTGCAGCTTCTCGCCGATTCCATAACCCTTATAAGCACCGATTACGTGAAACCGGTAAAGGTCAAGGACCTGGTGTACGGCGCTATAAAAGGGATGATGAAGACACTCGACGGTTATAGCCAGTTTCTGGATCCTGAAAGCTTCAAGGAGATCACGGAAGAGACGAAAGGCGAGTTTGGCGGACTCGGTATAGAGGTAGGCATGCGCGACGGAGTGCTTACCGTTATTGCGCCGATGGAAGACACGCCCGCATATGAGGCGGGGGTGGAAGCGGGCGACAGGATCGTAAAAATAGACGATGAAGTCACACGGGATATGACGCTGGACGAGGCAGTCGGGAAACTCCGAGGCGAGGCGGGTACGGCTGTTACTATAACCGTTGTCCGCGAAGAGACCGAAGAGATGCTGGATTTTAAGATAACGCGCGCCATTATCAAGGTTAAAAGCATTAAGGACGCGGAAGTCATCGAAGAGGATATAGGTTACGTCAGACTTATCGAGTTCCAGGAAAGAACCGCGAAAGACTTAAGAGAAACCATAAAGAAACTCCGCAAGGAAGGGGCAAAAAGTCTTATTATAGATATCCGCAACAATCCCGGGGGGCTTCTTGACGCCGGCGTGGAAGTGGCGGATCTTTTCCTCAAGCAGGGCGACATGATAGTCTATACGGAAGGGCGCGACCCCAAGAAGAGGATAGATTTTAAATCAAAGAAGGAACCCGATTTCGACGATATGGATATTGTCGTCTTAGTCAACAAGGGTTCCGCCAGTGCCGCGGAGATTCTGGCGGGTGCGCTGAAAGACAACAGGCGCGCTTTAATGCTGGGGGTGACCACGTTCGGCAAAGCTTCCGTACAGACAGTGATCCCGCTTGAAGACAAATCAGCCTTACGTCTTACGACCGCGGCTTATTTTACTCCTTCGGGTAAGAATATAATGGATAAAGGTGTCGATCCGGACGTATGCGTGAAAAGGGTCAAAGCAAACGAGCCCGAAGTGAAAGAAGAGAAGGAAGAGAAGGAAGAAAAGAAAACCGGCATTTTCGCGAAGGTCGAAAAGCCCAAAAAAGAGAAGAGCGAAGAGAAAGCCAAAGAGTACGACAACCAGATACAGGCGGCAGTAAGTATCCTTAAGGGGATAAGGGTTTTTGAGGAATATAGAGCCTCTGATTCGGCCGAAGGGGCGACCGTCCAGCAGAAAAAATCGGACTAAGATGTTGTCTGGCTTTAGAAAGTGGGAATAGTGAGTCGCCGATTTGCACTAGTAATAGCGCTTGTCCTGGCGGCGGGCGTTGTCTTGCTGATTAACTTCCGCTCCAGAGAAGCGGGAAAGATTGTCACAGAAAAGGAAGTTCCGCTGAGTGCGCCTCTTTCGCATCCCGAAGTGCCCGAGGAAAGCTTGCCTGAAGAGTCTCGTGCGAGGTCCACGGTTGTCATCGTGCTGGATGATTTCGGATATTCCAAGAAAAACCTGGATGCGCTCAAAGAGGTAGACGCAAGCATAACGGTCGCGGTGCTTCCGAACACGCCTTATGCCGGGGCGGTATGCTCTTTCGCTAGAGAAAACGGTACAGAAGTCATTTTGCATCTACCCATGGAGCCGGAAGGGGAGACCCCGTACCTGGAAGAGGATACTATCAGCTGTGCAATGGATGAGGGGCTTGTTAAGGACATCATCGCCAATGATTTTCGCTCAGTGCCGGCGGCTATAGGGGTGTCTAACCATATGGGTTCAAAAGCGACTAAAGATGCGCATCTCATGGAACTTGTCCTGGAGGACCTTAAGGAAAGAGATGCGTTTTTCCTGGATTCTTTTACGACGGAAGAGTCGGTGTGCGAGGATATCGCCCGAGAGCTGGAGGTGCCCTATGTCAGACGGGATATATTTATCGATAATAGAAGCGACGGAGAATATATAAAAGGGCAGCTTAAGGAGCTGGAAAGAATTGCTTCAGTCAAGGGCAAAGCCCTCGGGATCGGTCATGACCGCAGCTTGACGATCAGTATCCTTAAAGAAGTCGTCCCCGGCATGAAGGAGCGCGGTATATATTTTGCCAGTTTATCTGAAATAATAAATTACAGAGAGTAGAAGATTAAAAAAGATGAAAACTCTTGGTATTGAGACTTCCTGTGACGAGACAGCGGTAGCCGTGGTGGAAGACGGCAGGGTGCTTTCCAGCGAAGTATCTTCAAGCGTTCATCTTCATTCGGACTACGGCGGAGTTGTCCCCGAAATAGCCTCGCGGTTCCATGCCGAATATATTTTTTCAGTCATGGAAAAAGCTTTGAAGGACGCGAAGGTATGCACGGAAGATATTAACCTGGTGGCGGTTACCGAGGGTCCGGGCCTGCCTGGATCCCTCCTTGTAGGCATAGCTTTTGCCAAGGCGATCAGTTTTGCAAGGCGGGTGCCCATAATCGGCGTGAACCACCTCTACGGTCATATTCTATCCTGTTTTCTTGGAGGAGAGGCTCTCGGTGAGTTGAAGGGGAAATTCCCTTTTGTGGGTGTGGTGGTCTCCGGCGGGCACACCAGCATATATATCTGCCATTCTTTGAAAAAATTTGATATTATAGGTAGGACGAAAGACGACGCGGTGGGCGAGGCTTTTGATAAAGTAGCCAAGATGCTTGATCTGGGATACCCGGGCGGGCCTATCGTGGAGGAAAGGGCTTCCAGGTTTACCGGAGAAGGCGTTATAGATTTCCCGAGGGCCCTTCTTAAGGATGAAACGGACCTTGATTTCAGTTTCAGCGGGCTTAAGACTGCTGTCATGTATTACTGGAAGGATTCGGAAAAGACCGAAAGAGAGAAGGACAGGATCTCTTTTTCTTTCCAGCAGGCTGTCATAGACGTGATCGAGGAGAAGATCTTAAGAGCCATGCGTTTTGCGAAGGTTAAAAGGCTTGCTGTGGGAGGCGGAGTCACGAGTAACGGAGCTCTCAGAGCGAGACTCCTGGCGCTTAAAAAACGCGAAGGTATAGAGCTTTATCTTCCCAAAAAAGAATACTGCACTGATAACGCGGCGATGATCGCGATACTGGGCGAAAAACTTTTCACCGGCGGAGAGGAGTCAGATCTTTTTTTAAACGCTAAAGCAGGCTCGTTCTAGAAAGGGCAAGTTAAAGAAGGAGGAAGGGTATGCCAAGTGCGATCATTTTTCTGAGACTGGTGATATCGGCGGTTCTAAGCGCGATTATCGGTATGGAACGCGAGATACACGGCTGCGCCGCGGGGCTCAGGACTCATATACTGGTCTGTGTGGGGTCGACTCTTTTTATGATAACTTCTATACTGATCGCCGCCAGTTACGGGGATATAGGTGAAGCCGACCCTTCGAGGATAGCCGCCGGGGTCGTAACAGGTATTGGATTTTTGGGAGCAGGTGCTATAATAAGGTATGGTGCCTCTGTCAGGGGCCTGACGACCGCCGCGAGTATATGGGCGGTCTCCGCGATCGGGCTGGCTGTGGGCGCCGGTATGTATGAAGCGGCCGGGATTGCCACCGGTGTAGTGCTTGTAGTCCTTATTCTTTCGCGGCTGGAAGAGCGGATGGCGCTCAAACGGCGCGGCAAGAAACTCCTCATCAGGATGAGCGTCAATATGGGTACTAGCGCCGATGATATAAAGAATGCCATTGAGTCTTGCGGTGGCAGGATAAAAAGGGTCTCGTCCGAGAAGGACGATACCAGGACTAAGGAAGATTTTGCTTTCGATCTTTTAGTCCCGCGTATTTATGAAAAAGACATCGTTTCTGAGATTTCGTCTTTAGCGGGAGTAGAACGCGTAAAATGGGGATGATAGAAAAGACAAATGAACTTTTTAAGAGAAAAAGGAGGGCGCGATGAGAAAACGGAAACCTGAAGAAGTAGTAGTACAGAGTAAGCCAGAAGAGAAGGTGCTGGACGTAAACGCCACCATGCAGGGTACCTTGCGTTTCGATGATCCTGTAAACTTGAGGATAAGCGGCAGATTCGAGGGTAAGCTGGATGCCAAGGGTGTTCTCATGATCGGGGAGAAAGCCGACATAAAAGCGGATATAACCGGCGAGACCATCTCGATCGCAGGCGTTGTAAACGGCAACATAAAGGCCACCAAAACTTTGAAGCTGGATGCAAGCGCAAAACTTAACGGTGATGTCGAAACGCCCAGGATTTCCATATCGGAAGGTGCTTTTATAAACGGGCAGCTGCGCATGAAGGGTATGAACCCATCCGCGGGTTCCGCATCCAGGGGTGACTGGATGACGGCAAATCAGCTTGCTGAATACCTGGAAGTCGAATCACACAAGGTAAACGAGTGGGTCAATAACGGCATGCTTCCGGGCACCAGGAACGGCGGCGAATGGATGTTTGAAAGGTCCAAGGTGGACCAGTGGGTGGCGGACGGCAAAGTAAAGGCGTAATATGCCCGAGAAGCTGCTTACTTTACAGGAGCTGTCCGACTATTTAGGGATCAGTGAAGAGAAAATAATCGACCTTGTCGAGAGGAAAGTGATCGTAGCGTACAAGCTCGGCGGAGAGCTTTTGCGTTTCAGGCGGGATCAGATCGACGCCATACGCTCAGAAATAGATTCCCGTATCAGCAGCAAGGATAAAGCGCCTGTCGTCCAGACGCCTAAGCGCCCCAAAGAGCGGCTTGAAGTGATGGACACGAAGAGGTCGAGGGACACCTTCATCGACAAGATTGCCGATTTTTTCTACTTCAGTGATTTCTATGTGGTTTCAGCGGTGCTTATTGCGCTGCTTTTGATTGTGATTTTTCGTTTCTAATCATGCGCCTCTTTTAGGGGCCTTTTTAGAGCTGCTTTTAAGGGGCCATGGAGTTTCGTGTTATTTCTTTAAAGTTTGCTTGACATAATATTAGAAAATATTATAATAAAGAGGATTATAAAACTCGCCAAAAGTATTTCCTTACACAAAACGCAAAAGTATACTCGGATTGTATGTTTATTTTATAGCCATAGAAAGAAATGCATATTCCCATTCCCTTTAAAGCTACTCGAAAAGGCCGGCCATTTATTATTCCGATTAACGCATGAGCAAGAAAAGTAAAAATATTTACCTTGTAGACGGACATTCGCTTTGCTATCGGGCGTACTACGCTATACGCGAGCTGAGTACCTCCAAGGGCATGCCCACCAATGCGATATACGGTTTTTTAAACATATTGCGTAAGCTTATCCGGGAATATCAACCCGACATGCTGGCCGTAGCTTTTGACGTGAAAGGGCCGACAGTCAGGCATAAAAAGTATAAAGAGTACAAGGTGCACCGTCCGGTGATGCCGGACGACCTTATCAGCCAGATCCCCAGGATCAAAGAGCTGGTCGAAGCGTACAGGATCCCCGTATGCGAGAAAGAGGGGTATGAAGCGGATGATATTATCGCGACTTTGACCAAAGAGGCTAAGAAGAAGGGTTTTCTGGTGACGATAGTCACCGGGGATAAAGACGCCCTGCAGCTCGTGGATGAAAAGACCAAGGTTCTTTCGCCGCACCCGATGGGTGATAAACTGTATGACGCGAAAAGCGTCGAGGAGAAGTACGGGGTCTCTCCCTCTAAGATGGTAGACCTTATGGCTCTTATAGGGGATACGACCGATAATATACCCGGGGTGAAAGGTATCGGCAAGGTCACCGCTGCCAAACTTATCCAAGAGTACGGTTCGCTTAAGGGTGTTTATGAGAATGTCGATAGAATCGCTTCAGAAGCGACAAAGAAAAAACTCATCGAAGGCAAAGAGATGGCAGAGCTCAGCCGCCAGCTCGCACAGCTGGACATGGAAGTGGATGTGGATATGGATATCGATGAGGCGCATTTAGGCGAAGCCGATACGGACCGCCTGAAGGAACTCTTTAAGGAATTCGAGTTCCAGAAGCTTTTAAAGGAGATCTCTACTATAGAGAGGGAGGAGACTAAATACGCCGTAAAAAAGAAACCCAAAGAAGTAGAAGAAGCCGTAAAAGAGATGTCGAGGGGTAAGAAGGTTTCGATGAGCGTCTCTTTCGCGGACTCCGACATAAACGGGATTGCGTTTTCCTGCGATGAGAGGTTAGCTTACTTTATCCCGATGAACAAAGAACTCCTGCCTATAATTAAAGGCGTTCTTGAAGATGATACCCTCCAGAAGAGGGGGCATGACATAAAAAACGATATACTCGCTTTACGCAAGCGCGGTATCGATATTAAAGGCGTCTCGTTCGACGTGATGATAGCCGATTACCTTATCGATCCCTCGCGCGGGAAATACGACCTGGAATCGATAGCGATGCGTCAGCTTGGATACAGCCTTTCGGAGGATACCGGGGCAGTCGGCTGGGGCGCGAGCGGCCAGGCCGAGATGGACTTCTCAGGCGTCAAAGAAGCCCTTCATGCGTGTGAAAGAAGCGATATAATAGAGAGACTGTATAACGTGTTAGAGCCGCAGCTTGACGAGAAGCATCTCAAACCTCTTTTCAGGGACGTCGAGATGCCGCTTGCCGGTATCCTTGCCGATATGGAGGCTGAAGGCGTGGGCATCGACATCAAGTACCTCGAGACGCGCTCCAAAGCCATGGAGAAAGAGCTGGAGGAAATATCCTCACGGATATATAAACTTGCCGGAGAAGAATTCAATATAAATTCACCCAAGCAGCTCCAGGTCATTCTGTATGAGAAACTGGGCCTTGCCGTGACGAAAAAGACAAAGACGGGCGCCTCGACCGATGAGTCGGTTCTCCGCCGGCTGACGGAAGTGCATGAACTGCCCGCGGTGCTTCTGGAGTACCGCGAGATAAGCAAACTTAAAAGCACTTATTATGATTCGATACTGAACCTGGTGGATGAGGGCACTCACACGCTGCATGCCCATTTCAACCAGGCGGTCACCGCAACGGGCAGGCTTTCCTCGAGCGAGCCGAACCTGCAGAATATCCCCATAAAAACGAAACTGGGCAAAGAGGTCAGGCGCGCGTTTATACCCGGCGGGAAAGGCATGGTGCTTCTTGCGGCGGACTATTCCCAGGTGGAGCTCAGGATTCTGGCGCACCTGGCGGATGACAAGCGTTTGATATCGGCTTTTAAAAAAGGAGAGGATGTGCACCGCTCAACCGCGAGTGAGATATACGGCTGTAAGCTTGCGGAAGTGACCGATAAGATGCGTTCGGTGGCCAAGACGGTTAATTTCGGGATAGCTTACGGCATGAGCGCTTTCGGCCTGGCAAAAGACTTAGGCATAAGCGCCGAAGAAGCGCAAGGCTTCATCGACGCTTATTTCAAACGATACAGCGGGGTGAAGTCTTTTATAACGAAGACGATCGCTTCCGCCAGGAAAAAAGGTTTTGTCACGACGCTATTAAAAAGGAGAAGGTATATCCCTGAGATAAACGCCTCAAACGAACACGTAAAAGGTTTTGCCGAAAGAGTCGCGGTCAACACGCCCGTGCAGGGTTCGGCGGCGGATCTCATAAAACTTGCGATGATAGCTTGCGATAAGGAGTTTAAGGCTTCCGGAGTGAAAACGATCATACAGGTGCACGATGAGCTTGTCTTTAAGCTGCCTCTAGAGATGCTGGAAGAAGCCAGCGAAAAAGTGAAAAGACTCATGGAAGGCGTTATCGAGCTTAAGGTCCCTCTTAAAGTGGATGTTGAGGCGGGCAGGAACTGGCTGGACCTGGAAGAAGTGGCGCTGTAGGGAGACCTGGTATGAAGAAAAAAATAATCATCGGAGTAACGGGGGCCCTGGCCACGGGCAAGACTACCGCAAGCGATATGTTCGCATCCAAAGGCGCTTTTAAGATAGACGCTGACGGCATCGCTCATAAGCTTTTGGAGGAAGATGAGCGGATAATCGCAAAAGTCCTGGATCTATTCGGCAGGGAGATCCTCACCGGAAGCAAAATAGACAGAAAGAAACTTGCCGGGAAGGTTTTCTCAGACAAAGAAAAACTAAAGAAGCTTTCCGGCATAATGCATCCTGAGATCATCCGCCGGATCAAGGAAGAAACCGCCGGGTCGAATAGTCCCGTGGTTGTCATCGATGCGCCGCTGCTGGTTGAAACGAACTTGCATGATTATGTGGACATCGTGGTTGTCGTGAGAAGTTCTGCGGGCACTCAGATAAAAAGGGCAAAGAATCGGGGGATCTCAAGCGAGGAGGCTAAGCGTATTATAGAAGAGCAGCTGCCTCTTAGCGAGAAAGCAAAATTCGCCGATTATGTCATAGATAACGATAGTGGTCTAGAAAAAATAAAAAAAGGAGTCGAAGAGATATGGAAAAACGTGCAAAAAGAGAGAAAGAGCTAGACATCGTAAAACTGAAGAACATGAAGATCGCCGAGCTTACGGAGCTTGCCAAGACGCTTAAGATCAACGGTATGAGCGGCATGAAGAAGCACGATCTTATTTTTAAGATCCTGCAGGCGAAGATCGAGAAAGACGGCCTGGCATACGGGGAAGGTGTGCTCGAGGTGCTGGAGGACGGATTCGGGTTTTTAAGAAGTCCCGATTACAGTTACCTGCCGTGCCCGGACGACATCTACGTCTCACCCTCGCAGATACGCCGGTTTAATCTTAAGACGGGTGATACGGTTAGCGGCCAGATCCGTCCCCCGAAAGAGGGTGAACGCTATTTTGCCCTTTTAAAGGTAGAGGCTGTGAACTTTGAGAACCCGGAGGTCACGAAGAACAAGATACTTTTCGAGAACCTGACGCCGCTGTACCCTGACGAACGTTTTGCCCTGGAGACGGACCCCAAGGAGATATCCATGCGCGTGATGGATCTTCTTACACCCGTGGGTAAAGGGCAAAGGGGGATGATAGTCGCGCCTCCCTATAGCGGCAAGACGGTCTTCCTTCAGAAGTTCGCCAACAGCATCACGACAAACTATCCCGAGGTCAAGCTCATAATACTGCTTATCGATGAGCGCCCGGAAGAGGTTACCGACATGCAGCGTTCGGTAAAGGCGGAAGTGGTGGCTTCGACTTTTGATGAACAGGCGCAGCGGCATACCCAGGTCGCCGAGATGGTGCTTAAAAAAGCAAAACGGCTTGTGGAACACAAATACGACGTTGTCATACTGCTTGATTCGATAACGCGCCTGGCGCGTGCGTATAATACCGTCGTGCCGCATTCGGGCAAGATACTTTCCGGCGGAGTGGACGCAAACGCCCTTCATAAGCCCAAACGTTTCTTCGGTTCAGCGCGTAACGTGGAGGAGGGGGGGAGCCTCACGATAATCGCCACCGCTTTGGTCGATACCGGCAGCCGCATGGACGAGGTCATATTCGAAGAGTTCAAGGGTACCGGCAACATGGAGATCCAGCTTGACAGGAACCTTTTCCAGCGCAGGATCTATCCGGCGATAGACATAAAGCGCTCGAATACGCGAAAAGAAGAGCTGCTTGTCGAAGAAGACGAACTCAAGAAAATATGGCTTATGCGCAAGGCTCTAAGCGATCTTGATTCTGTGGAAGCGATGCAACTGCTTCTGGACCGTCTGGGTAAATCCAAGACGAACAAGGAATTCCTTCAGAATATGGGTAAAAGCTAGTTTTTTTCTGTAAAGCCTTACCGAGTACGTATGAGTCGGGGATTTTCCCCTAAAAGACGCGATATTCCTTCGGGTCATAATTAATACTTGATATTTATTGAAATTTTAGTAAAATATTTACTCTTGTTTATAACTGTATAAGAATAATATATTTATAAAGGGGGTTAGAAGTGAAGAAAGGTATACATCCTGAATATAAGGAAACTACCATTGTCTGTGCATGCGGCAATACTGTGCATACGCGTTCAACAAAAGAGAACATACATGTTGAAATATGCTCAAAATGCCATCCTTTTTATACCGGCAAGCAAAAGCTAGTTGACTCTGCGGGCAGGGTGGAACGCTTCCAGAAACGGTATGAAAAGGCCGAGAAGGAAAAAGGGAAAAAAGCTGCCAGCCGGAAGGAAGAGTCTCCAAAAGCCCGGGAAGAAGTCTCCAAGACTCCGGAAGAGAAAACGCCCGAAGAGCCCAGTGAAACTTAAAGAGAAAAATCGTTGCAAGTGATTTGGAAGGAAAAATAAACTTTCGCGGAATATATTAGTCGTTAGTTATAGCGCTTGGCTGGGGAATGAGCCAGGTACTATGGGCTAACGACTATTCGCTTATAATGCTTTATTTTATCAGTGCGCTATGGAAAAAATGTTTGAGGGACTTAAGAAGAAGAAAGAAGAATACATGATCCTGGAGAAGGAGCTTTCTTCGCCGGAACTCTTATCCAACCGCCAGAAGTACAAAGAGAAGGCCAAAGAATACGCCGAGCTGAAAGAGATCGTCGCAAAGTACGACAAGTATCTTGCTCTTCTAAAAGAAAAAGAAGAGCTGGATAAGATGATCGCGGAGGAAGAAAAGACAAGCGAATATGCCCTCTTGGCTGAGAAAGAGCTCGACAGCGTCCTTGAGGCGATAGATGCGAAAAAAAAGGAACTTGAGGACATGCTTTTTTCTTGCGATGAGGCAGAATACAGCCGTAACGTCATCATGGAGATAAGGGCCGGTACCGGCGGCGTGGAAGCGGCGCTTTTTGCCGGTGATCTCTATAGGATGTACGCGAAATATATCGATAAAAAGGGCTGGAAAAGTTCGATAATGAGTTTGAGCGAAACGGAACGCGGCGGCATAAAAGAGATCATTTTTTCCGTGGAAGGCGAGCGGGTCTTCAAGTTCCTGAGATTCGAGATGGGTACTCACAGGGTGCAGCGTGTACCCGAGACCGAGGCAAGCGGAAGAGTGCACACTTCAGCCGCTACCGTCGCGGTCCTGCCGGAAGCGGAAGACGTGGAAGTCGAGATAAACCCGCAGGACCTCAAGATAGACGTTTACCGTGCGAGCGGAGCCGGCGGGCAGCATGTGAACGTTACGGATTCGGCTGTGCGCATAACTCATATGCCTACCGGCGTTGTAGTAAGCTGCCAGGACGAAAGAAGCCAGCACAAGAATAAAGCCAAGGCGATGCGGGTGCTTAAAGCGCGCATACTTGAGAAGAAGCAGGAAGAACAAAGAAAAGCGATCTCCAGCGCCAGGAAAAAGCAGGTCGGCAGCGGGGACAGGTCCGAGAAGATAAGGACTTATAATTTTCCGGAGAACCGGATAACCGATCACCGTATCAACCTGACGATACATGATCTTTCGAATATCCTTGAGTGCGGAGAGCTTGACAGGATAATAGAAGCTCTTGAAGAAGAGGATAGAAAACTGAAGATAGGGGCGAGCTAAAAAAACTTTTATGGACTATTCCGACAAAGTGCCGGTACAGTATGAAGAGGGTAAGGCTTCTTTCATGGACATGGAAGTTGCGGTGGATGAGAGGGTGCTCATACCGCGCCCCGAGACGGAACTTTTGGTAACTGCCGCGTCAGAACTGTGCCGGAAAGCGGCCTTTAGCGAGCCTTTCATAATTGATGTGGGCACCGGAAGCGGGATCATCCCGCTGGGTCTTACGAAACTTTTGAAAAGATGCCGTATAATCGCTTCGGACGTCTCAGATGAAGCTTTGAGCGTGGCTGGGGAGAATTTAAAACGTTTTGATTGCGTCGGAAACGTTGAACTTGTGGTCTCGGACATGTTTTCGGCGTTTAGAGGAAAACGGGAAAACTCTTTTGACTGTGTCGTCTCGAACCCGCCCTACGTCTCAGACAAGGATTACGATGGCCTTGACGCCTGGGTCAAAGCGGAGCCCAAAATAGCTCTTTATGCCGGGGAAGAAGGCATGGATTATCTTGATATTCTCCTGCGGGAAAGCCCGCTGTTCCTTAAGACGGGGGGATTCCTTGCCCTCGAGATAGGATACGACCAGGCGGAGAAGGTGAAAAAAGGTTTTTACGACAACGGTTTTAAGAATATCGCCGGTTTCAGGGACCAGGCGGGATACGAACGCGTCATTACGGGGTGGAAGAATGGATAAGCTTATCATTGAGGGCGGGAGGAAACTTACCGGTACCGTACGCATAAGCGGGGCGAAAAACGCTTGCCTGCCGATCCTGGCGGCGACCCTGCTTACCGATGAGGAGTGCAGTATCTCAAACGTGCCGGACCTAAAAGACGTTTCCACCATGATAAAACTCCTCGGGGAGTTCGGCCGCGGCATAAAAAAAGAAAACAGCGGAGTAAGGATATCTCCGGGTGAGGTCAAGAACGTTACCGCCGCATATGAGCTGGTGAGCACCATGCGCGCTTCTATAGCGGTTCTGGGGCCGCTTCTTGCAAGGTATAAAGAGGCCAAGGTCTCTTTTCCGGGAGGATGCGTAATAGGGCCCAGGCCCATTGACCTGCATCTTAAGGGTCTGCGTGCACTGGGTGCGGATATACGCATTGAAGAGGGATATATAGTCGCCAGCGCCAAAAAACTAAAAGGCGCGCGGATATACCTGGGCGGGCATTTCGGCTCAAGCGTGCTTGCCACGGCCAATACGCTTATGGCAGCGGTCCTGGCCGAAGGCCAGAGCGTGATAGAAGATGCCGCGTGTGAACCGGAGATCACGGACCTGGTGAACTTCTTGCGTAAGATGGGGGCGGACATAGAGGGCGCCGGCACTCCTACACTCAGAGTGCGCGGTGTTAAGCGCCTTGAGGGGGCTCGCCACACGGTCATCCCCGACAGGATCGAATCGGGTACTTACATGATAGCGGCCGTCTTGACGGGAAGCAGGCTCTTCCTCGAGAATGCGGATCTGGCGCATAATCTTGCGCTTATTGATAAGCTGGAGGATTCCGGCGGCATGGTCGAGGAACGCCCCGGAGGGGTCGAAGTATACAGAAAGACCGGCAAGATCCTGCCCACGGATGTCACGACCCTGACGTATCCGGGCTTCCCGACGGATCTTCAGGCGCAGATGATGAGTCTTTTTACCCTTTGCAGCGGCATAAGTGTTATTACTGAGAAGATATATCCGGAAAGATTCATCCACATAAGCGAGCTTAACAGGATGGGCGCGGATATCATACTGGAAGGTTCCACCGCGATCATAAGGGGCGTTAAACGCCTCAGCGGGGCACCGGTTATGGCTTCGGATCTGAGGGCTTCTGCCGCGTTGGTCCTGGCGGGACTGGTGGCGGAGGGCCGCACAGAAATCTCAAGGATTTATCACCTCGACAGGGGTTATGAGCATATCGAACGGAAGCTTTCAGCGGTAGGCGCGAAAGTCAAAAGAGTGAAAGAATAAAAGGCGCGCGTTTAAATAACGCGCCTCGAAAAGGAGGACCAATGGCAGTTGTTCTTAGACTGAAGATGTTCGGCACCAAGAAAAACCCTTTTTACCGTATTGTCGCCATGACGAAATCGAAAAAACGGGATGGGAAGGCTTTAGAAGAGCTGGGACTTTATGACCCGAAAAAGGACAAGAATGAAGTCACTCTCGACAGGGAACGTGTCGAATATTGGATAAAAAACGGGGCAAAACCCTCTAGCACGGTAAAAAGTATTCTCAAGAGGCTTGAGATATAAATAATTTAAGTAGCACTTAAAAAACCAGGTGGATCGATGCGTATAGATATTCTGACACTTTTCCCGGGGATGTTTACGGGCGTCTTCAAGGAGTCCATGGTGAGGATCGCGCAGGAAAAGCGCCTGGCCGAAATCCATATGCATAATCTCCGCGAGTGGACGAGTGACCGGCACCGGACGGTTGACGATAAACCTTACGGCGGCGGACCGGGCATGATCATGAAGGTCGAGCCGGTGGATAAAGCGCTTAGGGACCTTAAGAAAAAAGCGGCCCGCGGTATAGAGCCGGTGGTGGTGCTTATTACCCCGCAGGGCGGCAAGTTCACGCAGAGGACCGCAAAGATGCTTTCTTCGCTTGAACATATAATTCTGATATGCGGGCATTACGAAGGGTTTGACGAGAGGATACGCTCTTTGGTGGACATGGAAATCTCTATCGGGGACTATGTACTGACATGCGGTGAAGTGCCAGCGATGGTCCTATGCGACGCGATTATCAGACTCATCCCTGGCGTCTTGGGGGACGAAGGGTGCCTTCTCGATGAATCTTTTGAAAGGGGCACTTTGGAATACCCTCAGTATACGCGTCCGGCAGAGTATAAGAAGATGCGTGTGCCCGAGGTGCTTTTAAGCGGGGACCCTAAAAAAATCGACGAATGGAAGAAACGTCAAGCGCTCTCAAGAACCATGAAGAGGAGACCTGATCTAATAAAAAAGAAACTTGTGGAAAATTAGCCGTATACAGATAAAAAGGAGGAGAGTAATGAACAAGATAGAGACCCTTGAAAATAAACACAAGAGAGAGTTGCCGGCCTTCGCCATAGGCGACAATGTCGATGTTTATTTCAAGGTCAAAGAAGAAAACAAGCTGCGCGTTCAGCTGTTCAGCGGTATCGTTATAGGCAAGAAAGGCGGAGGGCTCCGGCAGTCTTTTACGGTAAGACGCATTTCTTACGGCGAAGGAGTAGAACGTGTTTTCCCGATGCATTCACCGCTTATCGATAAGATCGTGGTGAGGAAAAAAGGTAAAGTCAGGCGCGCAAAACTGTATTACTTAAGGGGCAAAAAAGGCAAAAAAGCCACTAAAGTCAGGGAGAAAGTTGTCCAGAGAAAAGAGTCAGAGTAATAGTATTGACACTTTTTTTTACGAGAGGAAGGCAGAGTGGGCGGGGTTTAAACGTATAGCCGGGATCGACGAAGCCGGCAGGGGCCCCTTGGCCGGACCCGTGGTCGCCGCTGCCGTTGTCATACGCGACGCCTCTTTTAACGAGAGGATAGATGACTCCAAGAAACTCACACAGCGCATGAGAGAAAGAGCCTTTATCGAGATATTGAATAGATGCGACGTGGGTATAGGCTCGGTGAGCGTAAACGATATAGACCGTCTGAATATATACAATGCCACGCTCCTGGCGATGAAGAGGGCGATAGAAGAGCTGGACGAAAAACCGGACCACCTTTTGATAGACGGCAGGATGAATGTCGCTCTCCCGCAGACGAGGACGTATCTGGTAAGCGGGGAAAGCCTTAGCGCCTCGATAGCATGCGCTTCGATCATTGCCAAGGTTTTCAGGGACCGGCTCATGATGGAGCTGGACCGCAAGTACTCGAGTTACGGTTTTAAGCAGCACAAAGGATACGGGACGCCCAAGCATATGGAAGCGATCAGAAAATACGGGCTTTCGCCCATTCACCGCAAGACGTTCGGTCCTTTTGGACGGAAGAAATAAAAAGAATAAAAATTTTCAATAAAAAAAGGAGTAAACCGATGGGATTTAGTTATGATGTTAAAGTGGCCTCGAGTGTAAAACTCAAGGATATCACGGAGGTCGCAAGAAAAGCGGGGATCATATCCAAATATCTGACTAAATACGGCAGTTTCATGGCGAAGGTCTCCGCGGACGCGCTCGGCGATGCCCTAAAAAGCCGTAAAGACGGTAAACTGGTTTTGGTCACTTCCATCACTCCCACGCATCTGGGTGAGGGTAAGACCGTTAACACCCTGGCGCTTTCGATGGCGCTGAATAAGCTCAAGAAAAAGGCTATAGCGTGTCTGAGAGAGCCTTCCCTGGGGCCGATTTTCGGGATCAAAGGCGGCGGCACCGGCGGGGGCTACTCGCAGGTCCTGCCTGCCGAGGAGATAAACCTGCATCTTACCGGGGATTCGGCCGCGGTCAGTAACGCGCAGAATCTATGTGCCGCTTTCATGGATAACAGCCTCTTCTGGGAAACCATCGAAGCGTTCGACAAAGACGGCACGACGTGGAGGCGCGTTCTGGAGATAAGCGATAGAGCCCTCAGGAACGTTACCGTCGGCGGCGGCGGAAAACTTCACGGTGTCAACAGAAAAACAGGCGTGGATATCACCGCGGCGGGGGAATGCATGGCGATACTTTCCCTGGCGGAAAACCTGAAGGACCTGAGGAGCCGTCTCGGAAGAATAGTCGTGGGGTTCAGAAAGGGCGGCAAGCCCGTTACCGCCGAGGAGCTCAAAGTCGCAGGAGCCATGGCGGTGCTTTTAAAAGATGCGCTTAACCCCAACCTAATGCAGACGACGGAACAGACGCCGTGCTTTGTCCATACCGGAGCCTTCGCCAACGTCTCTCACGGTTCCAGTTCCGTTATCGCGGATAAGTTGGCCGTAAAACTTGCCGACTATGCGGTAGTCGAAAGCGGTTTCGGAGCGGATCTCGGCGCGGAAAAGTTTATGGATATAAAATGCCGCCAATCGAAGATGCGACCGGATGTGGTCGTGATCAACTGTTCGATTAGAGCCCTTAAAGTGCATAGCGGTGACTTCTCCGTTAAGGGCGCCGTTATGCCGGCGGAACTCAAGAAAGAAAACCTCTCGGCGGTCGACAGGGGCTGCTCGAATCTTGAGAAGCAGGTCGAAAACCTGAAGATGTTCGGCGTGCCGGTAGTAGTCTGCATCAACAGGTTCGATACGGATACCAAAAAAGAGCTGGACGTTGTCATCAGGCGTACGGAAGCTTTGGAAGTTCAGGGTGTAGCCATAAGCGAAGCGTATAAACTGGGAAGCAAGGGCGCGATGGAACTGGCCCGCGCGGTCGTTAAAGCCGCTCACGAAAAGAGCAAGTTCCACTATCTCTATCCGGTGGACATGAACCTGAAAGGCAAGATCGAAAGGATCGCAAAATCCATGTATGGTGCCAGCGAGGTGAAATACTCGGAGGAGGCTGCGGGGAATATCGCAAGGATTGAGAAGGCAGAACTTGACGAGATGCCGGTATGCATGGCCAAGACGCATCTTTCGCTTTCCAATAATTCCAACAAAAAGGGGCGGCCCAGGGGGTTTAAGCTCGCCATCGAAGGCGTCGAAGTGATGGCCGGAGCCGGTTATGTGCTTGTAACATGCGAAGGCGTCAACACCATGCCGGGTCTTCCGAAGACGCCCCGCGGACAGAATATAGATATTGACGTAAAAACCGGAGCGATAAAAGGGCTTTTATAAAAAGATGAAAGAATACTTGACCGGATCCATCAGCGGATATCTTGAGAAGCTGGCCGAGCGCAGCATAACTCCCGGCGGCGGGAGCGCTTCAGCCCTTACCGCGGCCGTGGGGGCGGCTCTTAACCTAATGGTCTTAAACTACAGCATGAAGAAAGATTCGCCGGATGAGGCGCCTTCTGGTTTTCTGGATGCGCTTAAGAAAGAGAAGCAGGCCTTAAAAAACCTCTCGGATTTGATAGATGAAGACTGCAGGGCATTTGAAAAGCTTATGAAGGCACTTTCAGCGAAGGAAGACGCCCAAAAGGAGTATAGAGGGGCCGCCGGAGTCCCCATGGAAGTGTGCCGCCAGTCTAAGGCGTCACTTGAAGTGACGGCGCTGCTGGCTCCAAAGGCTAATAAGAACCTGATGACGGACGTCGGATGCGCTTCTCATATGCTTAAGGCGGCTTTTTTATCAGCCAGGCTCAACGCGGAAGTCAACTTAAAGAGGATCGAGGACGGGTCTTTTCGCGATAGCTCCAGGCGAGCTTTATCCGATATGGAAAAAGAAGTAGAGGATCTCGATAGAAGCATACAGGAGACTTTAAAAATTTCATAAAGGCAAAGAGGACTATTTATGGCGAAGGTAATTGACGGCAGAAAAATAGCGTGCGAAATCAACAGTAGCGTAAAAACGCAGATTGAGAAGCTTGCTTCTTCCATCGGCAGCGCTCCTAAACTTGTTTCGCTTACGGTGGGGCATAATGATGACGCCGCGATTTACGTGAACATGCAGAGAAAAGCGGCAGACGCGGTCGGGATAGAGTTCGCCACTATGGATATGCCCGCGGATATTTCGCAGCAGGGGCTTTTGAATATGATCAGCGAACTTAATAATGATAAGACGGTTACCGCTATCATCGTGCAAAAACCTTTGCCCGAAGGTATAGATCACGACCTTATCTCTCACAGCATAGTGGCGGCGAAGGACGCCGAAGGCATTCATCCTTATAACCTCGGCAAAATATTGAGAAGAGAAGCGGATCTTGTGCCGTGTACCCCGGGGGCGATCATGAAGATACTGCGCGTGGAAAACGTCGATCTCTACGGGAAGGAAGTCGTGATCATAGGGCACTCCGCTATCGTAGGGAAGCCCTTGAGCCTCATGATGATGAACGAGACGGCGACGACTACGGTCTGCCATATCGGCACGGCCGAGAAAGGGGATCTCGCGGCGCATGCCAGGGGCGCGGATATCCTCATCGTGGCTGTCGGTAAAGCGGAGATGGTTAAAAGTGACTGGGTCTCGGAAGGCGCTATAGTGATAGACGTCGGTATAAATAAAGTAGGCGGAAAGATCGTGGGAGACGTCAAGTTCGGTGATGTCGCAAAAAAAGCGTCGATCATAACGCCGGTTCCCGGAGGGGTGGGCCCGGTTACGGTATCGATACTCATGAGGAATATCTTCAGGGCCTATAGAAATCAGAATGTTGTCTAAGGGGTAAAATCGGGAAGGATAGATGGGCAGAATATCGCTGGAGCTTGTACCGCGCACGAAAGAATCGTTTGCGAAGGAACTGGGGCGCGTGAGAAACGATTTTCCCTGCGTCGATACGCTGAACATTCCGGACATACTTAAGTTTGACGTGCGGATACCCGAGGCGTGTGAGGTAGCGGTCTCTTATTTCTCCAGAGTCATACCGCATATAAGAGCGGTTTCGATCGACAGGCGGGAGCCGTTTTTCTACAAAGAATTTTTTACGGAAAAGAATATACGGGAAGTGCTCGTCATACTGGGGGATAATCCCGAGATAGTCTCTAAAAGCGAGGAGTCGTGCACTTCCGTGGAGCTCATAGAGAAGCTAAAGCGCGAGATGCCGGATCTTAAGGTTTACGCAGGGCTGGATCAGTGGAGGACGAGCTTCGAGGAGGAGATGGACTACGTGCGCCAGAAGAAAGCGGCCGGTGCGGATGGGTTTTTCACTCAGCCTTTCTTTGATCTTGATCTCATGGGAAAATACGCTAAAGCCCTGAAGGATACCGAGGTTTTTTTCGGATTAGCCCCGGTCATAAGGGAATCGTCAAGGGAGTACTGGCAGACAAAGAACAATGTCGTCTTTCCCGAGGACTTCGAGTGCAGCATGGACTGGAACCAGAGATTCGCGAAAGAAGTGCTTAAACGCGCCGATGCGGACAACACCCACGTATATTTGTGCCCGATAACAATAGACTTTGTGGAATACTTAAAGGGTATTTTTTAAAAGAAAGAGGCGGTTATGGCTGAGGACAGGGTCACTATACTCGATTTTAAACGCAAGAAGAAAAGCCGTGAAAAGATCACCATGCTTACCGCTTATGATTATCCCATGGCGCATCTTATAGACTCATCCGGTGTGGATGCGATTTTAATGGGGGACTCACTGGGGATGGTCGTTCTGGGGTATGACTCTACCGTTTGCGTGACGATGGATGAGATGATCCATCACTCTAAAGCCGTCCGCCGCGGTGTAAAACGCGCCTTTTTGATAGGGGATATGCCTTTTATGTCATACCAGGCTTCCGGAGAAGAGGCCGTGCGTAACGCAGGCAGGTTCGTGAAAGAAGCCGGCTGTGACGCGGTCAAGGTAGAGGGGGGGGAAGATGTAACCCCGCGCGTAAAAGAGATAATAAAAGCGGGCATCCCCGTTCTGGGACACATCGGTCTTACGCCTCAGAGCGTCAGCAAGCTCGGGGGATACCGCGTCCAGGGCAAAGACTCCGAATCTGCCGCAAGGCTCGTTAAGGACGCGCTGGCGCTGGAGAAGACGGGCTGTTTCGCCGTCATCCTGGAATGCGTTCCCAGGGAACTGGCCGGAAGGATCACGGAGAAGTTAAATATACCGACTATCGGTATCGGAGCGGGCGTTTCCTGCGACGGCCAGGTGCTTGTCACGCATGACATAATAGGTTATTTCGATAAGTTCGTCCCGAAATTCGTCAAGCAGTATGCTAAAGTCGGTGATACGATACGGGAAGCGGTCGCGAAGTTTAAGAAAGAGACCGAATCCGGCGTCTTTCCCGATGATGAACACTCATTTTAACTTTTAGGGTAAAACCCCTCGCAAACGTCTAAAAAACATCTATCATGAGATCATATATCGAGAGCTGGGAGAAGATTTTAGGCATAAAGCGCACCAAACGCGTCTTTATCGCCGCCACGCGGCAGAACGTCGGCAAGACGACGGTATCACTCGGGCTTATCGCGAATCTTAAAGGCCGGTTCAAGAAGATAGGTTTCATAAAACCCGTAGGGCAGCGGTATATAGAAGATCAGGGATACAAGATCGATGAAGACTCCGTCCTTATGGACAGGATATTCAAGTTCAAGTTTCCGCTTCATGACATGTCGCCGGTCGCTGTTGAAAGGGGCTATACCGAGAAGTTCCTTGACGGCAGGAGCGCGCCGAATACCGATACGATGATTAAAGAAGCTTTTAATCACGTCGCCGAAGGTAAAGACCTCGTCATCATCGAGGGTACGGGGCATGCGGGCGTAGGGTCGGTCTTTGATCTGTCTAATGCGGCGGTCGCAAAAATGCTTAGCTCGAAAGTCATACTGGTATCACCCGGGGGGATAGGCAACCCCATAGATGAGGTCATGCTTAATAAAGCCCTTTTTGATAAAATGGGCGTGAGTCTGGCGGGTGTCATAGTCAACAAGGTACGGCCGGATAAATACGATAAAGTCAATAAATACGTGAGGATGGGGTTTAAGAGACAGGAGATACCCGTTTTAGGAGTTATACCCTATATGGAGGTATTAGACAGGCCCACCATGCATGATTTCCGGGAGGAACTGGACATGCACGTTCTTTGCGGCGAAAAGTATCTGGACAGACAGATGAAAAAAGTGCTGGTAGGGGCCATGGAGGTAAGAGAGGCCTCGCAGTATATCGAAGACGGCTGTCTTGTAATCACCCCGGGCAACAGGAAGGACCTTATAAACCTTTTGGTAAGGGTCCATACCGGCAGAGTCAAACCTTCCAAGAGGATATCGGGTCTTATACTTTCAGGGGGGCTTACGCCTAAAAGACGGCTTTATAACGCGCTAAGAAAAACTGACATACCGACTCTTATGTCACGGTTTGACACCTATGAGGTGGCTTCCAGGATACACAGCCTCACCGTCAAGATAAAGTCCAGGGACGAGAACAAAGTGAAACTGGCTATAGAGATGATAAAGCGCCACGTGAATATGGGTATGGTGCTAAACAGCCTCAGCTAGCAGCGGAATAATCTCTTCTTTTTTCTAGAAAGACATGAAACGGTTTCTTTGCATATTAGTAGCTTCCCTCCTTATCGCGGGATGCGCGAACGAGAAGTCCGGCAGCGAATATTCCCACACCGCCATGCTTATGGGGACGTTTGTCGAGATTAAGCTTGCCTCCAGCCGGCTTACCAGGGACGATCTTGCATCTGTGGCGCGGGAGCTGGTGGAAGAAGCGCGAATTCTTGAAGAAAAGTTCAGCATTTTCAACGGCGCCAGCGAATTAAACGCTCTTAATCTGAATGGCAGGATAGAAGCGTCACGGGAACTATTTGACATAATAAAAGAAAGTCTGGAAGTAAGCCGCATAACCGGAGGTGAGTTCGATATAACGGTCACACCCGCGCTCAAAGCGGACGGTTTTTACAAGGATATGCCTGAGGAGCTTCTTGAGAAGATGCCTGGTGACCTGACTAAAATAGGCTGGCGGAATATTGATCTTGGCGCCGGCGGAAAGAGCATCACCCTCCGCGGCGGCGCGTGGATAGATCTTTCCGGGATAGCCAAAGGATATATCGTCGATAAACTTTCAGATTCTCTTAAGGGGAAGGCAATAGACAGCTTTTTGATCAATGCCGGAGGCGATATCAGTTGCGGGAAGAAGGACGGAGGAGGCCCCTGGCGCATAGGCGTAAGGAGCCCGGGGGAGAGGAGACTCACCCTCACGCTTGATCTGGAGAACAGGGCCGTTGCGACAAGCGGCGATTATGAGAATGTAGCTGTCGACAGAAAAACAGGCGAAGCCATATCGCATATCATCGACCCGTCTACGGACAAGGCGATAGAAGAGAGATTTTCCAGCATCACCGTGATAGCCCCGACATGCCGCCGGGCCGATGCTTTGGCTACGGGCATGATGGCGATGGGTGAGGAAAAAGCGCTTGCGCTTGCCGGTGAGATGGGCGGGGTAGAAATAATAACAATTAGACGCGAACGCGGAGAAGATAAAGTGAATTATTCCAAAGGCGCATCGAAATATATAACCGGGGGTAGATAAGCATAAATGCGTATTGTCGTGGCAATGTCAGGAGGAGTGGATTCAAGCGTCGCTGCACTCAAACTCAAGCAAAAAGGGTATGACGTGATAGGCGTTACGATAAAGACGTGGCCTAAAGAAGAGTGCGGCACACACGGCGAGATGCTTTGCTGCTCACTTGAAGCCATACAGTACGCCAGAAGCGTCGCCGATGACCTTGAGATACCTTTTTATGTCATAGACTTATCTAAAGAGTTTGGTTTAGCGGTTAAGGATTATTTCGCGGATGAGTATGCCCGCGGCAGGACTCCCAACCCGTGCATTTACTGTAACAGCAAGATAAAATTCGGCTACCTGCTCGACAGGGCGCGGCAGCTGGGCGCCGAAAAAATCGCCACCGGGCATTATGCCCGTATTATCAGGCGCGGGAAAGACTCTTTGCTGGCTGAGGCTAAAGATAAGACGCGCGACCAGTCGTATTTTTTGTATGATATCCGTAAAGAAACCCTTAGCGATATAGAGTTCCCTCTGGGCGAAGTTTCCAAGAGCGAAGTGAGGGCCATTGCCGCGGCAGAAGGCTTTATGACCGCCCAGCGCCCTGACAGCCAGGATATATGTTTTGAAACCGCCGGAGGCGGCTACAGGGAGTATCTCCAGAAGCTCGGCGTTGAAGCCTTCCGGGAAGGGGATATACTGGATGTATCGGGCAAGGTCATCGGCAGGCATAAGGGGATAGCATCGTACACGACCGGGCAGCGGCGGGGTATAGGCGTCTCCGCTGCCGAGGCCCTTTACGTGACAAAGATAGATCCTGAAAATAATACCGTGACCGTCGGGGAAAGAGCACATGCCATGAAGAGCGCCGTGCGTGTCGCCGGGTTTAACTGGCTGGCGGTCGAGGGGCTGCGCCCGTCGCGGGAGTTCCACGTTAAGATCCGGTACTCAAGCGAAAAAGTGCGCGCATCTTTAACGGCGCATGGTGATGATGAAGCCATTGTAAGATTCGGCGAGCCGCAGTTCGCGCCTGCTCCGGGTCAGGCAGCTGTGTTTTATGACGGTGAAACAGTCGCTTGCGGCGGATGGATCGAGGAAGTCATCGAATAGGTTTGGTAGCGGGGGACGGGATCGAACCGTCGACAACACGGGTATGAGCCGTGCGCTCTGACCATCTGAGCTACCCCGCCACGCGTATTGGCCGGCTGAGACTCAATTATATGTTAAAGATGTTTGTTTGTCAATTCACTACTCTTAGCCAGAAGAAGCTTGCAGCGTAATTTGTTATATGATATGCTGAAAGCCCGTAGGGTATTGGATGCAAATAATAAAGAGTGGAAGACTGTGAAAAAGATAATATTTGCGCTTATTGGCGCGCTGGTTTTCTCGGGGACCGCCGGCGCCTCGTACATTTCGATATCTGCAAGGAATGCGGACCTCATCAGTCATGTCCCGGAGGTGCGTCTCATCTCGCCGGTGGGAGAGACAGTCTCTCTAAAGGGGAAAGAATTTTTGGATTTCGTCTGGAGCAGGCATGAAGGAAGGATGTTGCCCGGAAGGAAGTATTATGATTTCAGGTTGTATAAAGGTCGTGATATGGTAGAGGCGACCTTACTCTTCAAGGAAAAGGTTTCCGCCGCCACGAGCACGATCAGTATAGACGCCGGTATGTTCGAAAACGGCCGGACGTATACCTGGTCGGTAAGACAGGTATACAAGGGCGTAGGTAAGAGCGACAGAAGTTTTCAGTCTTTCAAGGTCATAAAATGATATTTTATTAAAGAGGGGAGGTTTTTAAGATGCAGGATTTTCGTTCGCCAGACGATCTATTTAAGGAAGAGAGAGAGAAGGTAAAACAGATTGGAAAGGACTACGGCAGGTACATCCCGATCGTAACGGCGGTACTCGTCATCCTTTTCGCTTTGCAGGGGGCCATATACTCTATAGGTCCTGACGAAGTCGGTGTCGTCCAGAGATTCGGAAAGTTTGTCCGTACCACCGATCCGGGGCTCCATGTAAAGCTTCCGTTTGGTATTGAGCAGGTCACGCCGATCAAGGTAAAAAAGATATTTAAGCAGGAATTCGGTTTCAGGACAGCTCAGCCGGGCGTAAGAAGCGTCTATGCCAGCCGGCAGTATCCCGAGGAATCACTAATGCTTACGGGAGACCTCAATATCCTGGACGTGGGCTGGATAGTCCAGTACAAGGTAAGCGACCCGGTGAAACTGCTTTTTAAGACCAGAGACCCCGTGGGTAACGTAAGAGCGATGTCGGAAGTGGTCATGCGCCGGCTCTGCGGGGATTACACGGTGGACGAGGTGCTTACCACCAAACGTGAAGAGATAGCTCACCTGGCGGAGGTGGAACTCCAGAAGCTACTTGACAAGTACCAGACAGGTATCAATGTCGTGACGGTGAAGCTTTTGGACGTAAACCCGCCTGATGTAGTTAAGCCCGCTTTCAACGAGGTAAACGAAGCCAAGCAGGAACGAGAACGGATGATCAACGAGGCGTGGGAAGCTTATAACAAGGCCATCCCCCGCGCCAAGGGAGAGGCTCTTAGGACCATCAGCCAGGCGGAGGGATACAGCTTGGACAAAGTCAACCGCGCAAAAGGCGAATCGGAGAGGTTTCTCGTGACGTGGCAGGAGTACAAGAACGCGCCGGATATAACAAAGAAAAGACTTTACCTGGAGACTATGGAGAAAGTCCTGCCTAACACCAGCAGGAAATTCGTCATGGATCCGAGCCAGACTTCGATACTGCCGCTACTAAAACTCGATACAAAAGGAGGCACGGAACAATGAAAAAGTTTTTAAGGATATTCATAGGACTTGCCGTTTTTGTGGCTGTTTTGTTCGCGGTGGGAGCGATATATATCGTCTCCGAGATAAACCAGGTGGTTATAACGCAGTTCGGACGGCCTGTAGGTAATCCCGTAACAACAGCCGGACTTCATCTTAAGGTGCCGCTTATACAACAGGCCCATTATTTCGACAAAAGGCTTCTTGAGTGGGACGGGGACCCGAATCAGATACCTACCAGGGACAAAAAATACATATGGGTCGATACCACGGCCAGATGGAAGATCAATGACGCGCTTAGGTTCTTGCAGTCTGTCGGCAATGAAAGCGGCGGGCATGCGCGGCTGGACGATATCATAAACTCGGCTACCAGGGACGTCATAACATCCCAGCTTCTTGTGGAGACTATCAGGGATTCCAACCGCATTCTTGATCAGGATACTCAGAGCGAGACCATCACGATAGCGGAGGAAGCGCTCGAGCCGATAAAGACCGGCAGGGAGGGCCTGGAAAACGAAATACTCAACCTGGCAAAGGTGCTCGCCCCGCAGTACGGGATTGATCTGGTGGACGTGCGCATCAAGCGTATAAATTATGTCGAGGATGTGCGCAAAAAGGTCTATGAGCGTATGATATCCGAAAGAAAACGCGCCGCTGAACAGTACCGTTCCGAGGGAAAAGGCAGAAGCGCCGAGATCCTCGGACAGACGGAGAAAGAGCTGAAGCTCATCACTTCGGACGCTTATAAGACGGCGCAGGGCATCCGGGGAAAAGCGGACGCCGAAGCCATAAAAATATACGCTGATTCCTACAGTAAAGACCCCGAGTTTTACGCGTTTTTAAAGACGCTTGAGACTTATGAAAATACCGTGGACGGGAATACCACGGTGGTACTTACCACCGACGGCGATTATTATAAATATCTGAAGAAGCTCGACTAGCATGGAGAAAAGAGAAAAAAAAGATTTTCAGGATAAAGTCCACGTTGCTTACCAGCAGCTGGAGAAAGCTTACAGGGACCTTAAAGACGCGCATGTCGAGATGATCTTCCGTATGGCGCTTTTAGCGGAATACAGGGACCCGACTACGGGGATTCATCTTGTCAGGGTAGCTGATTACAGCGGCATAACCGCCGAAGGCATGGGACTTCCGAAAGAAGAAGTAGAGATCATAAGGTATGCCAGCCCCATGCATGACATAGGTAAGATCATGCTTCCCGACAGTGTCCTCAAGAAGGAAGGCAATCTCACGGATGAGGAGAGAGAGCTTATGAAGAATCATCCCAGGGTCGCCGCCTCGATCTTCAAAAACGCCAAGAGCCCCATGCTTGAGGCCTGCGGTGTTATAGCTCTTTCGCATCACGAGCGGTTTGACGGCACCGGGTACCCCGACGCCCTCAAAGGGGAAGAGATACCGCTTTACGGGAGGATAGTCGCTCTTGCGGATTGTTTTGATGCCTATACCTCCGAGCGGCTTTACAAAAAAGCTTACGGTTTTGAGGAATCTGTCTCTATGGTGGTTGAAAGAGCCGGGACCCACTTTGATCCGGCTGTAGTGATGGCGTTTGTCAGGAATAAGGAGAAGGCGAGGAGGATCTGGTCCGCCAACAGGGACATTGAAGAGTTTTTGAGGGATATGGGTGTTAGCGCGGAAGGTTCCCGCAAAGAAGGAGGAGATGATGAAAAAGATAAAGAAACTTAAAAAGATGCCGATGTCGCAGGTCAAAACTTTCAAGATAAAAAACAGAAGAGGGTACGCTGCTACCTGCAAGGACAATCTTACCGAGGGAAGGACTGTGAACCAGGCGCTGGGGAGGATGGAGAAGGCGATAAAGCGCATGGGCTACACGCTGGGCTGATACCTTTTTAGGTGAGCTTTTATACTTTGAGATGCTTAATATACTTATACCGGTTACGGTTTTTATTATAGTTATAGTACTCCATGAGCTTGCGCATGGGTACGGCGCTTTTATGATGGGGGACACGACGGCGAAAGATGCCGGACGCCTTACGTTAAACCCCGTAGCGCATCTCGACCCTGTGGGCACTATTATACTTCCCGCGGCGCTTATTCTGATGAATTCGCCCGTCATATTCGGCTGGGCGAAACCGGTTCCGGTAAACCCGTATAATTTTCAGGATCCGAGGAAGGGGATGCTCCTCACCAGCCTTGCCGGGCCCGCGGCGAATTTCGGTCTGGCGTTTATCTTCGCCACGTTTTTTAAGATGGGACTTTTCCCCCCGCATTCAGCGCCATGGACGTTCCTCTTGATGGGTATACTTATAAGCCTGGTGCTGGGCGTTTTCAACATGGTCCCCATACCGCCCTTGGACGGCGCGAATATTCTTGCCTCCTGTCTGCCGCGGGGAGCGGCCGAGAGTTACATGCAAATAGAGAGGTACGGTTTTATCATACTTATAGCACTTTTGTATCTGGGCCTTTTCGAGAGGATAATACTTCCGCTTGTCTCGGTACTGATGCGGTTTCTGGTGGGGTAAGCGCGCATGATGAAAGAATTCGAAGTTAAAAAGAAAATAATAAGTTTTTTCCGCGAAAAGCGCGGTGACTTTATCTCAGGCGAAGACTTATCAGGCGCTTTGGGTTTTTCCAGGGTAAGCGTCTGGAAATACATCAAGAAGCTCCGTGATGACGGCTATACGATAGAGGCTGTGCCGCATCTGGGGTATAAACTCAAGTCGGTGCCGGACAGGATCTACGGTTATGATATATCAAGCGATCTGGGCACGAAAGTCATCGGAAAGAAGGCAATACATTATTACGATACCATAGGTTCGACAAACGACAGGGCCTATGAGCTGGCCGAAGAAGGCGAGGAGGAAGGCGCGCTTGTCATCGCCGAGAGCCAGACCTCAGGACGCGGACGGATAGGCCGGAAGTGGGTCTCGCCTAAGGCGGGCGGGGTCTACATGTCCCTTATCCTCCGGCCCGATGCGGAGACTGACGAGATCCCGGCGATAACTCTCATCGCCGCTATCGCGATCATCAGAGCGATAAAGAAGACAGCCGGCGTGGATGCCAGGATGAAATGGCCCAACGACATCCTCGCGGAGGGCAAAAAGGTCTGCGGGATACTTACCGAGATAAAAGCGCAGCCGGACAGAATAGATTTTCTGATTCTCGGCATAGGGGTAAACGTCAATACGCCACGTGAAAAACTCCCCCTGGAAGGGACTTCTCTAAAGATAGTAAAGAGCGTCCCCATAGAGAGGACGGAGCTTGTTAAACGCATCCTGGAAGAGTTTGAAAGCGATTACACCAGGTTCCAGAAGAAAGGCTTTATCTCGATGAGGGAAGAGTGCAAGGCTTTCTCTTCCGTCTTGGGCAAACGCATAAGGGTCTTAGAGCACCATCACCGTATAGAAGGGGTGGCCGTAGATATTGATGAAAAAGGCGCTCTTATAATAAGGAAAGATAACGGAGTCAACCAGAGGATCTTCTCGGGAGACGTGGTCCTCGTTTAGATTCAAGAGGCATAATGAAACTTCTGATCGACATAGGAAACACCAACACTTCCATGGCCCTCGTTAAGGACGGAAGGATCCGGAAGAGGTTTTTCATACACACTTCACGTAAAGAAATCGAACCGCGGTCATTGGCGAGGCTCCTTGGCGAAGCTAAAGAGGAGATAACCGAAGTCGCCGTCGTGAGCGTCGTTCCAGTATTTCTCAGAGTCATGAGGAAAAGTTTAGAGTCTATTATCTCTTCCGCACAGGTGCGCATCGTCGGGAAGGATATAAAAGTCCCCATAAAAAACAGGTACAAAAAACCGCAGGAAGTAGGAGGCGACCGGCTCGTGGGAGCCTTTGCCGCTGCGAAGCTTTTTAAGCCTCCGATACTTATAATAGATTTCGGCACTGCCGTTACTTTTGATTTTGTCGGGGAAAGCGGCTCTTACGAGGGAGGACTTATATTCCCGGGGATGCGGCTCGGTCTTGAGTCGCTGGTCAAAAAAGCGGCGCTTCTTCATAGAATCGATGTCAGATCGATAAAAGGCCTCATCGGACGCGACACTCGAGGGAGCATGAACAAGGGCCTCATTTTGGGTTATGCTAGCATGTGTGACGGCATCATACAGCTTTTTAAAGAGGAGTACGGCAGGCGTCTTAAGGTTATAGCTACGGGGGGCGACGCTAAGCTTGTCGCTAAGCATTCCCGCCACATGAGGAGCATCCATCCGGACCTCATATTTGAGGGTCTAACTCACCTTCTTGAAAAAACTTAGAATTTTTTGAAAAAATCTCTTGACAAAAAACAGGAATTTTCTATAATGGGTATTCCGTTAGCACTCCTATTCCTTGAGTGCTAATCTTACCTGGAAGGAAGCAAAAGTCGTAATTAAAATGGAGGGAAAGACTATGAAGAAAGTAAAACCACTTTATGACAGAGTACTTGTCGAGATCCTTGAAGCGGAAGAGAAGACAAAGGGCGGAATAGTTCTGCCTGATACCGCTCAGGAAAAACCGCAGCAGGCTAAAGTAGTCGCCGTCGGTAAAGGAAAGGTGTCCGATGACGGTAAGCTCGTGCCTTTGCAGGTAAAAGAGGGCGATGTGGTTCTTTTCGGGAAATATTCCGGGACGGAACTTAAGATGGGAGATAAGGAACTTTTGATGCTTAAGGAAGAGGATATCCTGGGTATAGTGGGATAAACTCTTAGAGTAAAGAGAAGATTTATTTGTAAAAATTGAAGGAGGAGAAATGGCGAAACAATTGCAATTCAGTGACGAAGGACGCCGGTCGATATTAGCCGGTGTTGAGAAACTGGCTAGAGCGGTAAAAGTCACGCTTGGCCCGAAGGGCAGGAACGTTGTCCTGGAGAAGAAGTTCGGCGCGCCCACGATAACTAAAGACGGTGTTACCGTGGCCAAGGAAATCGAGCTTGAAGACGCTTATGAGAACCTTGGCGCCGAGATGGTAAAGGAAGTTGCCTCAAAGACGAGCGACGTAGCCGGTGACGGTACGACCACCGCTACGGTACTGGCGGAGTCCATCTACAGGGAAGGACTTAAGAACGTGACTAGCGGGGCCAACCCGATGCAGATCAAAAGAGGCATAGAAAAAGCCGTGGATATCATCATAGAGGAACTTAAGAAGATCTCCACCCCCATCAAAGAGCAGAAAGAGATCGCTCAGGTAGCCACCATCGCGGCTAACAATGACAAGGTTATCGGTGACAAGATAGCCGAAGCCATGGAAAAAGTGGGTAAAGACGGTGTAATAACCGTTGAGGAAGGCAAGACCCTTGATACGAGCCTCAAGCTTGTGGAAGGCATGCAGTTCGATCAGGGTTATCTTTCGCCGTACTTTGTCACGGACACCGAGAGGATGGAATGCGTCCTGGATGACCCGTACATACTGCTCTATGAGAAGAAGGTCTCCAACATGAAGAACCTTCTTCCGCTTCTCGAGAAAGTAGCCCAGTCAGGTAAACCGCTTCTCATCGTCTCTGAAGAGACGGAGGGTGAAGCCCTGGCGACGCTGGTCGTCAACAAGATCCGCGGGACTTTCAGCTGCTGCGCGGTAAAAGCCCCGGGTTACGGCGACAGAAGAAAAGCCATGCTCGGCGATATAGCGGTTCTGACGGGCGGCAAGGTTATTTCCGAGGATCTCGGGATAAAGCTCGAGAACGTGACGATGGCTGATCTCGGCCAGGCAAAGAGGGTGACGATCGACAAGGAGAACACCACGATCGTAGAGGGTCCGGCCAACCAGAAGGAAGTCCAGGCCAGGATCGCGCAGATAAGAAAAGAGATCGAAGACAGCGATTCCGATTACGATAAAGAGAAACTTCAGGAGCGTCTTGCGAAACTGGCAGGCGGCGTTGCGATCATAAACGTCGGTGCCGCTACTGAAATAGAGATGAAAGAGAAAAAGGCGAGGATCGAAGATGCGCTTCATGCCACGAGAGCCGCTTCCGAAGAGGGTATAGTGCCCGGCGGAGGAGTCGCTCTTTTAAGGGCAAGCAGAAAACTCGCTTCCACCACGGAAGCCACAGATGATGAGAAGATCGGCATAAGCATAATCAGGCGCGCTTTGGAGGAACCCGTGCGCATGATAGCGACTAATGCCGGTGCGGAAGGCTCCGTCGTCGTCCAGAAACTTCTGGAAGAGAAAAGCGTAAAGACCGGTTTTGACGCCGAGACGATGAATTATACAGATATGGTGGAAGCCGGTATTATCGACCCTACAAAGGTTACACGCAGCGCTCTTCAGAACGCAGCCAGCATCGCCGCGCTCATGCTTACGACTGAGGCGATTGTTTGCGATAAACCCGAGAAGGAAGGTGCTGCTCCCGCTGGTATGCCGGGTGGTATGCCGGGCGGTATGGGCGGTATGATGTAAGTCCAAAGATGTTTGGATCAATAAAAAGGGGCGAGCCTTTAACGACTCGCCCCTTTTTATAACGGCGCCATAACGCATTTAAATTGCTTGACTTATTTACTGGCTGCTGTTAAAATTATTAAACTTCAGGGTAAGGTGAAACCCCTTAGCCGGCGGTGATTCTTTATGGTACATTAAAGATAAGTCCGCGAGACCTCTTAAAAGAAGAGGTCCGAATCCGTGAGAGACGGATACCGACCGTAAAGCCGGGATGGAAGAAGTACTTTAATAGTATGTATTCGACGAGAACCCTGAAGTGTCATGTTTCAGGGTTTTTTTATTTAAAGGCAAGCGAGGAATATGAGACTGAACACGATCGAAGAAGTGCTTAGAGATATCCGCCGCGGGAGGATGGTGGTAGTGGTCGACGACCCTTCAAGGGAGAACGAGGGTGACCTTATAACTTCCGCAAGTCACATCACTGCCGAGAAGATCAATTTTATGGCCAAGTACGGGCGCGGTCTTATCTGCGTGCCGATGGAGGACGGCCTGGCGGAAAGGCTCGGCCTACACCTCATGTCAGCGGCGCCGGAAGATCCTTATAAGACGGCGTGGGCGGTCTCCGTGGATGCCGCCAGCGGCATAACCACCGGCATCTCGGCTCATGACAGGGCGCATACCGTAAAGATGCTTGCCAGCACGAGAGCCAATGCGAAGAGTTTCGTGAGGCCGGGGCATCTTTTCCCGCTTAGGAGCAAAAAAGGGGGGGTCCTGGTAAGGGCCGGCCATACCGAAGCAAGCGTCGACCTCATGAAGCTCGCAGGGGAAGTACCTGTAGCGGTCATATGCGAGATAATGAACGAGGACGGCACGATGGCCAGGATGACGGAACTCTCCCTCTTCGCAAAAAAACACAAACTTAAGATATGCACTATCGAGGACCTCATAGAATACCGCAGGAAAAAAGAGGAGCTGATCGAAAAAGTCGCCGAGACTTCTCTTCCCACGCCTTTCGGTGAGTTCCGTCTCTTTGCGTTCCGCTCAAAGATAGACGAGTATCAGCACCTGGCTCTCGTAAAGGGCGACATCACCAGCGGTGAGACGCTTGTAAGAGTCCATTCACAGTGCCTTACCGGCGACGTTTTTCACTCGCTTCGCTGCGACTGCGGAAGCCAGCTTGAAGAGGCGATGAAGATCATATCCGCCGAGGGCAAGGGCGTAATACTCTATCTTTCGCAGGAAGGAAGAGGTATAGGCATATTCAACAAATTAAAAGCTTACGAGCTCCAGGACAGCGGTCTCGATACCGTGGAAGCCAACGAGAAGCTCGGGTTTAAAGCGGACCTCCGCGACTACGGTATAGGCGCCCAGATACTCGCGGAGCTTGGGCTTAAGAAGATAAGACTCTTGACGAATAATCCCAGAAAGATAATAGGTCTTAAGGGTTACGGGCTTAAAGTCGTGGGCCGCCTTCCCCTTGAGGTGAAGCCGGGCCTGCGCAACAGATCCTATCTAAAGACAAAGAAGCACCGTTTAGGTCACACTTTAAAAAAGGTATAAAATAAAAAGGAGGAGAAAATGGCAGGGGCAAATGTTGTAAAAGGGAAGATGACGGCGAAGAACAAAAAGTTCGGTATCGTGGTGTCGCGCTTCAATGAACTTATCTCATCGCAGCTTTTGGAAGGGGCGGTCGATACGCTTACCAAGCATGAGGTGAAGGAAGAAGCGATATCCGTGGTATGGTCTCCGGGTTCTTTCGAAGTGCCGATGCTTGCTAAAAAGATGGCGGCATCCGGCAAGTATGATGCGGTGATATGCCTGGGGGCGATCATAAGAGGCGAGACGCCTCATTTTGATTTTATCGCGGCAGAAGCGGCAAAAGGCGTCGCGAAAGTGGCGATGGAGTCGAGCGTCCCGTGCGTATTCGGTATAATAACGACGGACAACCTTGAGCAGGCGCTTGACAGAGCCGGCACCAAAAGCGGCAATAAAGGCAGGGAAGCCGCACGCACTGCTATCGAGATGACCAGTCTCTATTCATCGATATAACAAAAAAAGAGGAAACCAGACAATGAGAAAACGCACTTTTGCACGTGAAGCGGCGCTTAAGATCCTTTACGCGATGGATATAGCCAAGGAACCGGCGGAAGAGTGCTCGCGTAAATACTGGCAGGAGAACGACACTAAAGACGAGTCAATCAAAGAATTCGCCCGCTCTATCGTCTACGGCGTTGAGACCAACCTGGCTGAAGTAGACAGGATCATCACCCGTCATGCCGAGAACTGGCAGCTGAGCCGTATGGCTACGATCGACAGGAACGTTTTAAGGATAGCCACATATGAACTTCTGTACTGCAAAGAGATCCCTCCTAAAGTGGCTATTAACGAAGCTATCGAGATGGCAAAAAAATACGGGGACAAAGACTCGGGAAAATTCGTAAACGGCGTACTCGATAAGATCAAGAATACCGAGGCGAGTAAAGTGAGCTCATAGACTTAGGCGGAGGGACATGAAAAAAGACAAAAAAAAGAACCTGGCCGATCTTCATATACATACCAGTTATTCGGACGGTGTGCTTCGACCGGAAGAAGTCGTAGCTAAAGCCGTCGAGGTGGGGCTAAAAGCCGTCGCGATAACCGATCATGACTGTATTGACGGGGTGCCTTACGCCATAGAGGCGGCGGAAGGTACCTCTTTGGAAGTGGTTCCCGGCGTTGAGATATCCGCCGCAAAAGAAGAAAGCGAGATCCATATCCTGGGTTACTTTATCGACTGGAAGGACGCTTCTCTTGCGAAAAAACTTCGCAAGATCCAGGCCGGCCGCATAAGAAGGATGGAAGAGATGCTCGCGCTCCTCCGCAAAAAAGGGATCGATATCAGCATGGATAAAGTGATGGGCTCGTCCTCAAGGGTAGTGGTGGGAAGGCTTCACCTGGCGCGTATTATCGTGGAAGAGGAGCTCGCTAAAGACGTGAAAGAGGTGTTTGACCGCTACATCGGTTACGGCAGGCCCTGCCATGTGGCGTATGAACGCCTGGACTACAAGAAAGCCATAGCGATGATCACCGATAGCGGCGGGGTACCGGTCCTGGCGCACCCGGGCACTATCGGCAAGGACAGATATATACCCAGCTACATCGAAGCGGGCGTGAGAGGTCTTGAAGTATATTACACCAAACATCTGCCTTCGGTAAGCAAGAGGTACCTGGCTCTGGCGGAAAAGTATAATCTTCTGGTTACCGGGGGTTCCGACTGTCACGGTATGGGCAGTTTCGGTATTATAATAGGGCAGGTTACAGTGGACTGCGAGGCTGTCGAAGCTCTTCGCAAAGAAGCGGGATTAATCCGTTCGGGGAAAGACTAGTGAAAAAGATTTTACAAGAAGAATATATGCGCCTGGCACTTAAGCTGGCAAGAAAAGCGGAGGATGAGACTTACCCGAATCCCATGGTAGGCGCCGTCATCGTCAAGGGCAAAAGGATCATAGGCAAGGGGTATCACAAACGCTGCGGAAGCGACCATGCCGAGATAAGAGCGATTAAAAACGCTTCGAGAGGCTCATCCGGAAGCGTGATGTTTGTCACGCTTGAGCCGTGCGATCATTACGGGAAGACGGCGCCATGCACAGATGCCATTATTGCCGCGGGGATAAAGGCTGTATATATAGCGACGGGAGACCCGAACCCTCTTAATAGCGGAAGAGGCATTAAAAGATTGCGGGATTCCGGCATCCGGGTTGATGTCGGGCTTTGCGGTGCCGAGGCAAGAGAGCTTAACAGGAAATACATAAAGTTCATCACGAAACGCCTGCCCTACGTCACGGTGAAACTTGCCCAGTCGCTTGACGGTAAGATCGCCGCCCGTGACTATAGCTCAAAATGGATAACTTCGCCGGAGGCGCGAAAGCTTGTCAAAAAAATGCGTTCGAAGTTTAACGCTATCATGGTCGGTTCAAATACGGTGAGTAAGGACGACCCGTTCCTGCTTGATGAGAAGAGGCGCTCCTCGAAAGTCATGCGCGTCGTGGTAGACAGCCGTCTTAAGATACCGATTGATTCGAATCTGGTCAAGACCAGGAATAAAGCGCCGCTTGTTATAGGCACGACCGAACTTGCTTCCAGGAACAAGGAGGCTCGCCTTCGCAAGATGGGTAATATAGATATAATAAGGATGGGAAGCAAAGAAGGCAGGGTACCTCTTAAAACGCTTCTTAAGAGTCTTGCCGCACGAGGCGCTGTAAATATTTTGGTGGAGGGCGGGGGCAGGCTTGTCGGAAGTTTGATGGACGGGCGACTCGTGGATGAAGTCTTGTTTTTCATCTCGCCCAAGATAATAGGCGGCAGCTTCTCTTCCATAATGGGCAGGGGCGCAGCTAATATCCGCGAAGCTGTGAGACTTGAGAATATAAAGATGAGAAAAATCGGCGGGGATATTCTGGTAAGGGGCAGGGTATGTTCACGGGGATAATAACGGAAATAGGGACAGTTAAAGGAATTCTGCGCAAAGATTCTTCCATGACGCGGATCGAACTTTACTGCAAGAAAGTCCAAGACTCGCTCGATGTCGGAGGAAGCGTCTCAGTTAACGGGGTATGCCTCAGCATTGTCGAGAAAAAGAAGGACGCTCTCTCTTTTGACGTGGTGGCAAACACGCTTCGTAAGACCAATCTCAAAAGGTTAAAGGCGTCGAATAAAGTGAACCTGGAAAGCGCCTTAAAGTTAGGGGATACTTTAAGCGGGCATATGGTCTCCGGGCACGTTGACGGGGAACGCATGGTGAAAGCCAACGGCGCCTCTTCCAAGGGATGGGTGATGGATATCACGCTTCTTGCGGAAGAGAAGAAGTACCTCATACCCAAAGGGTCTGTCGCAATTGACGGAGTGAGTCTGACAATAGGCGAGATATACCCGCGCTTCATGAGGATGTATTTAATACCCCACACGCTAGAAAAAACGACCTTACAGTTGAAAAAAGCCGGAGATTATGTAAACTTAGAGATTGATATGATGGCAAAGTACGCACGGGAAAAAAGTTCCGCTTCGAATATAACAATGGATTCGTTAAGAGCTAAAGGTTTTATGGTTCGGCGCGCTTCGCTTGCTCACCATGAATCTGCGGGGAAAGATATTTTGCACTTGGAATGAAGGAACACCACGGACGTGAGTCCGTGGAGATTCATTTGACCGGTAAACTCAAGGAGGGGGAATGAAAAAGCTCATCGCACTATTAGTCGTTAGCTCTCTGGTTCTTTCGGGCGCGTCTTTGGCCTATGCGGGGGATCCCGTACAGAAACTGGGTAGAGGCATTTCCAATGTCGCTTTTTCCGCGTTTGAGATCCCTAAAGGGATGGGGGATGCGACCGAAGAGAAGGGTCTCTTGGCCGGCGCCACCTGGGGCCTATTGAAGGGGACGGTAGACTTCGTGAAAAGAGCTGTTGTGGGAGTATTCGAGATCGGGACGTTCCCCTTGCCGGTACCCAAGAATTACGATCCGATACTAAAAGACCCGGAATATTTCCTCCAGGACAGAAAGCCCATAAGCAAGACTTAAATTAAGATAAGGCACACTGCCGAAAGCCTGCGTTGCGCCTTATTAAGTTAACAATAATATTGACGCCTTCCTGGGATGATGTTAATATACCCTCAATCCGTCTTGGAAACACTTACAAAAGTCGGTTTATATTTAATCTGGCCGGGGCGTAGCGCAGCTTGGCTAGCGCGCCACGTTCGGGACGTGGAGGTCCTGGGTTCGAATCCCAGCGCCCCGACCATATAATATAAAAAATGTTTTTAAAGACCCTCTTTCCTGCCATGAGTCAAAACGAGAGAATCCATGTACTTTATAGGGGGGAAGTCCAAGGCGTGGGTTTCAGGTTCGCCGCTGTGAGGCTGGCTTCTAAGTTTGATGTAAACGGGTTCGTTAAGAACCTCTCCGACGGGAGCGTTGAACTTGTCGCCGAAGGTGATAAGTGGCGTTTGGAGGCGCTTGTTGAGGGACTGCGCGAAGAGATGTGCGCCTGTATACATGATCTAGAGGTCAAGTGGCAGGAAGCGACCGGAGAGTTTAGCCAGTTCCAGATAAGGTTCCATTAGCCGGATGAAATATATCGTCATCTCTGATATTCATGGCAATCTTGAGGCCCTTGAGGCTGTGATCGGTTCCTTCCCCAGGGGGAAGGCCAGCTCTATAATATGCGCGGGAGACGTCGTGGGTTACGGCGCAAGCCCGGACGAGTGTATAGATAAGATCGTCTCGCTCGGGTGTAAAAACATCCTGGGTAACCATGACGCGGCTGTCATAGACAGAGCGGATATAGCCAATTTTAACGAGGCGGCACGAGAGGCCGTCCTCTGGGCGAAAGAGCACCTCTCCGCCTCGGGGAGGAGTTACCTTAAGACGCTCGATCTTGTACTTGAAGAGGAACTTTTTACGGTAGCGCACGGCACGCTCCACTTGCCGGAAGAGTTTATTTATATGATGAGCGGTATCGATGCGATGCGTACCTTTGAGGTTCTTAAGACGAAGATATGCTTTGTGGGGCACTCGCACGTGCCCGGGGTCTTTGTTCTTAAAGGGACGAAGCTCACCGAGCTTTATAAAAGAAAGTTCGTTCTTGAGGAAGGCGCCCGGTACATAATAAACGCAGGCAGTGTCGGCCAGAGCCGTGACGGCGACAGGCGCGCTTCTTACTGCATATATGATCCCGCTAGAAGCGAAGTGGAGTTTAGAAGAATAGAATATGATGTTGAAAAAGCAAGAGAGCGTATCATAAACGCGGGGCTCCCGAAAGTTCTGGGAGACAGACTGCTCCAAGGAAGATAATGGAAAGAGAGGTATATGAAAAGGTTTTTCACACTTAGAATTGCCGGTTTTCTGGTAGGCGTTTTTGTATTTACAGCAGCACTTTCCGGATGTTCCCAGCTAAGGGATAAATTCGTCAGAAAAGACAAGGAAGAGACGACGATGCAGCGTTATTACACGGTAAGGGAGTATGACGTCCATCCCTCGCTCGATCTCTACACGAAGAGGTATATATTCTGGAAGAGCTGGCAGAGGGAACTTTTAAACGTGCTTTCAGACTCCAATCACAAGAAAAAGGTAGTGGCCGCCGAACAGATAGTCTCTAACCTCATGGATATGCAGAACATGCTTGTCGATGAAAAGTACGAACAGCTTAAAGTGCTGACTGACGAGATGATGGGGATCGAGAAGACTCTCAAGGAAGAAAAAGTCACCCCGGCTAACGAGGTTTTTATAAGGAGAAGCATTGAAAGAGTCGGCAAAAAGATAAAGGACAACTTTTCATATAATGACATGCGGGGGTATATAAGAAGTGATTTCAGGGAAGGTTGAAGCGCCTGTTCTTAAGAAGTTTGTCGTGGGCGCGCTTGCGACGAACTGTTATCTCTTGTGGGAAAAAGATTCGCATAAAGGGATCTTGATAGACCCCGGCGCGTATGAAAAAGAGATCACAAGCTACATCAAAAATAACGGCATCGAGGTGCTTTATATCCTGAACACGCATGGCCATGCCGATCACATATCGGCTGACGCGGCTTTCGGCTATCCGGTACTTATTCACAAGCTCGATGAGGCATGCCTGAAGGATCCTCTCAGGAACCTTTCTTTTATGCACGGAGAGACTACTGCTCCGCCGGAGACGGCGAGACTTTTATCCGATGGCGATATAATCGAGGTGGGGAGCACTCGCCTCGAAGTCATCCATACGCCCGGGCACACCCCGGGAGGCATCTCCGCCAGATGCGGCGAGTTGCTTTTTACCGGTGACACGCTTTTCTTCGAAGGCGTGGGGAGGACGGATCTAGCCGGCGGCTCTTACCATGCTCTGGAAAAATCCATAAAAGAGAAGCTCTTTATGCTTCCCGATTCGGTGAAAGTCTTCCCCGGCCACGGACCCCAGACGACGATAGGCTACGAGAAAAGACACAATCCTTTGCATCTTTAGAAATATGAAAGATCACATAGATAACTTTATATATTTTCTGGAAGTCGAACGCGGGGTGAGCCGCAACACGATGCTTTCCTACAAGCGGGACATGAGGAAGTTTGCCGAGTATCTCAAAAAAATAGGCAAGGACTTCTCCCGCGTGCGGAGGGAAGACATAGTGGATTTCCTGATGCTGCTTAAGGACCAGGGGCTTTCCGCCTCGAGTATCGGCCGCAATCTTGCGGCGATGAAGACGTTCTGGAAGTTCCTGGTGGCCGAGAGAATCGTCTCGGAGAATGTCGCAGGCGCCGTTGATACTCCCAAAGTGTGGAAGACTATACCGGATGTTCTTACCAAAGACGAGGTAGAGAGGCTGCTTGAGGCGCCGAATAAAAGAGGATGGGTGGGCCTGAGGGATAGAGCCATACTCGAGCTTATGTATGCCGCGGGCCTCAGGGTCTCGGAGGTCACAGACTTAAAAAAACCAAGCGTCAACCTGGAAGCGAACTTTGTAAAGTGCAGGGGTAAGGGCGGTAAGGAGCGGATCATACCCATAGGAAGGGCCGCAGAGAAAGCTATTTCCAAATACCTGGAGGACGCAAGACCCCGGCTTTTTAAAAGAAGCGGGGATGACCATCTTTTTCTGTCGAAGCTGGGCAGGAAGATCTCCCGCCAGAGTCTCTGGAAGATGATAACGAAATATGCGAAGAAGAGCGGCATAAAAAAACGCATCACCCCGCATACCTTAAGGCACTCTTTTGCCACGCATCTGTTGGAAGGGGGCGCGGAACTCATAGGCGTGCAGGAAATGCTGGGCCATGCCGATATCTCTACTACTCAGGTTTATACGCATGTTAACAAAGAGAAACTGAAGAAGATCCACGAAGAGTTTCATCCAAGGGCCTAATATGGACCTGATAACGACACATATCAATGCCGATTTTGACGCTTTAAGTTCGCTCGTCGCCGCCGGCAAACTTTATCCTAAGGCACGGCTTCTCCTGCCCGGTTCCCAGGAGAAAGCCGTGCGCAGTTTCCTGGCGCTGATAAAAGACAAGATAAAGATAGAGTCCGAGAAGACCTGCCGCATGGACGATGTTACGAGGCTCATAATCGTGGACAACCGCCATAAGTCCCGCATAGGCGAGGCAGCCGCGCTTCTTGATAAAAAGAACCTCTCCGTTCATATCTACGACCATCACCCGAGGAGCCGTTTCGATATAAAGGCCGATAAAGATGTCTTTAAGGAAGTGGGAGCCACCGTCTCAATCATCCTTGAGGAATTGAAGAAGAAAGGCAGGCTTAAGTTCACGCCGCTTGAGGCGACTCTCATGCTTCTGGGGATATACGAGGAGACCGGTTCCCTGTCGTATTCGGCTACCACCAAACTTGACGTGGATATGGTGGGCCGCCTTCTCGAGACGGGAGCGAACTTAAACGCTGTTTCGTCTTACCTTAACAGGGAACTTGCCGGGGGTGAGCTTTCCGCGCTTGTGGCGCTTCTCGAATCGACTCAGGCGGTAGACGTTAACGGTATTTCCGTGGCGTTTGCCGAGATCGATGCCCAGCACTTTGACGGCGAGATGGGTGCGGTCGTGCACAAGCTCCAGGACGTCGAGAATTTCCCGGTACTTTTTGCGATATTCAAAACCGGCACCAAGATAAGGATACTTGCAAGGAGCCGTCTTGATTTTATAGACGTCAATAAGCTCTTGGTGCATTTCCATGGGGGAGGGCATTCTCAGGCGGCAAGCGCCAGGGTTGACGGCAAGTCTATCAAACAGGTCAAATCGCAGATCATCCGGCTTATCAGGCGGGCCACCAAACCGGAAGTATACGCCAGAGACATCATGAGTTTCCCCGTTGTGACCGTCTCGGAGGACGAAAAGGTAAGCGAGGTGTTCAAGAAGCTCGAGAGGCTTGGCTACAAGGGCGCGCCGATAGTCAACGAAAAATCGGAACTGGTGGGTATGACCACGCTGGGAAACCTCAAAAAAGCGCTTAAGCACGATATGGGCCACGCCCGGGTTAAAGGGTATATGACGACCCCGCTCATCTCTGTGTCCCCGGAAGAGCCCCTCTACAGGATAAGAGAGATCATGATGAAAAAGGATAAGGGCCGCATACCCGTCATAAAAGACAATAAACTCGTCGGTATAGTCACGAGGACGGACGTTTTAAAGAAAGTGCACGGCTCTTTCTTCGCGCAGAAGTCTGAGGCGCGCCCCCAGCTCGCGAACTTATCCGGCAAGATGACGAAAGCTTTGCCTGGAAGGCTTATGCAGCTAGTCAGATTAATCGGAAAAGAAGCGGACGCACTCGGGATAAACGTCTTTCTTGTGGGAGGGTTTGTGAGGGATCTGGTGATGGGCGAGAAGAATTTCGATCTTGATATCGTTGTGGAAGGGGACGCTATGCACTTCGGTAAGATCCTGGCGGATAAGATGAAGGGGTCACTCGTCATCCACAAAAAGTTCGGCACCTCAACCGTAGTCAAAGAGTGGCCCGGTTGGCTGGGGCCTCCCCTTCACTCGGACAACAAGTTCAAGATAGACGTAGCGACCGCCAGGGAAGAGGTATATGAAAAACCCGCGGCGCTTCCCACAGTCAAATTCAGCTCTTTGAGGGAAGACCTTTACAGGAGGGACTTTACCATAAATGCCATGGCGGTGAGCATAAACCGGAAGAACTTCGGCCTGTTTATAGACTTTTTCGGGGGGCTTGAGGACCTGGAAAGAGGCGTCATAAGGATACTGCATGACAAAAGTTTTATAGACGACCCCACGCGTATTTTCAGGGCCGTCAGGTTCGAGCAGAGGTTCGGTTTCACGATCGATAAACATACGGAGTACCTCATCACGCACGCGGTAAAACGCGAGATGTTCCAGAGGACGGAGAACCAGAGGATACGTGACGAGCTGATTCTTATACTGCAGGAGAAGCATCCGGAGAAAGCGATTTTTCGGATGAGAGAGCTTCATGAGCTTCGGTTTATACATCCGCATCTTGTCCTCGGCCAGTCGATAAAGAAGACGCTGGACGAACTGAGAAAGTGCATCAAGTGGTATGAGGCTAAAGCTGTCGGTAAGAGAAAACTCGACACGTGGCTGATGAATTTCATGCTTTTAGTCGATAAGCTGACGATGGTGGAAGTGGAGGAAGTCCTGGAAAAATTTGTTTTTACCAGAAGCACTAATATACGCGTGAGAGCCTACAAAGAGCGCGCTGATAAGACCATACGCCGGCTTTCTTCGAAGGAGAGGATGCCTGCGAGTCTCATCTACAGCGTACTCGAGCCGCTTTCACATGAAGCCACGCTTTGCGTCATGGCAAGGACCAGATCCGCCGCTGCGCGCAGACGTCTCAGGAAGTTCCTTTCTGAGTATAACGGCATGAAACTCAAGATAAAAGGGCACGATATTAAGAAAGAAGGGGTCCCTCCCGGCCCCAGATATACGGAAGTCTTCCGCAAGGTCCTTTTCAGGAAACTTGACGGGGGTCTAGCCACCAAGAAAGATGAGATGAAGTACCTGAGAAGCCTCATCAAGAAAAAGAAATAACTGTAGCTGGAGAGGGTTCGTATGAATATAGGCGCGATGAGGATAGAGATGCATATCGCGGAAAGCGCCTCCCTTAAGGATAAACGCAGGGTCTTGAGCCGCCTTAAAGACCGCATAAAAAACAGGTTCAACGTCTCCATCGCCGAGATAGAAGAGATGGACAAGTGGCAGACGGCAGTCCTGGGTATAGCAGCTGTATCAAACGACAAGAGACACCTTTCAAAATGTTTGGACGGCATAATAAGTTTCATAGAGGACGAGAAAAAAGTGATGGTAGTGGATTACTCGGTAGAGATGCTTTAGGCGCATAGGAAAGAGGAGCGGCCATAAGATGATAGACAGGATGGCTAGGGTAGAAGCGATGATAAAAAGGGAGATATCCTCCATACTGCAGGAAGAGGTCAACGATCCCAGGGCCAGAGATGTCAGCATCACAAAGGTCGAAGTGACCCGGGATCTCAAACTGGCCAAAGTGTTTTATATCCCTTCCTGCGGGGATAATAAGAAAGAAGATGTCGCCAGGGGTTTGAAGCGTTCGGCGAGTTTCATAAGGCACGAACTTGCCGAAAGGATCTCTTTGAAGTTTATCCCCAGGATATCGTTCAGGGAAGACGTGGCCGAAGAGAAGAAGGAAAAGATAGACAGTATCTTTGACAGGATCAGAAAAGAACATACCGCTGAAGAATAGAATTCAGGGACTAAGCCTCCGGACATTGCTCTAAAGAAAATTATTTTTAAGACCAAGACACAATATATTTAGGAGGATCATGGAAAAAAGAGGAAAACTTTTTTATCTGGCCGCATGTTTAATGTTTCTGCTTTTTGCCCTTCCTTTTGTTGAGGGAAGGATACTGGCCGGCAAACTAATGACGCTTTTTTTCACTTTTGTTCTGATCAGCGGAGTGTATGCGGTAAGCGGCACCCGGCGCATTAACATTATCATCTCCATGTCGCTGGGATTGCCGTCCGTCATGCTGATATGGCTGGATCAGCTTTCACCGCATCCCGCGATAGATGTCATCACTTTGTCTCTTGTTATGCTGTTCTGTCTTTTTACGGTGTTCTGTATGCTGAGGTATCTGATGCGCGCCAAAAAAGTCTCGGCGGACGTCCTTAGCGGGGCAGTCAGCACGTATCTGCTTTTTGGGATCAGCTGGGCCATGATCTACGCGCTGATCGAACTCAGCGCCCCCGACTCTTTTAGCGTCGGCAGCGTCTTTGGCTCTCACGCCCTTGAGAAATGGGCTACTTTTAACTATTATAGTTTCATGACACTGACTACGGTAGGATACGGCGATATAATACCGGTAACTACCGCGGCTCAATCCTTTGCTGTGCTTGAGGCCGTAACAGGTGTTTTGTTTGTGGCTTTACTGGTATCCAGACTTGTCAGCATGTATGTGTACCAGTTCTCGAGAGAGGAAAAAGAAAGTGCGGGTGATAACGCTTAAGAAAGGATGAATGATGGACGAGAAGAGTTTAAACAGGGTCCTGGAAGTCTTTAAAGAGAAAGACAACTTTCTCATAACCGCCCACATCAACCCGGAAGGCGATTCAGTAGGCAGCCAGCTGGCTATTCATGCCCTCCTTAAAAAACTTGGGAAGCGTTCCGCTGTGGTGAACCATGATGAAGTGCCCGAGAACCTTCTTTTTCTGCCCGGCTCCCGGTCGATCTTGCGTGAAGTGCCCCGGGATTTCAAGGCGGAGGTGCTTGTCGTTGTGGACTGTCCCGTCAAGGAACGCACGGGAAGGGTGCACGGCTTGGTCGAGGGGGAACCCTTCGTCGTGAATATCGACCACCACGTAAGCAACGAATTTTTCGGGGATGTCAACTGGGTCGAGCCGGAGGCAAGTTCCGTGGGAGAGATGATATTCAGCCTCATAAAAAATCTCGGTATCACCGTTGATAAAGACCTGGCAACGGTCATCTACGCGGCGATCGTCACCGACACGGGCATGTTCAATTATGATAATACCTCTTCCAATACGCATAAAGTGGCCGGTGAGCTTATCGCCAGCGGCGTTAACCCGAAAACAATGCACAAAGAGATCTTTGAAAGTAAATCTACCGCTGAGGTCAGGCTTTTGGGCAGGGCTTTAACCACACTCGAGGTCGAGCATGGGGGGCGCCTGGCGCAGATGACCCTTACCAGAGACATGTACCGCCAGGAGGGAGTGGATATCATCTCCACGGACGAATTTATTAATTTCCCGCGTTCCATAAGAGGCGTTGAAGTGGCTGTTTTTTTCAAGGAGGGCGGCGACAGTAGCGTAAATGTAAGTTTTCGTTCCTCGGGCAGAGTCGACGTAAACGTCTTAGCGTCACATTTCGGAGGAGGGGGGCATGCGCAGGCTTCCGGGTGCCTGATTGAATGCACTCTAAGCGAGGCGAAAGAAAAAGTCCTTTCCGAGGTGAGGAAGAGCCTGGATAGAGAGGGGAAAAACTGAAGCAGATGACTCAGGATCCTTTCGGGATACTGGTGGTAGACAAGGAAAAAGGCATGACCAGTCACGACGTCGTGGAACTGGTAAGGAGGAGGTTCGGCATAAAAAAGGTGGGGCATGCCGGCACTCTTGACCCTAACGCGACAGGCGTCCTTGTGCTTCTCTTGGGCAGGGCCACGAAACTCTCCGCTAAATTTTCGGCTGAAGAGAAAGAATACCGCGCTTCCATGAAACTAGGCGAGAAGACCGACAGCGGGGACTGCGAGGGTTCTATAATTTCTACCAGGGGAGTCACTTCCACGCAAGAGGAGATAAAAGAGGTTTTCCGCCGGTTCCTCGGCGAGACGGAGCAGACCCCTCCCATGGTCTCGGCCAAACGCGTAGGAGGCAGACGCTTGTATAAACTTGCCCGCAAGGGCATAGAAGTCGAAAGAAAACCGCAGAAAATCGTCATAAAGAAACTTGAAGTTGAGAGCGTGGATTTGCCCCTTGTCAGGTTTCAGGTGGTATGCAGCAAGGGGACTTACATAAGGCAGCTCGCCGAGGATATAGGCGAGAGCCTGGGCTGCGGCGCGCATCTGGTGGAACTTGAGCGCGTAAGGTCCGGGGACTTTTCTTCCTGCGGGGCGCTTTCGGTGTCGCGGTTAAAAGAAATGGACAAAGAAACTTTCAATGAAAGTATTATACGGATATAGAGACATAAAAGAGAAGCTCAAGGACCCGATAGTCGCTATCGGCATATTTGACGGTATACATATCGGGCATAAACGCATTATCAGGAAAATTCTCGCCTTCCGGGATTATGAACGGGATAGGGTCATTATGACTTTCGATCCGCATCCCCAGACGGTACTTGCGCCCGCGAAAAAACCTCCGCGCATCATGTCGCTTGAGCACCGTCTCTTTATTTTCGAGAAGATGGGCGTGGACGCCGCAGTCGTGATAAGTTTCACCGATTTTATCGCAGGTATGACTCCGGAAGAGTTTACCAGGCGCGTCCTAAGCGGCATAGGCACGCGTCTGGTCTATGTCGGGAGTAACTTTCATTTCGGAAGAGCAAGAAGCGGGAACGTCGGCTCTTTAAAGACGATCGGCAAAGCTTTCGGTATAGACGTAAGGGCGGTCCAGCCGGTTAAAAAGGGAAGAAGGATCGTAAGCAGCACCTGGCTTAGAGAGCTTATCAAGCGCGGCGATATCGGGAAAGCCGAGAAACTTCTCAGGCGGCCCGTATCTGTCCTGGGCACGGTGGTAAGCGGGGAGAGAAGGGGAGGAGCTCTTGGAGCCCCCACGGCTAATATAGATCCTCACCAGGAGGTGATACCTCCCCCCGGGGTGTATGCGGTGAAAGTCGATCTTGACGGCACTCTTCTTGACGGAGTGCTGAATATCGGGTTTAAACCTACGTTTTTCGGCTCAAGGTTAAAAAAGAGAAAGGAACCCCACATCGAAGTGCACCTTATTGATTTTAAAGGGGAGCTTTACGGACGTGTTATGGAGATATTCTTTTTGAAGAGGCTCCGACGCGAGAAGAAGTTTAGAAGTGAAGAAGCTCTTAAAAAAGGAATCGCAGAAGATATAAAAAAGGCAAAAACTATACTTGAAAGCAAAAAAGTGCTTCTAAAGATAAAAAGGTATAAGTATATATAACAGATAGCCTTAACCCGCGCCTTTTGGCCGCCTGCATGGAATTTACCCGTTTACGCCGCTATTCATTATTAATACTATTTACAAAAGTTATTTTATGTGCTAAATTAGCAAACGTTACCGTATATAAAATGTGAAGTAACGGCCTTGATGGGAGGTGAGTGATATGGCTATAGTGAAAGAGAAAAAACAGGAAATCATAGGTACTTTCAAGCAGCACGATTCAGATACCGGGTCTGCGGAGGTCCAGATAGCGCTTCTTAGCGAGCGGATCAACAGTCTCATGGAGCACTTTAAGAAGCACAAGAAGGATCATCATTCCCGAAGGGGGCTTCTTATGCTGGTCAACAAGAGAAGAAAGCTTCTCAGTTATCTGAGATCGTCAAACAATGATAAATACCAGGGTCTTATCAAAAAGCTTGGACTGAGGAAGTAATGGCGCTTCTATCAATATTTTTTAAAAAGCTATCCTGGAGCAAATAATAGAATTGAGGAGAAATGGAAGAAGTAAGAACTAGACTTGGTAGGGAAGAACTTGTAATAAGTACAGGGAAACTTGCGAAACAGGCAGGAGGGTCTGTCACCGTGCAGTACGGTGAGACCATGGTGCTTGTTACTTGTTGCTGTGCGAAGAACGCTAATGAAGAAGGGGGATTTTTCCCTCTTACGGTTGAGTATCAGGAAAAGACTTATGCGGCCGGCAGGATACCCGGAGGGTTTTTCAAGAGAGAAGGCAGACCTTCCCAGAAAGCGATACTGAGCTGCAGGATGATCGATCGACCCATAAGGCCTCTTTTCCCGGAAGGCATGCTCAACGAAGTGCAGGTGGTCGCAACGGTCCTTTCTTCCGACGGGAAGAACGACTCTGACGTGTTGGGATTAATAGGCGCTTCCGCGGCTCTTACTATTTCCGAGATTCCTTTCCACGGCCCCGTAGGCGGGGTGAGAGTGGGGCTTATCAATGATGAGTTTATTTTAAACCCCACGTTCGAAGAGCTTGAGGACAGCAAACTCGATCTGGTCGTGGTCGGCAACGAAGAAAGCGTGATAATGCTTGAAGTGGGAGCGGACCGGATTCAAGAAGAGAAGATGATAGAAGCCATAAAGTTCGGGCATGAAAGCTTGAAACCCTTATTGGGTCTGCAGAAGGAGCTTCAGAAAAAAGCGGGTAAATCCAAAAGAGACGATATCACTATAGCCAAGATAGAGGAAGATGTATACCAGAGGATCAAGAGGGAATTTTCCGGAAAGATAAAAGAGATCCTGCAGGTTTCGGAGAAGCAGCAGCGGATAGAGCATTTTGACGCGCTTAAAAAAGAGCTGATAGAAAAAGAAGACCCCACGGGAGAGAAGGGCATAGAAAAAGAGATCAGCCCCATCCTGGAAAAAATAGAAAAAGAGATAGTACGCGGTATCATCCTCAAGGAGAAAAGACGCATCGACGGAAGAGCCTTTGATCAGATACGCCCGCTCACCTCGGAGATAAACATCCTTCCGCGCACGCATGGTTCGGGCCTCTTCACGCGCGGTGAGACGCAGGCGCTCGTCGTTGTTACTTTAGGGACGGAAGCGGACGAGCAGAGGATAGATGCGCTTGCGGGAGAAAGCCTTAAGTCTTTCATGCTTCATTATAACTTTCCGTCTTTCAGCGTCGGCGAGACCCGCCCCATGAGAGGTCCGGGAAGACGTGAGATAGGGCACGGCGCTTTGGCGGAGAAAGCCGTCACGCCGGTTCTTCCGAAAAAGGAAAAGTTCCCGTATGTTATACGCCTGGTGTCGGAGATACTTGAGTCTAACGGCTCCAGTTCCATGGCCACGGTATGCGCAAGTTCCCTTGCGCTTATGGCAGGGGGCGTGCCTGTAAGCGATGCGGTCGGCGGTGTCGCGATGGGCCTGGTGAAGGATAACGGGGATTATGCGATACTTACCGATATCGCCGGGGCAGAGGATCACCTGGGGGATATGGATTTCAAGGTCGCAGGGACAAAAGAGGGCATAACTGCCGTCCAGATGGATCTAAAAGTAAAAGGTGTCGGCTACGATATCCTGAAAGAGGCTTTCGCCCAGGCCAAGCGGGCGCGTCTTGAAGTCATCAGGAACATGGACGGGGCCATTTCCGAACCGAACAAGGAAGTCTCGCCGGAAGCTCCCAGGATAGTCACTCTTAAGATAAAACCGGAGAAGATAAAGGACGTGATCGGTTCCGGCGGTAAAGTCATCCGCGGGATAATAGCCGAGACCGGCGCGGATATAAACATAAACGATGACGGCACCTGTCAGGTGGCTTCTTCCAAGAAGGAATCGCTGGATAGAGCCGTTGAGATAATAAAAGGCATTATAGAAGAGCCGGAAGTCGGCAAAGTCTATACCGCGAAAGTAGTCAAACTGATGGATTTCGGAGCTTTCTGCGAGTACCTGCCGGGCCGTGACGGGCTTGTACACGTCTCTGAGATCTCTAAAGGGTATGTGAAAGATCCGGCGGACGTGGTCTCTGAAGGCGACATTGTGAAGGTAAAAGTCATCGGCATTGACGACAAGGGCCGCGTTAAACTCAGCATAAAACAAGTTGAAAACGATAAAAGTTAAAATAAAACGAAAAGAAAGCGCCAGGGACCTGCCTATCCCGGGTTATGCTACCACGGGTTCCAGCGGCGTGGATCTTTGCGCCGATGTGGACGGGAAAGTGGTCATATCGCCCGGTGAGATAAAACTCATATCCTGCGGCATATATATAGCTATTCCCGAAGGGTATGAAGCTGAGGTGCGCCCCAGGAGCGGGCTGGCCTTAAAGCACGGCATAACGCTGGTTAATACTCCCGGGACTATTGACAGCGACTACCGGGGACTTGTGAACCTGATCGTGATAAACCTGGGCAAACAGGATTTTGTGGTAGAGCGGGGGCACCGGCTCGCGCAGATGGTCATACGCGAGGTTACCCGCGCGGATTTCGAGGAGACGGAAGAGCTTGACGCGACTCTCCGGGCGCACGGCGGGTTCGGTCACACTGGTATATAAAAAATGACAATAACGGAAGCTTTGGTATCGGGAGCTGTGCAGGGGTTTACGGAGTTTTTGCCGGTCTCAAGCTCCGGGCATCTGGTTCTTATGCGCAGTCTCCTCGGTCTTCCAGAGACGGGCGTTCTTTTTGATATATGGCTCCACGTGGCGACGCTGGCAGCGGTCGTGTTTTACTTTGCAAAGGATATAGCCGCCTTAGTGCGTGAGAAAAACACAAAGTGGCTCTTTTGCATAATCATCGCGACTATACCGGCGGTAGTTGCGGCTCTGTTTTTCTCAGAAGAGATACTCAAGGTGCGCTCAAGCGTCCGGGCCGTGGCGTTCATGCTTTTGGTGACGGCGTTTATGCTTTTTGCCGGACAGGTTGTTCTTTGGATGAGGAAGCGCGGAGGATCAAGCCCCGCTTTTACAAGTTCCTTTATCGTGGGGATCGCTCAGGCGTTTGCGCTTATCCCGGGCATCTCGCGCAGCGGCGCGACGATATCCGCGGGCCTTGCAAGCGGGATGGATGCTAAAACAGCTTTTAACTTTTCTTTTTTGATGGCGATCCCCGCGATCATAGGCGCGACTGTCTACGAGACCCTGAAACTGGGCTCGGAAAGCGCTCTAGCGGGAAACTTTGCGGCGTACGCCAGCGGCATGCTGTGCGCTTTTGCGGCGGGACTGGTAAGTTTAAGGTTTTTGTGGCGGGTCATGAGCGGCAAGAAGCTCTTTGTTTTCGGCATATATTGTTTTCTGGTAGGCACAGGCGTGATCCTCTTGGGAAAATAGAAAAAGGCGTTTTTATGGACCAGACAAGAAAAAACGAGATAATAGCTGTTTTACTGTTTGCGGTGAGTTTGTTTCTCTTCCTGAGCATATTCACTTTCAGCGAACAGGATCTCCCGTTTTACACGGGTATGCCTAATATCTCGCCCCAGAACGCGACCGGAGTCGTGGGTTCCTACGTGGGAGGCGTTTTGCTTTTCTTCATGGGGGGCGCCGCGTATGTCATACCCGCTCTTGTGCTTGTATGGGGCATCTCGCGCCTTCTGCAGATAGAAGCCAGGAAGATCTCTTTCAAGTTTTTCGGAACTATCGTCCTGGCTACGGCGGTAAGCGCCTCGCTAAGCATGATGGCTGAGGCGAGCCGGACGATGGCGTTTGCCAGCGGGGGGCTTGTCGGTAGCGCTGTCTCCAGTTTCCTGCTTGAGTATCTCGGCAGGGTGGGCGCGACAGTCTTTATCATCGCGATGATCATCCTCTCGGTTTTGATAGCCACGGAGTTTTTGATCCTGCCTATTCTGGTCGCTGCAGTTAACTTTATCAAAGAGGCGCCGCAGAAGGTAAGATCCTGGGCGCCTGAAAGGAAGGAAAGATCCGCTTCGCTCCTTGCCAAAGAGAAGCCTACAAGGAGATCCGCCCGTGAAGAGATATCCAAAAAGCTTGCAGCGATGAGAAAACAGGTGGAAGAGGTGCGCAGGACCTCCCTGGCGCGCAAGGCTTCCCTCGAGGCAAAAGCGAAGAAGACAGTTTCATCACCTCTGGCGGGGGAACCTGAGATTGTCACGCCGCCCAAGGTTGAAAAGGCCGCCCGCAAGCCCGTACGCGTCTCCAGCGCCTCTAGTCAGGCGAGCGGCGGGAAAGTCGACTATAAGTTACCGCAGCTTAGTCTCCTGAAAGCCGCTTCCAAAGCCAACGTGAAGGAGCGCGAGGAGAACCTTAAGAACAAAGCCGCTACACTGGAGAGGACTCTTCTTGAGTTCGGCGTAGAGGCCAAAGTCGTTAAGATCAATAGAGGCCCCGTAATAACCATGTACGAACTGGAACCTGCCGTGGGAACGAAAGTCAACAGGATAACTTCCTTGAGCGATAATATATCCCTGGCGATGAAGTCTTCGAATATAAGAATAGTCGCGCCTCTTCCGGGCAAGGGTACCATCGGTATCGAGGTGCCCAACGACAAGAGCGAACTTGTGCTCCTCAGGGACATACTTGAGACGAGAGAGTATATCGAGGATGATGAGCCTCTTAAACTCGCCCTCGGTAAGGATATTTCCGGAAGGCCCATAATCACGGATCTGGGTAAGATGCCGCATCTCCTCATCGCCGGTGCCACGGGTAGCGGCAAGACCGTCTGCATAAACTGTATTATCAGCAGTCTTCTCTTTAATTCCACGCCGGAAGAGCTTAAGTTTCTTATGATAGATCCCAAACGGGTGGAACTTATGATGTTCGAAGGCATACCGCACCTGGTCTCGCCGATAGTGACGAGTTCCAAAAAAGCGGCAGCCGCTTTAAACTGGGTGGTAAGCGAGATGGAAAGGCGTTACGAGGTCTTCGCCGGAAAAGGCGTAAGGAACATAACCGCCTACAAAGAAAGAAAAGCGCAAGACGATGAACCCCTTCCGTACATCATAGTCATCGTGGATGAGCTGGCGGACCTCATGATAGTAGCCCAGCAGGATGTGGAGACCGCGATAACACGTATCGCTCAGCTCGCACGCGCCGCCGGGATACACATGATACTTGCGACCCAGAGGCCCTCGGTAAACGTGGTCACCGGGGTCGTCAAAGCCAATTTCCCGGCAAGGATCTCTTTTAAAGTCGCTTCTAAAGTCGACTCAAGGACGGTTTTGGACGCAAACGGCGCGGAAAAACTTCTCGGTAGAGGCGATATGCTTCTGATGGAGCCGGGTGAGTCTTCTCTTATACGCGGGCAGTGCAGCCTGGTGGAAGACTCGGAGATCAAGAGCGTCGTAAAAGCCGTTAAGAGCCAGGCCGCCCCGCAGTATATCGAAGATGCCATCGAGAGACAGGAGAGGAAGACGGTCGGGGTAGAGCAGGAGAAAGACGATCTTTATAAAGAGGCGGTGAAGATAGTCATCGGGACTCGGCAGGCGTCGGTTTCGATGATACAGAGAAAACTGCGTGTGGGATATACCAGAGCCGCCAGGATGATAGATATAATGGAAGAAGAAGGCATTGTCGGTGCGTATAACGGATCAAAACCGAGGGAGATCCTGGTAGAGGATCTTCAGGAGATCGAAGAGTAAAAATCATGGTAACGACTAAAGAGATCGGTAAGATATTCGCTGAGGCGAGACAGAAACGCCAGATGAGTGTCCTGGACGTCACGAGGAAAAGCCGCATACACCCGGATGTGGTAAGAGACATCGAAAACGGGGTGTTCGACAGGCTGGGTAAGACCTACATGAAGAGCTTCCTTAGAAAATATTCCCAGTTCCTGGATCTTGACACCGAGAGCATAATAAAAAAGTATGAGTCGGTTTCCGGGGCCATCTCGGCTCGCGAGTTTAACCTCGGGGTAATGGAAGAGAAGGAAGGCGCAAGCGCCGGATCCAGCGACATATTCTCTTTTCTGAGGGATAAAAGACTGCAGACGGCGGTTATAGCCGTTCTTTCAGTCGTGCTTTTATCCCTGGTTTTTATCCTTATCGGTATGGTCCGCTCCAGGATCAGGAGCGCGCCGCCTAAGAAAACTCCGGTGCAAAGCGCGAGGGTCCAAGAGCCCAAAATCGAGAAAAAGGCTCTCCCCGTAAAAGTGGAAGCACCTGAAAAAGTCATAGCTTCCAGCGAGCCGGTTCAAAAGCCCGCCGCTGCTTCTACCGCTATGCTCAAGCCGGCGTCTTCCGTTGTCCTTACCATAAGAGCCCGGGATGAAGTGTGGCTCCAGGTGCAAAAAGGCAGCGAAGTGGTTTTCTCGGGGACCCTGAAAGCGGGAGATTCAAAGACCTGGAATTCAGACGGCGCTCTCACCGTATGGACAGGCAAGGCGGAGATGCTGGACTTTATCGTCAATACACGCAGGATAGGCATGATCGCCGCAGGCGTTGTAAAGAATATCACCGTTTCCTCCGAGGGGATCAAAATCGGCGATGTGTGGGTAGCTCGCCTTAGCTGATGCTTTAACCAAACGATGAAAAGAGTATTTCTATTGAGTCTGGGTTGCCCCCGCAACCTCCTTGACAGCGAAGTCCTTTTGGCTCTTCTTGAGGGAAAGGGTCTTGAGATCGCCGGGGAGCCGGAAGGCTCCGACATCGCGATAGTCAATACCTGCGGTTTTATACAGGACGCCAAGGAAGAGTCGATAGAACTGGTGCTTCAGCTGGCGGAACTTAAGAAAAGCGGAAAGATAAAAAAACTCGTAGTTACCGGATGCCTCCCACAGAGGTACCCGAAGGAGCTGGCAGATCAGATCAAAGAGATCGATGCCGTTTTCGGCACCAGTGACTTTATCAAGATACCCGGGGCGCTCGAGAAACTCTTTTCTGATAGATGCATCAAAGAAGTATCTTTAGAGCCGGATTTTCTGTATGACCACACGTATTCGAGAAAGATCCTTACCCCCGGGCACTTCGCCTACGTAAAGATCCAGGAAGGCTGTTCCAACAGGTGCTCTTACTGCGTCATTCCAAATCTTAAAGGGCCGCGGAGAAGCCGCAGTATTGAGTCAGTCCTGAAAGAGATAGAGACGCTTAAGGAAGAAAACGACATAAAGGAGCTTGTGCTTATCGGTCAGGACACCACTTCCTTCGGTATTGATAGAGGCGGCAAGTCTGAGCTTGCCCGGCTTCTCCGGGAGGTAAGCCCTTTAATGGAAGAGGGGTGGGTGAGACTTCTTTATACGCATCCCGCGCACTTCACTGATGAGCTTATAGAGACGATAACGGAGGTAGATAATATCTGTAAGTACGTGGACCTTCCCATACAGCATGCCTCTAGCAGAATACTAAAGGTGATGAACCGGCGCGTGAAGAAGGATGAGATGACTTCCCTTATCAAGAAACTTAGGGAAAGGATGGATGGTCTTACACTCAGGACCTCCGTCATAGTGGGCTTTCCCGGAGAAACTGATGAGGAGTTCAGGGAGCTTTTAGATTACCTGGAAGAGATCCGGTTCGACCGGCTGGGAGCGTTCATATATTCAAGAGAAGAAGGCACTCCCGCATTTGGTTTCGAGAATCAGATCCCCATAGAAGTCAAGGAACAAAGGTTTGACGAGGTGATGAGGCTCCAGCAGAGGATCTCTTCCGAGAACAATCTAAGGCTCCTGGAGAGTACAGTGAAAGTCCTCATCGATGAGGAAGACGCTTCCGGAAGCGATCAGTTTACGGGCAGAAGCCAGATGGATGCCCCCGAGGTAGACGGCTCCGTTTATCTAAAAGGAAGCGGAAAAGTCGGGCAGTTTTGCACCGCCCGCATAACCGGCAGCATGGAATACGACCTTGTAGGAGAGATCATATGAATTTGCCTAATAAGATCACTCTAGGGCGTATCGCTCTTACGTTTGTGTTCATGGTCTTTCTCTTCTCAAGCGGGGTGTTTGCCAAGGGCATGGCGCTGGTAGTGTTTCTTCTGGCTGCTTTCAGTGATTACCTGGACGGACACATCGCCAAGAAATACAATATCGTATCGGATTTCGGCAAGATAATGGATCCCGTTGCGGATAAGATACTTACGCTGGCCGCTTTCCTGGCGTTTGTCGAGATGAAGCTCATACCGGCGTGGATGGTCGTTATAATCATCATGAGGGAGCTTTTGATCACGGGCATCCGCATAAGGGCGCTTACGCATGATGAGGTCCTTGCCGCAGGCGTGGGCGGTAAGCACAAAACAGTTTCACAGTGTTTGTCGATACTGGTGATACTCGTCTTTATAATCATAAGGGAAGCAGGAGTAAAGACTTTCGGGTTCTGGAACGCTTCCTTTGAGTACTGGTACCGCCAGCTTATTTTTATAATGATGCTTATTACAGTCGCTTTGACGATTATAAGCGGTGTTTCATATCTTATAGGCAACAAAAACTATTTATTTAACAGTGAGGGCAAATGACTTTTAAGAGTGTGATGGAGAAAGCGAAGATTTACAGGCTTATCGCTACAGCAGGGGGGCTGGGGTATTTCCCGGTCGCTTCAGGCACGGTTGGCAGTTTAGCGGGGCTGGTTCTGGTGCTTTTTCTGCACAAATTCCTCTTCATGTATATAGTATTTTTTATTTTACTTTTTTTCTTCGGGGTAATAGCTTCAGGTGAAGTCTCTAAAGAAACCGGGGTTAAAGACCCTTATATAGTAGTCATAGACGAGTTTGCCTGTATTTTCTTGGCGTTTCTCTTGGTTCCTATAACCATACCTACCGTTATTACGGGGTTCATACTTTACCGCATCATCGATATCGTGAAAGTGTATCCCATGAAATCCGCCGAGGATCTCACGGGTGGGTGGGGGATCATGCTGGATGATTTCATAGGGGCGGTCTATACGAACCTGATCCTGCAAATATTGATTTTCTTTAACGTTTTCTAAATATATATTTCACCAAACGAGTATATACTCATAAGAATCAAATAAAAAATTTGACTTTTAAGTATTTACTCATTATACTATAAATACCGTATAAATGGTATCAATTCGTATCAAACGAGGATGATTTATCGAAATAGCACTAAAAAGTAACATTTTATAATAGATTCTTTTTTGTTATTGATTGCTCTTTTCATTTTTTTATTCCACATATTATAGCTTGTACCATAAGAAAAAAATAA
>CAZGOG010000001.1:0-123918 GCA_964527555.1 uncultured Planctomycetia bacterium | reverse complement strand
GAAAGTCGTCTTACCCGATCCGTTCGGACCTGTAATAACATAGACGTTTTTAGTGTCCATACTTTCACAAGTATACTATATCAGGTAGCTTTTTTGAACAAAATATGCATGGAAATCAACATTTGAGGTTTAGTGTTTTGTTCCAACAATGGGTAACGAATCCTAAAGGTCAAACATTAAGAAGGCATGTCTTTGCAACAAATTTGGCAATTTGTCACAAAGGCAAGCTCGCACTATACTGGACAATTTGTCAATAAAAATTATAATTTGTCCAAAAAGAAAAGACAGTTAACATCGATTTAATCGCAAGAGGCGACAGTATGGAAGTCTTTATGTGTGCGGAGAAAACTGTAAAAAAGCAATTTAATAACCAAATCCAGTTTTTCATTTGTAAGTCTTTATTTTAAATACACTTATACTAAGTTAAGAATACAAAACTTATCTAACTTTATATTGAACTAACAATATTTTTCTGTTATACTGTTTATACAAATTATGCGCAGAAGCCAGAAAAATCACGGCTAGGGAAGTGTATTAATATGAAAATCATCAATTTTCGAAAAAAGACAGGATTTAATATTCTTATAGTCGGGATAGTGTGTCTCTTTTTCATAAATAATGTCGCATTGGCGCTTCCTTATGGGATAAAAGATACCCTACAGGTCCAGTCCATTTTTAAACCTGTTTTAAATATAATCGGGCTTGAGTATGAAACTCAACTAAGAGTCGAGACTGCCGCGGTTCTTGCGATCACTTTGAAGGATATTACCCGGCCGTTTCAGGATATAAACAGCGAACTCGACAAATGGTATAGCAATCTCGCCGCCAATTATAATCCGTTTAAGGGAAATATGCGCATCTTAAATGTCGTCTCGAACCCGGTGCATCTAGCAGACTCTTTGATAATAGAGGTGGAGCTCTTTCACGGGGAGGATAAGGGAAAAAGATTCAGGATCACTTTTACGCCCGAGGATATTTCAGATCTTTCAAATAATATTTCCCGTATCCAGGAAGATGGCTCGCGCGTGGCTATTGAAGAGGTATCAGGCTTTGTCGAAGAAGTCTTTCCGGCGGAAGGAACTGCCGCTAGGTCCGGGAAGTTGAGCCTGCGGGATCTTTTAACAGTCGATCCGCGCGCGGAAGAATATGCAACTATCCACACAGGCACAGGTCCGCTCCGGTATAAAACAACAAATGTATCCGGCCAGATAATAGATACTTTTTTGGATGCGGAAGCAGATTGGTCAGAAGAGGGGGTTCTCCCGCGCCAGCTTGGCCGGAAGGGTAAAGGGTTTATCGACATGGTAAGAGCGGGTCTTCCGTTTCCGTCGCTTGCTGTTATATCTTCCGCTCATGTTCAAAACGAGATATCGGATGAGGGGGTATCCAGCGGCATGAAAGCGAAACTTCTGGAAGAGGCCATTCCTCGTCTTGAGCAGGCTACGGGCAAGAGTTTCGGAAAAGCTGACAAGCCTCTCTTGTTAGCGGTTAGAAGCAGCCCCGAGTTCTCCATGCCGGGGGAGCTCGATACGGTTTATGTCGGTCTGACGGACGAAGTATTAGACTGGTACAAAAATGCGTATGGTGAAGAATTTGCCTCGGAGATAGAGGAGCTTTTTCTGCGCACTTATGCTCAGACTGTATTTAATATCGACGAAAGAGAAATATTAGATATCCGCAAAAGAATCCTGGGAGAGAAACACCTGAGGGAAGCGGCTGTCGAAGAGCTGAATGCTATTTCCGCCGCTTATAAAGAGAATCTTGAGAGAAAAGGTTTAGCGATCCCGCCAGATCCGAACGAGCAGCTCTTTGCCGCTTTAAAGCATCTCGGCGTTTTGTGGAAAAGTGACAAGGTAAAAGAGGCGCGTAAAGCGAATAACGTGCCCGAGGACGCGGGCATGTCGATTCTTTTGCAGGATATGGTTTTCGGTAACGCGAACGACAACTCTTTCAGCGCTGTTTTTTTCACAAAAAATCCCGACTCGGGGTATGAAGGATTGAGCGGGAAATGGATAAGAAGAGGACTTATCTCTGATCTGGTGTGGGGCATATCAAAGGGTGAAGACAAATATAAAATACAAAGCCAGTTTCAAACCGTAAGTGACGAACTTTACAGGGCAGTGCGGATACTGGACAAGTTGTACAAGATCGCTTTTGAACTTGAACTTTCGGTAGAGGACGGAAAACTTTACCTGGTCCAGATGCGTCCGGCCAGACTTTCTCCGGAAGCGGAATATAAAGTGCTCGAGTATTACCGTAAAGAAAAGATCATAAACCATGCCGAATATATTTCAAGATTATACGCTTTAGCGGAGAAAAACCGGAAGTTTTTAAAAGTAAAAGACAATGTAAAGGCAGAACCACTGACGAAGGCGACGGAGCATTTAGCCGGGGCTATTAAAGGTAAAGTTGCTTTAAGTCTTGAAGCTGCCAGGAAGTTTATCGATGAGGGTGACAATGTGATACTCCTGGCGGAAGAGGAGGCGAGGGGAGACATAACGACTTTTATGCTGGAGAATAAAGAGAGGGTCGGTATTGTGACGAATTACGGCAATGAAACCACCCACGAAGTCGTCCAGGCGAGGGGAGCGGGCATTCCGGCTTTAATAGGAGTAGATGCCAGAGTTACAGAGGATGGTCTTAAAATCATTTATGAGACGTTTTCAGGTATAAAGGAGAGCACTCTTGAGGAAGGCTCGACCGTTGTCCTGGACGGTCATACGGGAGTTTTATTCAAGACCGATGAAATCGATATATTTGAAGAGTGGAAGCCCGAAACTGCCTTTAACTCTTTGGGAACAGACCCCGCCGTTTTCTATCAGGAAGTCAAAAGAGAGGTCGAAGAAATGCTCCGGAGAGAAAATTCCTCTAAAGACAAAAAGGAAGAGTTCAGGATACTTCTCAGATTAAATATCGAAGCTGCTGTTGAAGAGTATGAAGCGCGGAAACAAGCCGATGAGGCGGGGTATAAAGAAGAAGAGACTCAGAGCGTGAGACGTGCAAATTATAAAAAGCACATAGTCCATGAATGCATAAAGAAAACGGATATATGGAGAGAGCTTGGAAGAGAAAGAGCGGCGGTGCTTGTTAACAGTCAAATACAGAAAGCCGTACGCCGTCTGATAAACGCCGGTATCGGAGCTTTGGTTGCAGCCGATGTTTTTGAAACTTACGGCGGAGATTTGTATCCCACAGATTACAGCAAGAGGCCGCCGGCTGGCGCCGATCTTTCCGATGAAAAGATCCGCACGGATATTATTGAGAGGGCAAAGGAGCACATGCCGGAAATCAGGGAAGCCCTCAAGGAACATCCCGAGGCAGAAGTCGTTATTGAGACGTATGATCTGGAGCAAAGAGGCAATAGATTTAAAAGATTCAGGATCAAAGTCGTTTTGCCGGGTATAGCGGAGATATTGTATGAAAAGACCGTTGATGACGAATATTATACCGATCCCGGAAAGTTCGGGGAAGAGGCAAAGAAAGTCTTAGCTCAAGCGGAGAGAATAAAAACGATGAATCCGGGGTCCGAGATTTCGATTAGCAGTGTGAGTTGTGTTTTTGATCATGAAGATTGTACCGAGGGGGTAAGACGGTTCTTTACGGTATACCGGATCCCGGCGGAAAGGGAAGAACTTGAGGACTCAGCCGGGGCCGAAGATGAAGATCTTTTGCTTGAAGGGTTATTGCCCGAGACAAGTGATGCCTCTCGGGAAGTGCCGGAAAAGATAATAAAGAGAAGTCACAGTTTAAGCCAGCAGGTCCTGGCCAGAGTGACTAGTGTCATAATGAAACTAATGGAAGAGGCAAAGGCGCATGAAAGAATACTTCCCGTGGAGATAACGGTGGACCTTTCACTGATACCTAAAGAGGATCTCGAAGCTAACATGGAAACATGGGCATTTTTGATCCTGTCATGCCGGGAGCTTCAAAACGTGAGTTTCAGGTTTGAGGCGCCGGCATTTTTAAAGGGTAAGGATGAGGTGCCCAGTGAATTGAAAAGTCAGATCGAAAATGCCGCGGGTGAAACGGAAGCTCTGGCTATTTTAAAAGAAAAGCTAAAAGAGAAAGCATACCTCAAAAACATAAATGCCGATGATGTCGACCAGCTGTTTAAAGAACGGATAAACGCCGAGAAAAAAGCGAACCAGATCGAAGTGCCCATTATGTTAAAAGAGTCGCTTGAGTGGGCGCGGGAGAAAGAGATAACTTTACAGCCCAATCAGTACCCGGTTGCTTTGGAAGAGATGAGTTCCATTGAGGATAAAGGGGTTGCGTTCAGGAATTTTGAAGCGGCTTTGGCCATAGCACTGGCGCAGGTTTCAATGGTTATGGCACAGGCCAGGGACACCGAAAGGATGGAAGAGGCGGAACTTCCAAGGGTAAGGAAAAACATAATCACCAAGCTCCAGCAGCTTTACGGGGTGTTCTTCGCAGACAGCATAATATTAACGGAAGAGACTCTTGATAACATGATCCACCCGGATTCCGCGGTAAGGATGAACCTGGCTATCACACTTGCTCTGCCGCCCATAACACGCATGCCGGTTCAGAACCTTCTCGAATACCACAGAGAGCTGCAGGCGTTCCTGCAGGCGGCATAATATCATAAAAAAACGCAGGGCCTTTTTGCCTTGCGCTTTTTTAATTTTCAGTTTATTGTAAGATCTACGCCTTGCTGCCGATAGCTGCCCATTCCCGGCGCAGTCTAGAGATACGCCTTGAAGCGTTGTTCTTTTTTATCACGTTACTTTTAGAGGCTTTATCCAGTTTAGATTCCAGGGCTTTAAGTGCGGAATCCGCTTCTTCACGGTTCTTCGCCTCTATCAGGGTACGTGCTCTTCTTGCAAGAGTACGGACTTCGGATAAAACCGCCTTATTATGAGCATGTTTTTTCTTGTCTTTTCTCAGGCTTTTAATCGCTGCTTTTTTATTCGCCATTTCATATCTCCACTATTTTTAAATACACAAGACTGCCTTAAGTAGTCTAGCCAATAGATTTGGATGTTTAATTTAGCATAGCACCCCTCTTTTGTCAACGGCTTTTTATGCGTACTTCCGGCTGATCTGGGCATCTTGAGTTTAACATAAATGACATATAAGGGAACTTGTGTTATTATGATAATCACAGTTATTATGAGAAAGACCATTGACTATGACTAATCGTAAACTTATAAAATCAACGGGAATAATAGGATCGGCGACCACCGCAAGCCGTCTTCTGGGTTTTTTGAGGGATATTCTTATCGCCAGCAGGTTCGGTACCGGTATATTCGCCCAGGCCTTTGTTGTGGCGTTCCGTCTTCCGAACATGCTGAGGGACATGGTCGGCGAGGGGGCTACTAACGCGGCTATCGTGCCGATACTTACCGAATACAGGCATACGCGTACGGAAGAAGAGTACTGGGAGGCAGCCCGGATAATACTGAACTTGATGCTGACTGTACTGGTGGTATTGTCGGTAGCGGGTGTCGTTTTTGCGCCGCTACTGGTCAGGGTAATAGCGCCGGGGTTTTTACGGTCCCCTGAGAAGTTCGCGACGACAGTGCTTCTCACCCGTATAGTATTTCCCTATATTCTTCTTTTGGGTATGGTGGCATACAGTAAAGGGGTTCTTAACTCGTTGCATTATTTTACCACTCCCGCGCTTGCGCCGGTGGTTCTTAACACGACGATGATACTGGCGCTATTAGTTCTCTGTCCCGTTATAGGCATACAGGGTCTGGTGATCGGGGTTATACTGGGCGGGGTATTTGAGGTGCTTCTGCAGATCCCGCCGCTTCGCTCAAGAGGGTTCAGGTTTAAAAAAGACTTTCGTCTGGTGCATCCCATAGCCAGGAGAATAGGTCAGCTTCTTTTCCCCAGGGCACTGGGTACCGCGGTTTATCAGCTAAGTGTCCTTATTGATACGGTACTGGCGTCGCTGGCCTGGATAGTCGGCTCGGGTGGTGTCGCGGCGCTTTACTATTCCAACAGGCTGGTTCAGCTGCCTCTGGCGATCTTTGGTATCTCGCTTGCTACTGCGGCGCTTCCTAAGATGAGCAAGGAAGTCGCTTCAAAGGATATGAAGGCGCTGAAAAACACCGTCGCTTTTTCGCTCAGGACGATCTTTGCGGTCATGATACCAGCCGCGGTGGGTCTTATGATCCTGGCGCAGCCTATTGTAAGGACACTTTTCCAGAGGGGCGAATTCACCGCGTATTCCACCTCGATAACGGTCAGTGCTCTGTTTTTCTATTCGTTCGGGCTTTTCGCGTATGCCGGCATAAAGATACTGGTCAGCACATATTATTCGATGGGTGATACGCGCACGCCCGTCCGGACCGCTTCCATTTCGCTGGCAGTAAACCTTGTGCTTAACCTGATACTCATGTTCCCCCTTAAAGTGGGCGGATTGGCTCTGGCCACTTCAATAGCCGCTATGACCAATTTTGTGATGCTTTACGTGATACTAAAAAAACGCATAGGCGATATCGGTACGGGAAGGATATTTTCCTCTTTCGGACGCATCCTGACAGCATCCTGTGTGATGGGGATCTTTACTTTCTTCTCCGGGCGCATGCTCTTGGCGGGAGAGGGCCGTTCAAGCTTTCTGGTGTTCTCAAGACTCGTAATCGTTATCATTGTAAGCGGTATGGTTTATTTAGCGGCTGCCTATATATTCAGGGTTGAGAGCGTAAGAAGATTAAAAGTGTTAGTTACGGAAAAGATTAAGGGACTATGAACAGCGTCAGCAGGCTCAGAGAACAGATAAAAAAGCTTCCCGATTTGCCCGGGGTGTACAAGTTCCTTGATTCGAAAGGACGCATCATATACGTGGGTAAGGCGAGGCGCCTCAAGAAAAGGGTCGCTTCTTACTTCCAGAGGGGGCGCGCCAGGGACAGGCGTATGGAACTTTTGGTAAGTGCGGTCCGGGACATCCAGTTCATAAGGGCTTCCTCGGAAGCCGAGGCGCTTATATACGAAGCCGGTCTCATAAAAGACCATGCCCCGAAATTTAACATTGAACTGAAAGATGACAAGTCATACCCTTTTTTAAAACTTACAAAGTCGGAGGAATACCCCAGGCTTTTCATAACGCGCAAAAGAGCGGGCGACGCCTCCGTTTATTACGGGCCGTATGTCAACGTTAAGCTTTTGAAGGAGGCGCTTTCCTTCATGAAAAAAGTCTTTCCCTTGAGGAGCTGCCGGCGCCTTAAAAAAGCGGTCTGTCTTGAGTATCATATAGGGCAGTGCCTGGGCCCCTGCGTGGGAAAGATAACCAAGGAGGAATATGATGAGATAGTTGCGCAACTCGAAAAATTCCTTGAAGGCCGCAAGGACGATCTTATAGATGACTTAAAGCGCCAGATGAACCTTCTCTCGGGGAAAAGAGAGTTCGAGAAGGCCCTGGCGGTCAAAAAACGTATCGAGGCGCTTACGGCTGTCCAGCAGCTGCATGACCGGTCGCAACACCCCATATACGGCGAGCTTGATGAGCTTCAGAACGCTTTGGCACTTTCAGCTCTTCCTCTTGCGATAGAATGTTTTGATATATCTAATATAAGCGGAAGGCAGGCTGTCGGTTCCATGGTACGGTTCGTGGCCGGCTCGCCCCGTAAAGCCGAGTATAGACGTTTCCGGGTGAGAAGCGTCACCGGCATAGATGATTATTCGATGATACGTGAAGTGATAAAAAGAAGATATTCCCGGCTTCTTACCGAGGGTAAGGGCATGCCGGATCTTGTCTTGATAGACGGCGGGAAGGGACATCTTTCCGCGGCACGGGATGAACTCAGCCGCCTTGGCTTGGATGATCTGCCGGTAGCCAGTATAGCCAAGGAGCATAATCATTTTTATACGGAGAAGCGAAGAAGCCCTATAAGACTATCGCCGGGCTCACGGCTTCTTCTGCTTATCCAGCGTATAAGGGATGAGGCGCACCGTTTTGCTATAACTTATCATCGAAGATTGAGAGAGAGGGATAGCCTGAGCGCGGAACTTAGCCGGATCGAAGGGGTTGGCCCTAAGAGAGAGAAGATACTACTTGAGAGATTCGGCAGTATTAAAAGCATACGAGACGCTTCCCTGGAAAAACTGCAAAAAGCCGGGATAGATAAAAAGACCGCCGGGCGAATAGTGGAATATTTCCGCGCGAAGAGATGAAGAAGAGAAGGAGCGCGCTCTAAAACCCAAGGTCTCTTATGGGTTTACACAAAGGCGCTATATTGCTATAATGCCCGCTAGTGGAGGGAGCATAAATGATAAAAGAATTGCGTGAATCTATAAAGATAATGGATGAGAAGTTCGAGGAACTCAGGGGGTATCTTTGACCTGGCTAAAAAAGAAAAGAGGATAAAGGAGCTTGAAGAGAAGCTCAACGACCCGGCGACATGGAAAAACCAGGAGAAGACTGACGCCTTTTCACAGGAGCTTAAGGCGTTAAGATCCGTAGTTGCCCCTTACAACGAGACAAAAGAGCGTCATGATTCGATCAAAGAACTTGCTGGTATAGTAGAAGATGATGACGTTGCGTCCATTGACAGCCTCATGGAAGAGGTCCGCCAGATCACCGATGCGACCGCAAGACTCGAGTTTAAGTGCCTTTTAAGCGGTGAAGCCGACGGGTGCAGCGCCATAGTGAGTATAAACGCGGGAGCGGGCGGGACGGAATCCTGCGACTGGACATCGATGCTTCTGAGGATGTACTTGAGGTGGGCGGAGGGGCACGGCTGTTCGGTCGATATGCTGGACCAGCTTCCCGGTGAAGAAGCCGGCATAAAAAGCGTGACTTTCATGGTAAAGGGCGATTTTGCTTACGGGTACCTTAAAGCAGAGACAGGGGTCCACCGATTGGTCCGCATATCGCCTTTTGATTCCAATAAAAGACGGCATACCTCGTTTGCATCAGTTGACGTTATCCCTGATATTGATAAGAGCATAAAAATAGACATCAGTGACAGTGATCTGAGGATCGATACGTATCGCTCTTCCGGTGCCGGCGGCCAGCATGTCAACGTGACTGATTCGGCTGTCCGTATAACGCACCTGCCGACAGGCACGGTCGTCCAGTGCCAGAAGGAGCGGTCACAGCACAAAAACAAGGCGACAGCCATGAAGCTCTTAAGAGCGCGTCTCTACGAGATGGAAAGACGCAAGAAGGAAGAGGAGATGATGCGCACCCACGGAGACAAAAAGAAAATCGAGTGGGGCAGTCAAATAAGGTCCTATGTGCTGCATCCCTACAAGATGGTCAAGGATCACCGTACGGGCGAGGAGACTTCCAGCGCCGAAAAAGTGCTGGATGGCAATCTGGACAGTTTTATAGAGGCATATCTAAAAAGGGCGGCACTAAAGTAGTACCGCCAGATAAAGGGAAAGACAGGATGTTTGGTTTATTCAGAAGATTTTTTGGCACGCAGAACGAACGGGAACTTAAAAAACTGGAACCCGCAGTCCAGGCGATAAACGCTATGGAGGAGGAGGTCTCTTCACTCGGGGACGACGAGATCCGGCAGAGAGCGGCACGCCTCAGGGAGGAACTCAGGCTAGGCCGCGAAGAAAACAGGGAAGAAGTCGACAAAGTGCGTGAGGCGATAGCGACATCGACTTCGGATACGGAACGCAGCAAGCACAAGAAACGCCTGAAAGAAGTAAAGAACCGCGCGCTTGACGGAAAAATACCGGAAGTCTTCGCTCTTGTCAGAGAAGCGTCGAGGCGGACGATAGGCCTCAGGCATTTTAATGTGCAGCTTATGGGAGGGATCGTGCTTCACCAGGGCAAGATCGCTGAGATGGCGACGGGTGAAGGTAAAACGCTTGTTGCGACATTGGCGGCTTCACTTAACGCGCTAGCCGGGGAAAGCGTCCACATTGTTACGGTAAATGATTATCTGGCGAAAAGGGACTGCCAGTGGATGGGGCCGATCTACAAGTTCCTGGGGCTGTCGGTAGGGGTTATCCAGAACGATATGAGAAACGAAGAGAGAAAAAAAGCTTACGCATGCGATATTGTTTACGGGACCAACAATGAGTTCGGGTTTGATTACTTGAGGGACAACATGGTCGCGGATAAGGACGATGTGGTGCAAGGCCCCCCTTCTTTTGCCATCGTCGATGAGGTTGACAGCATCTTGATCGACGAAGCGAGGACTCCCCTCATCATATCCGGTCCTGTGGATGAGACGAATGAAGCTTATAACCAGATGCGGCCGATTGTTGCTGAGATCGTAAACGCGCAGAGGAAGCTGATCTCCGAATATATAGCAAAGTTTAGAACCAGCCTGCGCGACCAGAAGAAGGACGAAGCGGGAGAGCTCCTTTACCTCATACATAAGGCGGATCCCAAGAACAGGGAGTTCCTGGATATCATACTCAAGGATAAAGGCGCAAAGAGTTTATTGGACAGAGCTCAGGCCCAGCTTGACAGCAAAGTCATGGAGAAGGAACGCGATAATCTTCTTGAAGATCTTTTTTATGTTTTTGACGAAAAGACCAGAGAGGCCACCTTCAGCGCCAGGGGCCAGAAGATGATGACCGAAAGGTTCGGTATAGAGTTTATGCTTGAGGATATCGAGGCACGCCTGGCGGAACTGGTCGATGAGGATATACCTGAAGAAGAAAAAGTGGCGCGCCAGACGGAACTGGTGGCTTCTTACACGGACCAGCAGAGATCGGTAGAAAGCATCAAGCAGCTTCTTAAAGCGTACATACTTTTTCAGAAGGACGTCGATTACGTAGTCAAAGACAACAAAATAGTCATAGTCGACAGCTTTACCGGCAGGATGATGCCCGGCAGACGTTTCTCGGACGGTATACATGAAGCGATCGAGGCGAAGGAACGTGTGGAAGTCCAGAGAGAGAGCCAGACGCTTGCCACGATTACCCTGCAGAATTATTTCCGGATGTATGACAAGCTTTCCGGAATGACGGGTACCGCGAAGACGGAAGAAGCGGAATTCGAGAACATATACCTCTTGTCTGTGGTGCAGGTGCCGACGAACCGACCCTTGCAGCGAAAAAGTATGCCGGACAGGATATACAAGACAGAGGAAGAAAAATTCAAGGCGGTCATAGATGAGATCGCCCACTGGCACGAAAAGGGAAGACCGCAGCTCGTGGGCACGGTCTCTATCGAGAAGTCGGAGCACTTGAGCCGCCTTTTGAATACGCGCGGGATCAGGCACAACGTTTTAAACGCGAAATATCATGAAAGGGAAGCGCATATCGTGGCCCAGGCGGGGCGCTTCGGCTCCGTCACGATAGCCACTAACATGGCGGGACGCGGCACCGACATAATACTGGGAGGTAATCCCGAATACCTGGCGGATGATGCCGTGAGCAAACTCGATATAGATGATCCTCTTGAGAAGGAAAAGGCGCTTGAGAGATTTCTTGCCGAGTATAAGAGGACGTTCCCTGAGGACCAGAAAAAAGTGATAGAAGCAAGCGGCCTTCACGTGATCGGAACTGAGAGACATGAGGCCAGAAGAATAGACGACCAGCTGAGGGGCCGATCCGGCAGGCAGGGCGACCCGGGCTCCAGCAGATTTTATCTTTCGCTTGAAGATGACCTCATGAGGATCTTCGGATCTGACAGGATAAAATCCATCATGGACCGGTTGGGCATGGAAGAAGGAGAGGTTATTGAAAACCCGCTGGTAACGCGTGCCGTCAGGACCGCGCAGCACAGGGTGGAAAGCCAGAACTTCGAGATAAGAAAGCACCTGCTCAAGTATGACAACATCATGAACCAGCAGAGGGAAGTCGTTTACAGGCGCCGGCGGATGATACTCACCGAAAAAAATCTGAAAGGGGAATTTCTTGAGGCGCTTTCAGTCGGACTGGAAAGCCTTTTAGGCAAATGGGAAGTCGACCCGGACGCGCAGGCCCTGGTGAAAAGCGTCATGTACCAGTATGCAATAGGCGTTAAAGCAGAGGACATCGAAGGTGAAGATGCGCCCCAGATCAGGGAACACATACTGGCTATAGCAGAGAAAGGGTATTCCGCCAGGGAGAAGTTCCTGGGCGAGGAGAGGATGCACGAGCTTGAGAAGATGGTCATGCTTGCGGTCATAGACTCCAACTGGAAAGAATACCTGAGGGAAATAGATGATTTAAGGGAAGGCATTTCCTGGCGGGCGTATGCCCAGAAGGACCCTCTCGTCGAGTTCCAGCACGAGGCGTTCCGTATGTTTACGGAGCTGATGATAAAAATAGATGAAGAGACGGCTGAACGCATCATGAAGATCTCCGCCATGGAAGAAGAATACAAGAAAAAAGTCTTCCAGCCCGAAAAGGAAACCTTCCAGCACAGGGGGTATTCAGCGATAGGCACTTCGTCGGCCGGCCAGGATGAGGTATACGACGCATCTGGTGAAGCGCCCGGGGCATTCGCTCCGGAGGTCTCCGGGGAGAAGGCGACTTACAAAAGAAGCGGTGCGAAAGTGGGGCGTAACGACCCGTGCCCGTGCGGAAGCGGGAAAAAATACAAGAAGTGCTGCGGCAAATAAAGCATAGGGAGAAGAAAGGATGAAAACGGTTCTACGAAATATATTTCTAGCCTCTTTATCGGGAGTTTTGACTTTTCTGGCCTTTCCGCCGTTTGAGTTTGCGCCTCTTGCCTGGGTGTGTCTCGTACCGCTTCTTCTGGCTATAAAGGGATGCACCCTTAAAAGGGCCTTTTTGTACTCATGCTTAACGGGAGTTATATTTTTCTCTTTGCTTTTATACTGGCTGGCGAATGTAAGCGTGCCGGGACTTATAATACTTGTTATAGTGCTTTCCGCTCTTTACGGTCTTTTCGGTATCGTTGCGGGTCTGGTTATGAAATACGGTTTGGACCTCTTTATACTTCCTTTTGCCTGGGTGGCGTTTGAGTATGTCCGAAGCAACATTTTTTCGGGTTTTCCCTGGGGGCTTCTCGGGTACTCGCAGTACCGGGTCATCAATCTTATTCAGATCGCGGATATAACAGGCGCGTACGGCGTCTCTTTTCTGATAGCTACCTTTAATGTGGCGGTCTTTTCCGCGTTTATACGTTCCAGGAAAAAAACAGCATATATGATGATAGCCCTCTTTTTGATAATTGCGGCGACCAGTTACAGCATCTACCGGTTCGATAACTACCGCATCTGGGGAAGCCCCCGTTTAAGCGTTGTTCAGGGCAATATCCCCCAAAATGAGAAGTGGGACACCAAGTTCGCCGAAGATATCATAAAAAAATACACGCGCCTTACGGAAGAAGCGGCTAAAACCGCCCCCGCGCTTATTGTCTGGCCCGAGACGTCTTATCCGTATCTGGTCGAAGGCAAAGAAAGAAGCGCCGAGGAAGTGAGCAGCCTTGCTTCAAGAGAGGGGATACCGATACTTGCCGGGTTTGCTTACAGGGAAGGTGATAATAATTATAATGCCGCCATGCTTTTTGATGAAAAAGGCAATCTCAGCAATGTTTATTACAAGAGGCACCTGGTTCCCTTCGGCGAATACGTGCCGTTTTCAAAGTATCTATCTTTTTTAAGAAGATACATAGATAAAACCATAGGGGACTTCGCAAGAGGTGATGCGTATACACTTTTCTCTTTAAAATCCGTGACAACCACGCCCTCGCCTTCCGGCACGAGATTAAGAGAGACGCATTTTTACAATTTCGGCGTTTTAATATGCTTTGAGGACATATTCCCGTATATTATGAGAGAATTCGTGCTCGACGGAGCGAGTTTCATGATAAACATCACTAACGACGCATGGTTCGGAGACACGGCCGCCAGCCTCCAGCATCTGCAGGCTTCAGTCTTCAGGGCCGTTGAAAACAGGACACCCGTGATCAGGGCCGCCAATACAGGCATTTCCTGTTTTGTGAACTCCACCGGTAAAGTCAGTTCGTGCGTGGAAGCGGGCGGAAAGAAAAACTTTGTCGAGGGATTTGCCACAGACAGGGTTGATATATATGCCGGGAAATCCTTTTATACCGTATACGGCGACGTTTTCGTGTATTTTTGCGCCTTTATGATGATATTTCTCTTTATTACAGAAAAATTATTCATGATAAAGGGGAAAAAGAAAAGCCCTTAAGCATGTAATCACTCCGGGACTGAACAACTTGCCTATTAAAAAGTGAGCTTTCTCCCCGCGTTTTTACCTACCCCTATTTTTTAACTGAACAATTTGCATTGCCACAGTAGTAAAGGTAAACTAATTAATAGCATAGTGAATATAGATATAATATGTCTCTAGCGGGAAGTTGAATCGCCGCAAGAGATAAGGGTGTTTTGTATACAAAGGACATAAAATGGGCGTTTTAAGAAAACTACTGATCCCTGGTGTCACGGCAGCCGTCGTATATTTTGGGCTGACTGCCGCTTCCTACACCGATACCGTCGTCATGAAAAACAAAGAGTATATCAAGGGGGTGGTGGTAGAGGAATACAAGGACAGAATAGTGCTTTCCACCGTAGACGGCGAAAAACAGATAATGCGTAAAGACATAGCCAATATCATGTTCGACTTGGAAGAGCAGAACCTTACCAATATAGGGGACCGTTACCAGGACAGGAAGCTGTACAAGAAGGCGTATTATTATTATCAAAGAGCTTTAGAGATAAACCCCTATTATAAAAGAGCAAAAGACGGACTTAATTATGTGCAGACTTACCTTGTTAACGGGGGAAGGGCCGACAAACTCCGCTACATACAAAGTCTTAACGAGCAATTAAAGGGCAGGGAAGGGGCGCTTGTTTACGACATGCAGGAGAAGGACAGGCACCTTAGGGACGGTCTCGGGATCACCTTGAAAAACGTTGGACGGTCATACGTCATCACCAGCGTCTCCAAAAATTCTCCCGCGGAAAAAGCGGGGATCAAGAAAGGCGACGTTCTCTCCGTCATATGGGGCCGGCCCGTCAAATATATGGAGCCGATAGAGGTGATGAACAGGCTTCTTGACCCGACTGTCATGGATTCAAAACTGGTGATAGAGCGCTCGTATATGCTCAGACTGGAAGACAGGCCCGAGAGCTACACGTCTCTGGTCGGGATAAAACTGGACTTTTCGGAGATGGAGGGGCTAGAGGTCAAAAAGGTATCTACACAAAGTGCCGCGGAAAAAGCGGGGATAAAAGAAGGCGATATAATTTTAGAGGTGCAAGGTAAGTCCACCAGGTACATGCCGTTAAAAGATGTTGAAAATATAATATATTCCAGAAGGGGTAAGGACCTCGCGCTTAAAACAAGCCGGGAAGTAGTCATATGGAAAAAATTCATAGACTACAGCAAATCATAAAAAGATGGAGGATAAATGAACGCTCAGAAGATAAAAAGGAAAAAATACCTGATCGCAGCCCAGTTCCAGCTGAAATATATCGCTTACATCTTACTCTTTCTGTATATAGGTGCTGCTATTGCGGGTTATACCGTCTATTACACCACATGGACTACGCTGGGAGAGAAGCTGGCCAACGTGTACCCCACAAGCAGGCTGGTTTATATCTTCCGTTCTGCAAACATGACGCTTTTATTCAGGATCCTTCTCATTACTCCTCTTTTTATTTTGATAGGGCTTGTGCTTTCACACAGGATAGCAGGCCCCGTTTACAGGATCGGCAGATATGTCGATTCGCTCATGGAAGGGGATTATTCCAGCGACCTTGTCTTAAGAAAACGCGATGAGTTTAAGATACTGGCTCTCAAAATGACGGAGCTCTGCCACAACATGAGAGACAGGGACCGGAACAAGCAAAAAATAACCCATGAGATCATCAATAAGCTTGATAAAGAAAACGTCCGCGCCGAAGTTATCGAGGCTATAAGGTCGGATCTAAGCAGCCTTTAACGATTGCGCTTGGTAGAATGGAATGGTGGAAGTAGCCGGGGAGATTAACCCCGGCTACTTTTTTTTGCGCGTTAAGGTTTCTCTTCGGTGGAGAAGCTCTCAAGAACCAGTTCCTCCAGGCCTTTACGCACCTCCTTGGAGACAGGGTGGAAGGTATCGTACCACTTGCCGTCACGCGCCTGTTCCCTCGGCATGCTCACGAAGAGGCCTTCCTTTCCCTGGACGACCCTGAGGCCCTTTACCAGGAAGGAGTCCAGGACCAAAAGGTCGCAGAACGCCTTTGTCGGTCCTTCCCCTTCCAGAATATGGATCCGTTCGACTTTGATTACAGGTTTTGCATTCATCTTTCACCTCCTTTGGTTTTGTCGTTCTTTCGCATGTTTTACCCTTTATAAGTTATAGACAACATTTGACGGGAAATTCTTTCAAAAAAATTTAAAAAATTTTCAAGAGAGTCAAATGTCTATAATGAAAGAGGGGGCTTATTCTTCGGAATCGGTACGGGAGTGTATCTTGTCGGTTTTGTCCTTGTCGGTGTGCTTCCATGCTTCATGGATCATTATAAGCATTCTTGCACTTTTAGAATCGATGATCCATTTTCCTCCCATAAGGAGAGAGGCGACGAGCAGCTGCAGGAAATATTTAGAAAAGACGAAAGAAAGCGCAAAAAACAAAACCGAGCAGGCAAGCCACAGGTTCTTTGCCAGGGATTTCAGAATATCCCTTATTTTTTCGCGGAAATCGGGTTTACTCAGGATATCATAAGCTTCTGAAAGAGTCCGGCGGCAGATCCTGCAGCGCGCCAGGTGGCGTTCGACTCTTTCTTTTTCTTCCGCAGAGAGCGCATCAGCGAGATACGCGCTCAGCACCTCTTCAGACGGACAGATTCTATTCATCATAAGTCTCCTCCTTTCTTTCTATAGAGACAATATTTTTAAGCGTTTTCTTTCAAAAATCTTCATTTTATCTGCTCTCGATAAAGCTTTTTAACTTTTCCTTTAGCTGGAGCTTTGCGCGGCTTATGAGGGTCGCGACAGTACCTTCGGGTACATTCATTATCCTGGCAATATCTTTTTGTTTCTTGCCCTCGTATATGTTGAATTTAAGCGCAAGCTGCTCTTTGTCGCTTAACTTGGATATTTCCTTATCCAATAGGCTTTTTAGTTCATTCGCTTCCAGCATCTTACCCGTATCAAGCTTTACGGAGGAGATAGATGCCTCCGGAGAGAGCCCAGCCATATCGGAGGAGGGCTCTTCATGCATGGAAAAAGTATTTCTTTCAGGGTTGAATATATTTTTCCTGCAGTAATTACTGGCGGTGTTGATCGTGACTATGACGAGCCAGCTTTTAACGCAGGAAGCATCCCTGAGGCCTTTGAGCTTGTCTTTTTGCCATATGGTGAAAAACACTTCCTGGACGATATCCTCCAGTATGCGGGTTTTTAAAAAAGGCCGGTTTAATATGTTTAGCTTGTATCTTGCGCTTCTTAGAACGAGAGGGCGGTAGCGTCTTATGAACTCGTCCCAGGCGCTTTTATCTTTATCGATACATTTTTTTAATAATTCACCGGTAGTCATAACAGGGGTATTATAAGACTATTTTATTAAAAAATCAATAAAAATTTTATATTTCATCAAAAATACACAGGTGAAATTTTGTAGTATCTAGTCAATTCTTGCTTTCTTATGGTATAAAAATAACAGCCATCGTAAGCTCTTATGAAGCAATATCTTACAATCACAGTTAAGAATGCAAAAGTAATCTAAATTTATATTGACCTAACAATACCCATGTACTATAATAAGACTTCATTAATTATTCATCCATAATAATCGCCAGAATATTGTAAAAACTTGAATCGGAGTATAAATGCGGAAAAAAATAACAAGTTTATTTGTAATAACTGCGTTTTTTGTAAGTAACGTCTCTTTTGCACTCAGCCCGCAGCCGGGCTCGAATATACCGGTTGTGCGTAAAGAAATGTATGCTTTGGGGCAAAAAAAGTTCGGCATAAACCGCGGGGACGGAGCTCTCATACTGCCCGAATATGAGCATCCGAGGCGTCTTCATAAACAAGAGCCTCAGGATATACCCGGAGTCGATTTTGTAAGAGCCGATTATAAAAGGCGGCCTGAATCCTGGGAGAAGAACGCCATTTTCCTAAAAACAGACCTTATAGAGGCGCTTAAGTATTTCAGAAATGTAGAGGCGCGTATCCCGCCCGGCGAGCTTGATATACAGGTAGGGTATTTTCCCGTGAATGAAGAGGAGGGGGAGTTCCCCATATCGCGTATCGAGCCTCATAAGGACGGAAAACATGTCTTGGTAGTCCACCCGAAATTCCTCGAGTGGTGGAACCATATAAGAGAAAACGATGTCTGGTACACGCGGCGTTTCCCCGACGGCAGCGAAAGAACGATAAGTCTGGCCTGGGGTATATTCCACCGCGTCGCTAAACATGAGATGATGGACCTGGAGATTTCTAAGACAGGGAGAAAATCTTCTTCGAAACATGAAGAGGAGCCGCACCTGGCGCCTAAAGGCGGAGGGCACTACTCAAGCCTCTTCCCGACAGAAGAAGAGGAGATCGAGGCAAGTAAGATCGGCGGCAACTACAAATACGATAACGATAAGATCTGGCTCTGGTTTTTAACGTCGTATCTATTGGCTAATACGACAAGGTACGATAATGTCAAACTTGCGCAGCGCATAAAGTGGATCTTCGGGCCGGAAAAGTCGGACGGCGAGAAACTTGACGAGGAGTTCCCGAACCTGAAAGACGATATGACGCGCTGGCAAGAAGCTATAAGGTTTGCCTGCAGGCTCAACCACGAGTTTTTCTTGAGGGACGGGGAATACGTGGAAGTTCCGGATCTTTTGCATGATAAAAAGTTTAAGGACTTCAGGGAAAGCCTCGAGACACTTAAAACTGACTACTATAATGAGCGAAGACACAAAATCGCGAAAGACCGGCACATCTTCTCCGCCACGGGAGAGGGAAAAGACCAGCTAGAGCCGGCTAAGCTTCTTGGTTTTATAGAAGAGGCCTTCCCCGATGAACCGTCAGAAGCCCTCAAGAAAGTAGTAATTAATGCTGTCCGGGAGGCCTCACCCGATGTCAAGTATGACTTTTTGAAGACAATGCTGCGGAAAGCAGCTCTTAGACCCGATTACAGGGAAATACTTTTAAAAGCTACCCCGCTTGCGCTTAAGACGATGAACGCAAAAATCGAAGAAGCCGGATTGGAAGAGCTTAGCACCAGAGACGTTCCGGCAGTTTTGGCCGGTGCGTTATCAGTGCTTTCTCGCCTCGAATATATGTTATCACAAGAAGAGTGGGAGGAGTTCGGGGCATTAAGGGAATACCTGCAAGAAGAGGAGAAGCGCCTCCAGAGCCTGGTGTTCGAGAAACTCATGCTAAGAGTGGTAAATGAAAGCGGCCGTAAAGACGGCCTTCTTGATATAGAAAAAGGCGATATTATTTCAATTTATGAAGAGGATTCACAATCTAAAGTTTATTTATGCGTATGGGTTGATCCTCTTGGAGAAGTGGAATGTGTCGCGCTCGACAGAGCGGGGCTTTTTGAGCTTGTGACAGAAGATAGAAATAAGTTTATAGGAGCGGATGTATACCGCTTCCTGGGCGCCGCAAGTGATACGGAAATTCTGGAAGCGACGGCCAGGGCAAGAGAACTTGCAAAAGAGAAGACAATCCTTGTTGAGGAGGCGGTCATTTGCGCAATCGATGCGCTCCGCGAAGAGGAATATATGGTGGAAGGGATCCCCGCGAAAGAGATAACGGAAAGGCTGGGCTCGCCCGAGGCAGCCAGCGTCCAGCTCATACTTGACCAGATGGTCCGGCAAGGGAGGCTCGCTTCTTTTACGGTATCGATTGAGCAGGATGAAAAAATGCGCCGTGAGTGGAATGAGATCATTCGGCGCGAACAGGCCGGTGAAATAACCACGAAAGAGTCGGAAGAGCTAAGTGAAGATCTATACCGCAGAAACGGGGCGGCTAGATTCGTATTGAGCCCGGATGAGATCCAGAAGAGACAATTCCAGGAAGAAAGGGCAGAAGAGATCGTCGCCAGCCCCGGGAAAGTGCGCAAGTTAGCAGCTGCTATGTATCTGCTTTTTAATGACAGGCTTAACTCTACGCTTTACCCGGCTCTTCAGACATGCTTATGGGCTTTTAAGGATCGTGAAAAAATCGAAAAAGTCGCGGACGAGATAAGCAAAAAAACTCACAAAACGAGACAAGACGATCTAAACAGCGAGATCGGCAGGGTATATTGGGACAAGAATGCTGACGAGTTGGATGCGGACCTGGCGCGCCAGTTTATCGCGTATGTCGGAGGCCAGATGCGCGGGATGCTGCCGCTATTAGAAGAATTAACTGAACTGACAGATGTTGAAGAAGTGAGGGAGAAGTACGATATCCATAATAAATTAAAAACAAGTTATGCGCATCTCTATTTTGTCTGTGATTTTTATGGCGCTCTAGGTGATGCCGTGCAGAAACAAATGGATGAGGAAATCTTAAGAAAAACCAACGGCCAGCTTATACAAGCAGCGGAAACCGCCCTTACTTATCTCAGGACGTACAGTCTCAAGTACTCTATAACTGCCGAGCCCGGTGAAGCGGCTGTAATAATAGAGATCGAAAACCCGCAGGTGGAAAAAGGCGTTTTAAAGCTTGGTATTATTCTGACGGACGGAGAACCTGCTCCTTACATGGTCGCGTATGAGTATGGAGAAGGTGATAAACATATAAAGAGCGGGAAGTTTCATACGACTTTTCACGGGGAGTTTCCTGATCTTACAAAAGGTGTTTTAGAGCTGTGTATAAATACATGGTTCAAGGGTATGATAGAGCCTGATGCCAGTCTGCACGCAGGCGGCAAAAAGCGCTTTGGCGCAAAAGGCCCCGGGATAAGAAGCGCCCAAGAAATCGAGATTCCTTTGAATGAGCCCGAAGAAAAATCAACCTGGCAGAAGTTTTTAAGATGGCTCCCGTTTTCTTCCAAAGGAAGCTTAAAGGATACCACAGGCGCAATAGAGACTGTGGAACTTCCGGAGGGTGCGCTTGAAGATGCGCTCATCCTTTTTGGCGTAAAGCATCTTGTATTTTTCGAGCGGAGCGGGTTTACGGACGGGCAGCACGAAGAAAGCTCCGAAAGTTTCGGCCTGGCAACCACTCTTCAAACACGTGAGCGTGTCAGAGACGTCTTAGTGGATATGGGATGCCTCAGGCAGAAAAAGGGAAAGGACCGCTGGTTTCTTACCCCCAAAGGCGAAAGAGTGGTCTATGAAATAGCAAGCGCGCGTATATTTATTGTTAATGCGCTCAAAAGCGGCGAAGACGCGTCCATGGAAGAAGCACAGAAACAGATAAACGCGATAGAAAATCCCATAGTCCTGGAGAGTCTATTGGAGTATTTCATAATGTACGTAGCCGGCGACCTGACAGGTGAACCAGACAACGAAACTTTAAGCAGAAACGCAGTCATCATCAAAGCAATAAATGAGAGAATCGAAGATCTGACGAAAAAACCGCCGTCGTTTACCGGGACTTATCAGGTAGCCGCGGAACGTGAATATATACCCGAAGACATAAAAGTGCCGCTTGACTTGGCGAGGGCATTGTTAGAGCTAGAAAGATTAGAAGAGAGTTTAAACGAAATAGAAATAGAGATAATCGAAACGGGGTTGGAAGGTTTTGCGGGGAAAATAGACCAAATGCGCCAGAAAGAACGGACCCTGCAAAAGGAAATACACGCGGCGCTGAATACGCCGGAAGAGTTCAGGCCGGTAATTTCATGCCAGAGCCTTCGAAGAGGTGATATTCTTGTAAGGTCCGTGGATGAGGAGGGCGCGGATATAAAGTTTTTTATATGCGCCGGATTCGATCCCTGGAGCATGAAAGGAGTTTTTCTGCAAAATAGAGGCAACTTCAAGGCTGCTGGAGAGGTAAAACCTTCAGTTGCAAAAAGCATGTATCTATTAAGGATTGAGAATCCGAGCGCGGCGTCGGAGACGGTTAAACTCACCAAGAGGGCAGGCGGGCTCCTGGAAGAGAAAAGAGATTTATTGCGGCAGGCAGAAGCTATCGCGGAGTTTAACAAAGAACAGGAATTTACCAGAACATTTATCGCGCGTATTGCCAGCCGGGCAGGTCCCGGCACTCCGAGTGATGTAGGGTTTAAAGAGGAGGATCAAAGGGCTACTTTCGAGGCGGTAAACCTTCTTCATGAAACAAGCATCGAGATCCTTGTGCCTCAAACGGAACTGGAGAAGTTTGAACTGACCCATGATATGAAAAAAGCGATCAAACTGATGCAAAGAAGGGGATTATCCATAGAGGTGACCACGTATAATGCAAGGAGCCTGTCCAATCATCTTTCAGAGAGACCCGACGGCGTAAAAAGGATCATTATATCTAATTCCTGGACTAGCCGGGCGATATCCGGTCTTTTGAATGATAAAAGCAGCGTAGAACTTTTCAGGGACGTAAGACTTCTTAATCTTGAGTTTCCGGCAAACATGAAAAGCTCGGGAGAGAAGACGCTCTGGCAGGCCCGCTTTCTCATGGTCACTATTCTCGCACGCCTTTTGGAGGACGGGGCAGGGGACGCTATCGTAGTAAAGGCGCTTTTACTGGAGATGCTCGGGGAAAGTTTCCATCTTGATAAAGACGCCGCGGGCAAGTTTATAGACGCATTAAGCGTCTCGGAAGAAAACTCAAGCGGCGAAGATATAAAGAAAAGAGTCCAGTACTTCCTGGACAATGTGGTGCGCTGGACGGAAATGCTGGCGCGCGAGTACAGGCTTATGCAGGAATTCTGGACCTACGCGTAAAGACCCCCATTTTTTAGATTCTTCTCTATAGTTGTAAAATCTTGTGATAGAATACCAACCTAAACCGTTAATCTTTTTCTTCTAACGGAAGAGTGGGCTTACATGAAGAAAGTCTTACCTTTAATAGTCGTCCTCTTTATTATTACAGCAGTTTGTACTTACTGCGAGGCGGAAGAACTTTATGCGGTCGCGCAGGGGCCGACGCCGGTACTAAACACGCCGGATTTTTCCTCGGTTTTTGGCGGGGGAGACGGCAGGACGCTTAAAGTTGATAAGTCCGGACTTATCCGTGAAGTGGAGTTTATAGCGCTCGCCGGCACGGTCTTCAGTATCCAGGACACGATCAAAAAAGAAGATATCACCATATATAAAGTCACTACCGGTGATTATCCCTATCCGACGAAGACGGGTTACTTTATCGATAAAAGATCCGTGAAGACTTTAGACTATAAAGTGCCTGACAGGATTAAAAAGCTTCCCTGCAGGGAAAAGATCATACAGAATCTACTCTCCAGCGTCGGAAGCATTTATATCTGGGGTGGTAATTACAAAGAGGGGATAAAGGAGATGCTCCGCTGGTATCCGCCTTCTTCAGATTTATCCGGCCAGATGCGGAAGAAGTGGAAGCTTGAAGGGGTGGACTGTTCCGGCCTCCTTTATGAAGCGACCGACGGCGTTACCCCGAGGAACACAAGCGCGCTAATAAATTACGGGGAACCGGTAGAGATTTCAGGACGCGGCGCAGACGAGATCATCCAGCAGGTAGAACCCTTGGATTTGATCGTCTGGGACGGACACGTCATCATCGTTCTTGATAAAAGGCGCGTTATCGAAAGCCGCCTGGATTATGATAAAACTAAAGAAGGCAATCAAGGCGGAGTCAAGGTGCGCAGTCTCGCGGAAGTCCTGGACAAGACCTTAAGGAAAAAAGTCCCGGTCGATGACTATCGAGACGACGCCAAGGGCAGGGAAAAGTTTGTTATCCGCAGGTGGTATAATACTTAACCAAAAAGAGCCTCCTTTTATGGTTCGACTCACTTCGTTCGCTCACCGTGAATCTCTGAGGAAAGATATTTTGTACTTAGAACGAAGGAACACCACGGATGTTAAGGCCGTGGATGCAGAACTATATCGGCCGAAGGTCGCAAAGGGATGAAACCACGGACGTGAGTCCGTGGAGATTCAGCTTGTCCCTTTCCTTTATAATAGGTATAATCACTAGTAAATAGTTATATTTTATCCGTAAGGGCTCTACCTGCAATCATAAACATGGATAATAAGACTGTCTCTTCGATATTTTCGCGTATCGCCGACGCCCTTGAGATAAAAGGCGAGAATGTCTTCAGGATCAGGGCGTACCGCCTCGCCGCGCAGAACGTGATTAACCTTTCCCGTCAGCTTGAGGAGATATATAAAGAGGACGCGGAAAACCTTGATAATATCCCCGGTATAGGCAAGGACCTTAAAGAAAAGATCATCGAGCTCGTGGAGACGGGCCGCCTCAAATATTATGAGGAGCTCATGAAGGAGTTCCCGGCGCACTTTCTGGATATGCTGGACCTTGCGGGGCTGGGGCCCAGGAAACTGAAAAAACTCAGTGACTCACTCGGCGTAAAAAACGTAGATGATCTCGAGAAAGCCTGCCAGAAGGGAAAACTCGCGAGTATCGAAGGCATGGGCGAGAAGACGCAGGAAAAACTTCTGGAGGCGATAAAGCATTTCAGAAAAAAAGAAGGAAGGATGCTTCTTCCCGAAGCGTATTACTATGCGGACAGGATCATTGAGTATTTAAAGAAATCCAGGAATTTCAAGATTCTCGAGAAAGCCGGCAGCCTCCGCAGGGGTAAGGAGACGGTGGGCGACCTGGATATACTTGCAGTCGCTTCCGACGGCAAAAAAGCCATGGACTACTTTACGGCTTACCCGGGAGTCGAAAGTGTGATAGCCAAAGGCTCCACCAAGTCGAGCGTATCTTTAAAGGAAGGGCCGCAGGTGGACCTGCGCGTGATAGAGAAGGAGCGAGTCGGGGCGGCGCTACTTTACTTTACCGGCTCCAAGCAGCATAACGTCGAAGTGCGCAAGATCGCCAAAGGAAGGGGCTACAAGGTAAGCGAGTACGGGATATTTTCCGTAAGTAAAAGCGGCAAAGAAAAGTTTATCGCCGGTAAGACCGAAGAAGAAGTCTACAAGGTGCTCGGCATGGAGTATATACCGCCGGAACTGCGTGAAGCGCAGGGCGAGATAGAAGCGGCACTTAAGGGGAAACTTCCGGATGAGCTTTTAGAGATAAAGGACATCAAGGGTGACCTCCACATGCATACCAGCGAGACTGACGGCCAGGCGCCTGCTGAAGAGATGATCGCCGCGGCCAAGGCCAGGGGATATAAATATATGGCGATAACCGATCATTCTAAACTTGTGCGTGTGGCGGGTGGGATGGATGAGAAGCGCCTTTTAAAACAGCTTGAGAAAATAAAAAGAATAGCGCAGAAAGAAAAAGGCATAAAAGTGCTTACCGGGATAGAAGTGGATATACTTGAAGACGGCAAGCTCGACCTTGAAGACTACGCGATTAAAGAGCTGGACGTGGTGATAGCGGCTATCCATTCGAAGTTTTCCCTGCCGAAAGAGAAACAGACCGCACGCGTTTTAAAAGCCATGGATAATAAATACGTGAATATCCTGGCGCATCCTTCCGGCAGGCTCATCACTACGCGTAAGGCGCTTCAGCTTGATTTTGACAAGGTATTCAAAAAAGCCGCCGGGCATAATATATTTTTAGAGATAAACACCCACGGCGACAGGATAGACCTGAACGACGCGCACGCGCGGCGCGCCAAAGAGCTCGGCGCGAAGATCACCATTAATACCGACGCCCACGCGACGGGGCAGCTTGACGGTATGGTCTACGGCGTGATAACCGCCAGGCGCGGCTGGCTCGAGAAGAAAGACGTGCTTAATACTTACACTTTTGATAAACTTATAAAGGCGCTAAAACGATAGGTTTTATCATGACCAGGGAAGTAAAAAAGAGGATAGATGAGCTGCGTAAAGAGTTAAAGCGGCATAACAGGCTCTACTACGTGGAAGGAAAGCCCGAGATCTCGGATGCCAGGTACGATGAGCTTCTGAAGAAGCTTAAGAGACTTGAAGAGGAGCATCCCGAGTATCTGAGAAGCGATTCCCCCACGCAGACAGTCGGCGCGCCTATACCGGAGAAGTTCGTGAAGGTGAAGCATACTTCCGCAATGCTGAGCCTTGAGAGCGTAAGCGACGAGGCAGGCGCGCGGCACTTCGATAAGACGTGCAAGAAAGAGGCAGGCGGGGAAATAGATTACGTCTGCGAACCCAAACTTGACGGGATGAGTATAGAGCTTGTGTATGAGGCGGGCAGATTCGTAAGGGGCTCCACGCGCGGTGACGGAATAACAGGCGAAGACGTTACGCTGAACCTTAAAACCGTTGCAAACGTGCCTAAAGAGCTTAAGGGGAAGAAGCCGCCTGAAAGGCTCGCGGTGCGCGGGGAAGTCATGATGCACATAAAAGATTTTAACGCTCTTAACAAAAAACAGACCGAAGAGGGTAAAGACACTTACGCGAACCCGCGCAATGTCGCGGCCGGTTCCATGCGCCAGCTTGACTGGAGGATAACAGCGACGCGGAAGCTCCACGTCTACTGCTACAGGATACTTGATCTTTCGGAAAAGATGCCTTCTACCCAGATGGAGGCGCTTGGTCTTCTTAAAGAGTACGGGTTCCATATTTCGCCCAGCGTCAGACACTGCAGGACCATCGAGGAAGCGATCAGCTATCACCACGTCCTTGAGGAGAAGCGTGACGATCTTGATTACGAGATAGACGGGGTGGTCATCAAGGTGAATGATATAAAGGCTCAGGAAAAGCTGGGGGTGCGTACCACCAATCCCAAGTGGGCGGTCGCCTATAAGTTCAAGCCGCGCAGGGAGGTGACACGCGTTGAAGATATAGCCGTGCAAGTCGGCAGGACCGGCGTGCTTACGCCTCTTGCGCTTCTTCAGCCCGTCGAGGTAAGCGGGGTGACGGTCTCACGCGCGACGCTTCACAATATGGACCAGATAGAGAAACTGGGCCTGAAGAAAGGCGACTATGTAAAAGTCGAAAGAGCGGGTGACGTCATCCCTTACGTCTCGGAAGTGGTGAAAGAGAAGCGCACCGGCAAAGAAAAAGCGTTCCATATGCCCGCGAAGTGCCCGAGCTGCGGGGCTTCTGTCGAGAAGGAAGACGTCTTTTACCGCTGTCCCGCGGGTCTGGCCTGTCCCGCGCAGCTTAAAGAAGCTATAACGCATTATGCGAGTAAGGGCGCGGTGGACATAGAGGGTTTTTCGGATAAGACGGTGGAGCTTCTCCATGACAAGGGGCTTATTAAAAGCATATCGGATATATATATCCTGAAGAAGGAAGACCTCCTCGCGCTGGAAGGGTTTAAAGAGAAGAAGACGGAGAATCTCTTGGGCGCCATAGAAAAATCCAAGGATGTCACGCTTGAAAGGTTTATATTCGGTCTGGGTATAAGGAACGTCGGTAAGCATATAGCCACTCTTCTTGCGGCGAGATTCGGTACTTTGGAAAATATCATGGCGGCGGATAAAGGGAAGCTGGAATCCATAAACGAGATAGGGCCCGAGATCTCCGAAAGCATAACCGACTTTTTCAGGGAGAAGAAGAACCTGGCTGAGATCGAAAAACTTAAGGCAACCGGTGTTATCGTCCAAGAGAAGAAGAAACCGGCCAAGGGCAAACTCCTGGGCAAAAGAATCGTTTTTACCGGAAGCCTGGAGAGCATGAGCCGTTCCGAGGCCAAGGAACTGGTTGAGTCCGAAGGCGGCGAGGCCTCTTCAAGCATAAGCGCTACAGTCGACTTTGTCGTTGCGGGAGAGAAGGCCGGTTCAAAACTCGATGAAGCCAAGAAAAAAGGCATAAAAGTAATCACGGAAGACCAGTTTAGAAAACTTATCAGCTGACCTATATCATACACATCCGCAACAGCATATATAAACCCGCATAAACCTGTATAAACTTATATAAGATAATGCATTTGCATCATCCCCGGATATTAAAATAATTTAATTACATTGACAGTTCTATTCATAATAGATATAATTTTGTGATGTTATATAATATGGAGCGCGCTCTATTCTAATGGTAGAGGATGGGCGGTTTTGTCATTATTCCGGTAAAGGTGAAAAGGAACCGTTATGGAAGAAAGAAACGAGATCATCGAGCAGAGGTACAAGAACCTTGAAAAACTTAAAGCAAGCGGCATAGATCCTTTCAGGGAGAACTTTCCCGGCAGCCAGTCAATAGAATCTGTTAAAAACGATTATTCCGAAGGCAAAAAGGTAAAAGCAGCCGGCAGGATAATGGCCAGGCGCGAGCACGGTAAAAGCGCCTTTATGGATATCAAGGATTTTACCGGTAAGATCCAGCTTTACATGAAAAAGGACGGTATAGGCGAAGAGGCTTTTGAGCTCTTGAGCAGCCTGGATATAGGCGACATAATCGGAGTGGAAGGCGAGCTCTTCAAGACGCGTACGGGGGAGGATACGATAAAGGTCGATACCTACCGGGTAGTCTCAAAGTCACTCCTCCCGCTTCCCGAGAAATGGCACGGCCTTAAGGACGTGGAGACGAGGTACCGCCAGAGGTACGTTGATCTCATAGTAAACGATTCCGCGCGTGAGAAGTTCAAAGTGCGCATAGCGCTTATCCAGCATATCCGCACGGAACTTATAAAAAAAGGTTTTCTGGAGGTAGAGACGCCGATGATGCATCCCATCCCGGGAGGCGCTGCCGGCAAACCCTTCAAGACGCATCATGAAGCTCTGGATATGGACCTTTTTCTGAGGATAGCGCCGGAGATATACCTAAAAAAACTCCTTGTCGGAGGGTTCGAGAAAGTTTTCGAGATCAACCGCTCTTTCCGTAACGAGGGCATCTCCACCAGGCATAACCCGGAATTCACCATGATGGAGGTCTACCAGGCGTATTCCGACTGTGAGGGCATGATGAAACTTACGGAAGAGCTGGTACGTTCCAGCGCTCGGGCTCTTTTGGGAAGCGAGAAGTTCACCTACGGGGGGCGTGACGTGGACCTTACGCTGTGGAAGAAAGTCTCGTTTGCTGAACTTATGGAGAAGAATTTCGGCATTAAATCAGATGATCCGCTTGATGAGTGGGTCAGTAAACTCAAAGCCAAGGGTATAGAGATAGAGGGGGATAAGGTAAGCAAGACCCAGATCATAAATATAGTGGGCGAGCTGGTCGAGCCCGAGACTGAGACTCACCCCGTTTTTGTCGTCGACATGTTCAAGGAACTCAGCCCCCTGGCTAAATGCAAGAAGGACGATCCGACGCTGGTGGAGCGGTTTGAGCTGTACATAGGAGGCATGGAAGTGGCTAACGCCTACTCGGAGCTCAATGACCCCATCGATCAGAAGAAGAGGTTCGAAGAGCAGGTTGAAGCTGATCCGGAAGCGATGATGGACGAGGATTTTGTCAGGGCGCTTGAATACGGTATGCCGCCCGCAGGGGGACTGGGGATCGGTATGGACCGCCTCGCGATGATTTTCACCGATTCAGCGAGCATACGGGATGTTATTTTCTTCCCGCAGCTGCGTCCAGAATAAAAAAACTATGTGGACTCTGTTTATTAGCATTAGATATTTTTTCTCGAAGAAAAGGGAAGGCATGATCTCCCTCATAGGGGCTATCTCTGTCCTCGGAGTGGCTTTGGGGGTGGCGTCGCTCATCATAGTCTTATCTATAATGAACGGGTTCGACGAAGAGGTGAAAAAGAAGATCATAGGCACTTACGCCCACATGGTCGTCATGAAAGAAGGGGGTCTGGCGGACCCGGAGAGCGTTATCTCCAGACTGGAATCGATGCCGGAGGTGGAAAGCGCCTCGAGTTTTATCACCGGTCAGGCCATCCTCAGGAAAGAAGGGGATGTAGTCGGCATACTATTAAAAGGTATAGACACGGACAAGGAGTCGGAAGTAACCGATGTCATAAAGTTTACCGGTGAAAGCGGCGGGCGACTGGAGGGTGGCACTATCGTCCTTGGAAGCGAGCTCATGAAGAACTACGGGATAAAGGCGGGCGATACCGTCGAGATCATCATGCCTTATTCGGTGATAGACCTTGAAAAAAACCGGCTTAAAGTTATAGGCAGCTTCAGTTCCGGACGCTATGATTACGATGCGAATATCGGCGTAGTACGGGTGGAAGACGCCCAGAAACTTTTCCGTATGGACGGGAAAGTCACCGGTATCGGCCTCAAAGTAAAAGACGAGATGGACGCCGAGAACCTGAAGTGGAGCCTCCAGAGCGCTTTGGGGTACCCGTATATCGTTAAGAGCTGGATGGACCTTGACAGAAATTTAGTGAACGCCCTGGCGCTTGAGAAGAAGATGATGTTTATAATACTTGCTCTAATCGTCATGGTAGCGTGTTTCAATATCGCCGGTTCCCTTATAATGATGGTCATGGAAAAGACCAGGGATATCGGTATACTTAAGGCGATCGGCGCTAACTCGCGCGGAGTCAGTCTCATATTTCTCCTGGAAGGGGCGATCGTGGGCGCTCTTGGAATACTGGCCGGGGGTTTTGCCGGCATTTATATCGCGGGCAGGGTGAACATAATAGCCGACTTTATAGAAAAAGTGACCGGCTTCACTCTTTTCCCGAGCGATGTGTACTATTTTACGGAAATACCGGTTGTGGTGAGCACTCCCGATGTATGCACGGTCATCTCTGTCGCGCTGGCTCTCACGCTTCTTGCCGGGATCTATCCCGCATGGAAAGCCTCGAGGCTCGACCCGGTAAAAGCGATAAGGTACGAGTAAAGGTTTTAAATAATATGATAGTTGCCCAGAACATAAACAAGGTCTATAAGCAGGGGTTTAGAAGCGTTCATGCGGTGAAAGAAGCAGATATCCGCGTAGATGAAGGCGAACGCGTATATGTGCACGGCCCTTCCGGCGCGGGCAAGTCCACACTTCTCCATGTGCTTGGCGCGCTGGATAAACCCACAGCGGGAAAAGTCAGCTTCCGCGAAAAAAGCATATACGCCCTCAGCGACAGGAAGAGAAGCAGCCTGCGCAACAGGAACTTCGGGTTTATTTTCCAGTTTTATCATCTTTTAAGCGAACTGAATGTGCTTGAGAACGTTATGCTCCCGGCGATGATAAAAGGCGGCGCTTCTTCCGGGAAGATCAAATCCAGGGCGAAGGGACTTCTGGATATGGTCGGGATGTCGGACCGCCTCAAACACCGCACGCATCAGATTTCAGGCGGTGAGGCGCAGAGGACGGCGATAGCCCGGGCACTGGTGAATTCACCCGATGTCATCTTCTGCGATGAACCGACGGGTAACCTCGACTCAAAAATGAGCGAAGAGATCTATGATCTTCTTTATAAAATCAGTGAAGCAAGCGGCATGAGCGTGGTCGTGGTCTCCCATCAGGAGGTGGAGAAGGATTTTTTTCACACCGAGTATTACATGAAAGACGGTGTTCTGGAAAAAGTGACGGATAAAGGCACGAAAGAAGTGGAAGACTTGATGACGATATAGGTTTTCCGGGCAAACTAAAAAGGAAGAGGTAAGTATGGCTTTTAAGGTTTTTATCGACGGCAAGTTCGTTGACAGTAAAGACGCCAAGGTCTCTATTTTTGATCACGGGCTTCTTTACGGCGACGGCGTATTTGAGGGGATAAGGTCGTATAATAGAAGAGTCTTCCGGCTTCAGGAGCATATGGACCGCCTCTATGAAAGCGCGTGTGCCATAAGCCTCAAGATCCCCATGGATGAAAAGGATTTCCAGGAGAAAATCCTCGAGACTCTCCGGATAAACGATCTTGACGACGCGTATATCCGCGCCGTTGTCACCAGGGGCGTGGGGGACCTCGGTCTTGATCCGCGTAAATGCAAAAAACCTACTATTTTTATCATCGCGGATAAGATAGCGCTCTATCCCGAGGAACTTTATAAAAAGGGACTGTCGATAGTCGTCGCCCAGACCAGGCGCAATCACCCGATAACGCTGGATCCCAGGATCAAGAGCCTGAATTATCTCAACAACATTCTTGCCAGGATAGAGGCGACGGACGCGGGAGTGCCCGAAGCCCTTATGCTCAGCCTTGACGGATATGTCGTCGAGTGTACCGGTGACAATATTTTTATCGTAAAGGACGGTAAGCTCCTCACTCCGCCGGCTGATCTTGGCGCTCTTGAAGGCGTGACTCAGGACACCGTCATCGAGCTTGCCGAGAAAAGAGGCATTAAAACTGAGTTTAAGAAGATGTTTCCCGAAGAGGTTTTCGAAGCGGATGAATGTTTCCTGACCGGTACCGCCGCCGAGATCATACCTGTGATAAAAATAGGGGAGAGATTCATCGGTCCGGGATCACCGGGTGAGATGACTCAGACTCTTCGCGCGGATTACCAGAAGCTCACCGAGACAGAGGGATTAGAATACTAGAGGGCAAAAACAATGAAATGTGATGTCTGCGGAAAAGAAGAGGCGACAGTTCATCTTACCGAGGTGATTAACGATAAAGTCACGAAACTCCATCTTTGCGAGAAGTGCGCCAAGACGAAGAGCGAAGAGATGCAGTCGCATTTCGGTCTTACGGACCTGCTTTCGGGACTGATGACTTTCGGGCCCTCTATAGCAGGGGAAAAGATTAAAGGCGGGACGAAGCTTAAGTGCCCCAAATGCGGGCTCACTTACTACGATTTCCAGCAGGCCGGAAGACTCGGGTGCGGGAAATGTTATGATACTTTCAGCAGGGAGCTGAGTATGCTGCTCAGGAAGATACACGGCTCGGATAAACATGTAGGGAAGATGCCTTTTAAGGGAGAGAAGATGCTTGAAGACCAAAAGGACCTGGGGCGTCTCAAGAATGAACTCGATGAACTTATACGCATGGAGGAGTTTGAGAAAGCGGCGGTTTTAAGGGACAGGATAAAGGATCTTGAGGAAAAACTGGGGTAGCTTCTAGACATAAGGTGAATAATGAAGATAGATGACTTTGCAAATAAAAGAACTGAATGGCTTAAAGGAGAGGGGCCCAAATCGGATATAGCCCTATCCACGCGTGTGAGGCTTGCCAGGAACATCGAAGGGCGCATCTATTTCGATCGCGCTTCCGACAAAGAGAGGGAAGAGACGCTGAAAAAACTTGAGGGCGCCATCAAGAAAAGCAAGTATCTTAAAAAGGCTGTTTTTTTCAGGATAAGCGCGACGACCGAGCTGGACAGATATTTTCTGGTGGAACGGCACCTTATGAGCAAGGACCATGTAGAGAAGACCGACCATAAGGGGCTCGTCGTGGAGGAGAAAGAAATAGTCAGCGCCATGCTTAACGAGGAAGACCACCTGCGCCTCCAGGTGCTTAAGTCCGGGTTTGATGTCATGGAAGCGTGGCGCCTTGCGGACGAGATAGACAGCGAGCTTTCCCAGCTGGTTTCCTTTGATTTTTCGAACAAGTTCGGGTATCTTACGAGCTGCCCGACGAATACGGGTACGGGACTGAGGGCTTCGGTTATGCTGCACTTATCGGCGCTGGCGATGACCGGACAGGTTGAGAACGTCTTCGAGGCTATCAGCAAACTGGGGCTTACCATGCGCGGGTTCTACGGGGAAGGCACTGAGGCGTTGGGCGATTTTTTCCAGGTCTCCAACCAGGTAGCCATGGGCCATTCCGAGACAGATATACTCGATAACCTCGAAAGGATAGTGCACAAGGTTATAACCAAGGAAGAAGAGACGAGGAACATGCTGATCACGAAACGGAAACAGGAGATATCCGACAGAGTGCACCGTTCGTACGGGACGCTTAAAAGCGCGAGGATCATTACATCAAGCGAGACGATAAAGCTTCTCTCGGCGGTGCGGCTTGGGGCTGAGCTGGGACTTATAAAAGATCTTGATGCGGTAAAGATCAACGAGGTGCTTCTTTTGACGCAGCCGGCGCATCTTCAGAAGATAAGCGGTAAAGAATTGCCGCCGTATGAACGCGATATAAAGAGGGCCGATCTTGTAAGAGAAAAACTGGGAGTAAATTAACGGGCTCTAAAACTTAGAGACGAATAGGAGGAGGAATAGTAATGCCTGCATTTAACAGGTTCACTGAAAGAGCAAGAAAAGTAATCCTTTTAGCGAAGGAGGAAGCAAGAAGACTTAACCATGATTATATCGGGACTGAGCATATACTGTTGGGACTGGTCAAAGAGGGCGAAGGCGTAGCGGCGGCAGTGCTCAATAGTCTCGGCCTTGACGCGGATAATATAAAGCGCGAAATCGAAAAACTCATCCAGCCCGGCGAAGGCCAGATAACGGCGGCTGACATACCTTTTACGCCGAGAGCCAAGAAAGTTATTGAGCTTGCCATGGATGAAGCGCGCAACCTGGGGCATAACTATATCGGGACGGAGCATCTGCTCTTGGGACTCATACGTGAAGGCGACGGGGTAGCAAGCCAGGTGCTTATTAATATGGGGCTGGACTTAAAGATCGTAAGAGACGAGGTTCTTAATCTACTAGGATCGTCTTTCCCTGATTATACGGCCTCCGGCGGCGGGACGGGCGGCGTCAAACCCAAGAAGAAGACCAAGACTCCCGCTATGGATTCTTTCGCGCGCGACCTCACGGAAATGGCGAAACAGGATCAGCTTGATCCCGTAATAGGCCGCGAGAAGGAAATACAGCGTGTGATACAGATATTAAGCAGACGCAAGAAGAATAATCCCGTTCTTATAGGTGAGGCAGGCGTCGGCAAGACGGCTATCGTTGAGGGGCTCGCGCAGAAGATCATCGCCGGGGACGTGCCCGAGACGCTTAAAGGAAAAAGGCTCTTAATACTGGACCTTGCCATGATGATAGCGGGTACCAAGTACAGGGGCCAGTTCGAGGAACGCATCAAAGCCGTCATGAAAGAGATAACCGAAAGTCCGGAAGTAATTGTCTTCATAGACGAGATACACACCTTGGTGGGCGCCGGCGGCGCGGAGGGCGCGATAGATGCTTCCAACATCATGAAACCCTCGCTCCAGAGGGGTGACATACAGTGTATAGGCGCCACTACCCTTGACGAATACCGCAAGAACATAGAGAAAGATCCCGCGTTGGAAAGACGGTTTCAGCCGGTTACGGTCGACCCGCCCAGCGTGCCCGAGACGATCGCGATACTTAAAGGGCTTCGCGACAAGTACGAAGCCCATCATAAAGTGAAGTTTACGGATAAAGCGCTGGAAGCCGCGGCAAAGATGTCTGACCAGTATATCAGCGGGCGTTTTCTGCCGGATAAAGCGATTGACCTCATAGACGAAGCGGGCTCGAGGGCGAAACTTTCCACCATGGTGATGCCGGAGGAGGTAAAAAACGCTGAGAAAAAAATAGAAGAGGCTAAACGCGAAAAGGAAGTGGCCGTCAAGAACCAGGATTTCGAGAAAGCGGCACGTTTCAGGGATTCCGAAAGAAAGGCCCGGGAAGAACTCGATAAAAAACGCCAGGAATGGAAGAGCGGACAGACCCGGAAAGAAATAGTCGTCGATGAGGATGATATCGCGACGATCGTCTCCAACTGGACTGGCATACCCCTGGTGAAAGTGGAAGAGAAGGAATCCGAGAAGTATCTGAAGCTCGAGCAGAGCCTTAGGGAAAGGGTCATCGGCCAGGACGAGGCGATAAGCGCCATAGCTCATGCTGTCAGGCGTTCCCGTGCGGGCATCAAGGACCCGAACAGGCCCATAGGCACGTTCATTTTCATGGGACCCACCGGTGTAGGCAAGACTCTGCTCGGCCAGAAACTTGCCGAGGTGATGTTCGGCGATGAGGACGCGATCATACAGATCGATATGTCAGAATACATGGAAAAATTCAACGTCTCGAGACTCGTCGGAGCTCCTCCGGGATATGTCGGCTATGAAGAAGGCGGGCAGCTCACTGAAAAAGTCAGAAGAAGGCCTTATGCGGTGGTGCTCTTGGACGAGATAGAGAAGGCCCATCCGGACGTATTCAATATCCTCCTTCAGCTTCTGGACGAGGGACGCCTTACCGATTCTTACGGAAGGAAGGTCAGTTTCAAGAATACCATACTTATCATGACTTCCAATATAGGGGCGAACCTTCTGAAGAAGGCCGGTGCCATCGGCTTCAAGACCCAGAAGGAGGAGGAGAGTTACCACCAGATGAAAGAACGCCTACTGGAGGAAGTCAAAAAGACTTTTAAGCCGGAGTTCCTGAACCGCGTGGACGACGTCATCGTATTCAGGAGTTTAAGCAGAGAAGACCTGAAGCATATTGTCGAGATAGAGATCAAGGAAGTGCAGGACCGGCTCAAGGAAAAAGATGTTGATATCATGCTTGATGATACGGCAAAGGACTTCCTTATCGATAAAGGGTTTGACAAGATTTTCGGCGCGCGCCCCCTTAAAAGAACCATACAGAGGTACCTGGAGAATCCTCTTGCGGAGGAGATACTGGGAGGTTCTTTCAAGGCTGGTTCTATAATCAGGGTGACATACCCTGAGGGTAAAGAGGAACTCAAGTTTATAAGCGAACCCGTTGAAAGCCGGGGATAGATCTTAAGCGTAATCACTCCCCGGGGAAGAGAAGGTTTTTGACTATGAGGGGCATTGTCTACAAACACAGGAAAAAGCGCCTTTTAGCCGTTGCGATGGGGCTTTCAGTCGTGTACTTTCTGGGATTCAGCCAGATGCATTGGGTAAGAGACTATGCCACACGCAAAGTCGAAGACTTCATGGGCGATAAACTCACTGTCGAGATAGGCAGTATAAACGGGGGGCTGTTCTGGGATATGACGCTGCAGGATGTTGCGTTTTATGCCAAAGGCGATCAGGAAGACAAGGTCTTCCGCCTGGAGAGGATGGAGATATCTTACCGCATATGGAGCGCTATACTTGAGAAACTCGGGCTCGCCAGAGGCCAGGAGCATACTTTAAAATACATAGGGATGTATTTCAGCAGGGAGAATCCTTTCCTGCGGGGGTTTCTAAAGCTTTACAGCTATCCCGACAGGATAGAAATAGTGGGACACGTCTCCCCGCTATTATTCGGGAAGGAGAGGCGGCGCGGGGTTAAAGGCGTTTTTATGAAGAGGGAGGATTCAAGCTACGATTGTGATCTTCTCTGGGACGGGAAATTAAAAGTCACGGGTATTTTAGCCCCCCAAAACAGGGAATTAAGTCTTGAGTTTACGCCGCTTGAAGACAGGAAGGGACTGGTCAAGATCTCCGGAGCCATCGAGGAGACCGGAGATATACGGGTTTACTCCCGCCTGGACAAGGTGAGCGTGCTGGGTCCGGAGATCATCGGCGACTTCTGGCTGGATTACAGGGATTCGGAGCTTCCGGAGTTTTCCGTAAGATGCGAGAACCTGCTTGTCAACAAGATGCCGCTTTGGGATTTTAAAGCCAAAGCGAGATTTGATCCCCGTGACAAGACGGTTTTTCTTGATGAAGTCGCCTGGGGTAAGGGTATTATCTTTCAGGGGAAGGTGGCCGCGAAAGAACCTTACCCGGCGGATATAAAACTTCTGTTCAAGTCTCTGCAACTTGAGGATGTCACCGAGATGTTCGGAAGAGCGAATGAGCCTCTCTCCGGAAAGGTCGATGGAGAGATAGTCTTTATCGGGCCGCTAAAGGAAGCCAGGGTGGACGGCCGGCTGTATATCGCGGAAGGCATTATGGGTGAGATGCAGTTTAAGTCCGTCTTTGCCAGCCTTAAAGGGAAACTGCCCGTCGTCAGGGTGGTCGACGCGCGTGCCGTTAAAGAATGCGGGAATATTATTATAGCCGGTGAAATGGACTTTTCTAAATTCAGAGAAGGCAAAACCTTTGAGGGGGTTCTTTTCGATACGGATAACAAGGTCGCCGTATGGGAAAACTGGCAGATAGCCAAAGAGGAAAAAGGCGGTAGAGTGGAAGCCAGTAAAGACAGGATCGTTTTTTCCACGACCATCGAAGACGACGCTATCCAGGACCAGATCGCGGGAGAAGGCCGCACCGACAGGGAAGTGAGCCTCAAGTACAAACTGGATGCCTATAACAGTTTAAAAGTCGATTTTGAGGATGATGATGATTTTATGGGGGTAGAACACAAAGTGCATTTTTAATCATGGATTTAAATCAGGCTAAAAAACTTTTTATGAGACTGGTAAGATACGTCGAAGGACGCATCCGTAAACTTTTTCTTTATACGGGCGGGCTTATGGTGCTGCTGGGCCAGACCGTGTTCTGGACGTTCACCTCGCGCCTTCGCAAATGGCAGACGCTGGAGCAGATGAACAAGATCGGTGTCGCTTCTTTCCCGATAATCTTTCTTATAAGTCTTTTTACGGGTATGGTACTGGCGCTTCAAAGCGCGTACCAGATGCAGAAGGTCGGCGCCGAGATGTACATAGCTTCGCTCGTTGCGCTTTCTTTGACGCGTGAACTGGGGCCGGTCTTAACCGCGTTAATCGTTGCCGGAAGGTGCGGCGCCGCGATAACCGCGGAACTCGGTACGATGAGAGTCACCGAACAGATCGAGGCTTTGGAGACGCTCTCGGCCAATCCCGTGAGGTACCTGGTGGTCCCCAGGTTCCTGGCGCTGCTGTTCATGGTGCCGCTACTGACGATATTTGCCGATTTCTTCGGCATGGTCGGGGGATATCTCATAGGCGTGGGAAAACTCAATATAACTCATTCGATGTATGTGAAGATGACATGGGACCCGCTTGCCATAAAGGATGTTACGACCGGGCTGATAAAGAGCGTCTCGTTCGCCATTATCATATGCGTAATATCCTGTTTTGAGGGTTTGAATTCCGAAGGCGGCGCTGAAGGCGTGGGCAAGGCGACCACTTCGAGTGTCGTGCGCAGTTTCATACTTATAATCATCGCGGACTGTTTCTTTACGGCGCTATTTTACTTTATTCTAAGATAAAAAAAGTTTACTTATGATTGAACTGGTCAATATATGCAAATCTTTCGGGGATAATATCGTTCTTGAGAACATGAACCTTAAGATCAATAAGGGCGAATCGATGGTCATAATCGGCAGGAGCGGTTGCGGCAAGAGCGTCTCGCTTAAGAACATGATAGGACTGATTAGGCCCGATTCCGGCAGAGTCATCATCGACGATACGGATATAACAGAGCTTGACAGCAGAGAACTTGATAAAGTGCGCATGAGATTCGGCATGCTTTTTCAGGGAGCGGCGCTCTTCGATTCCTTAAGCGTAATGGAAAACGTGGGTTTCGGGCTTATCGAATACACCGACATGTCGCTTAAAGAGATAGAAAAACGCGTGAGGGAGTGTCTTGCGATGGTCGGTCTGGCGGGGATAGAGGATTTAAAGCCCGCGGAGCTTTCCGGAGGCATGAAGAAAAGAGTCGGTCTTGCAAGGGCCATCAGCATGTCTCCCGAGATCATACTCTTTGACGAGCCGACGACGGGAGTCGACCCCATAATGGGGGATACCATAAATAAGCTTATACGTTCTCTCCATGATAAGCTTAAGACGACTTCCGTGACTGTCACGCATGACATGAAAAGCGCCTATGAGATAGCAGACCGCATCGCGATGCTTTATGACAGGCATATAATCGAGGTGGGTACGCCAGAGGAGATAAAGAATTCTAAAAATGCGATCGTCAGACAGTTTATAACAGGTAGCGCCGAAGGACCCATAATGAGCGCGTGATCTTTTGTTAATATAAAAAGACAAGGAGCGACATATGTTCAGAGACGAAAAACTTGAGATGAAAGTGGGGCTGTTTATCGGGATAGGGATATTCCTGATGTTTTTGATCGTCTTTTCCATAGGCGACTTTTACGGGTTTGAAAAGGGCTACAATATCAAGGTGATATTTGATTATGTAAACGGACTGACGGAGGATGCGCCTGTCAGGCTTGCGGGCGTGCACGTGGGTGAAGTGAAAAAAATAGAGATATTCCGCACTTCCGATAGCGAGAAGACCCGTGTACGAGTCTTTGTCTGGGTGAAAGGCAACGCGAAGATCGAGCTAGACGCCGTTGCCAGGATCAACACACTGGGTCTTCTGGGCGAGCAGTACCTTGAGATATCCCCGGGGGAGGTGCCGGTTTTTCTTAAAAGCGGTGATACCATAGTAGGCAAAAACCCAGTACATGTGGGCATGCAGATGGAAAGCATGGTCGAACTCGTCCAGTACGCAAAAGAAATTTTCGCAAGGCTCGCGGAAGGCGAAGGCACTATCGGCAAGCTCCTTGTAGAGGAGAAGATATACGACGACCTGGAAGCCTTTGTCGCCGATATAAGAGCTCATCCGTGGAAGCTTTTGACAAGGACAAAGGATAGTCGAAGAAGTGGCACTGATAGTTCAGGAGGGCGTGGCACAACCGTCTCTCCTAGATAAGAAGAGGGAATATAAAGTTAATGGTTCGGCGCGCTTCGCTTGCTCACCATGAATCTCTAATGTGATAAAGAGGCGCTTGGGGCAAGGAATACCACGGGCGCGAAGGCGTATCTCGAGAAGTTGTGACGCCACGGGACGAAAAAGATGAAAGGGCGGACGTAAGTCCGTGGAGATTCATTTAAAGCCAGAAAGGAAGTGAGATAATGACGATAAAGTATATTCGCGTGTTTTTTCTTATACTCTGTACGGTTTGCGGCTATTATTTCTGGCCGCTTCTTACGACAATGCCCAAGGAAGGGGCGATAGTCGGCGCCCTGGCGGGATTTATCGTAGGTATGCTGTTGATCCTGATGGAGATACGCCTCAAAAGAGTCTCTTTACGCAATCTTTCGGCGGCGGCGTTCGGTCTTATCTTCGGTTTTTTTATGGCGTGGATGGTGACACTGATACTGCGTTTGATACCCATGGGAGAGGGATTTTATGCCGCTTTCCAGATAGCTTTTACGCTTATTTTCTGTTATCTGGGTATGGTCATCGCCATCAAAGGGAAGGATGAGTTTAATCTTGTTATCCCTTATGTGCGTTTCACGAGGGAAGACCGCAAGGATCAGCTGGTCATTCTTGATACCAGCGTCATTATAGACGGCCGCATCGCCGGGATATGCGAGTCGCATTTCCTGGAAGGCAAACTCGTCATCCCCAGGTTCGTCCTTCAGGAACTTCAGCAGATCGCCGACAGTTCCGATGCCGCTAAACGCAACAGGGGCCGCAGGGGGCTCGATATGCTGGAAAGGTTAAAGAAGATCCAGGGCACGGAAGTCATAATCCACGATGAAAGCCTGCCTGAAGTCAAGGGGGTTGACGCCAAACTCGTCCGCCTGGCGCAGATCCTGGATTGCCAGGTACTTACGAACGATTTTAATCTCAATAAAGTCGCAAAACTTGAAGAGGTGCGGGTGCTTAACATAAATGACCTGGCGAACGCGCTTCGTCCGGTGGTCTTCCCGGGGGAACAGATGAACGTTTATATCCGCAAAGAGGGTAAAGAGAAGAACCAGGGTATCGCTTTTATGGATGACGGTACCATGATCGTCATAGATAACGCCAGGAAGTTCATCGGTAAGAATATAAATGTCACTGTTGCAAGCGTACTGCAGACCTCGGCGGGCAGGATGATATTCGCTAACCTTATGGGGTATCACGAGAAGAAAGAGGAGAGGCAGGAGAAGCCTGAAGAAAATCCCAAAAGCGAAGGCCAATAGATGAAGATAGGAGTGGGGTACGATATACACAGACTGGCGGAGGGCCGCCCTATGGTACTGGGAGGGGTGGAGATGCCTCACCCCAAGGGGCCTGAAGGCCACTCGGACGGGGATTGTCTCCTGCATGCCGTTTGCGATGCGCTTTTAGGCGCGATAGGCGAGGGCGATATAGGAATGAAGTTTCCCGATACGGACCCAAAATACAAAGGCGTTTCCAGCAGAACGCTTCTTAAGAGTGTCGCTTCCTTAGTGAAGGATAAAGGCGCCAGGGTCAACAATCTTGACTGCGTGATCATACTGGAAAGGCCGAAGATAACGCCCTATCGGGAAGAGATGCGCAAAGTGATCAGCGATCTATTGGAGGTCTCTACCAGGTGCGTGAATATCAAGGCAAAAACAGCTGAAGGCCTGGGTGCGGTGGGTGAAGGTAATGCCGTGGCATCCTATGCCGCGGTGCTTTTGGAATAAGAAGGTATAAGCTTAATAAAAACAAGGAGAGACAGTCGTGATTACTTTTCTTTATGTGATTATAGTATTGGCGATTTTAGCGGTACTTTTCTATATTCTTATGAAGATGTTTTTCATAGACGAGATAAAGGCGGCCATGGAAAGGGATCCGGCGGCCTCAAACTACGCGGAAGTCATCTTCACCTATTCGGGCCTGCATGCTTTGGTGTTTTATAAGATCGCGCATAAACTTAAGGAGATGGCCATCCCGCTCGTCCCGCGTATAGTATCGCAGATGGGAAGAGCCTTTACCGGGATAGAGATACACCCCGGGGCGACTATCGGCAAAGGTCTTTTTATAGATCACGGTATGGGAGTCATTATCGGCGAGACTGCGGTAGTAGGGGATAATGTGACGCTTTTTCAGGGGGTGACGCTCGGCGGTACGGGAAAAGAAAAAGGAAAAAGGCACCCCACGCTTAAAAATAATGTTGTTGTAGGCGCAGGAGCAAAGATACTCGGCAATATTACCGTAGGAGATAACGTCCTTGTGGGCGCTAATGCCGTCGTCATCCGGGATGTGCCGGATGACTCGACCGTGGTGGGAGTGCCCGGCCGGGTGGCGAAGAGACGCGGAGAACGCATCCCCGCCGGGATAAATCTCGATCACACCTCGCTTCCAGACCCCCTCCAGCAGGCGCTGGAAAGGCTTCAGCATGAGATAGACCACATAGAGCATGAGATAAATGACTATCACGAAGACCAGGGGAAAGATAAAGAATCATAGATAAGCATGTTGACGATATATAACACCCTTACTAGAAAAAAAGAGGAGTTCCGTCCCATAACGCGCGGCAAGGTAAGCATGTACGTCTGCGGCCCCACCGTTTACGACGTGCCTCATATAGGCCATGCCCGCAGCGCCCATAGTTTCGATGTTATTAGAAGATACTTTGAGTATACGGGCTTTAAAGTCTGTTTTGTGAGGAACGTTACGGATGTCGACGACAAGATAATAAATAAGGCCCTGAGCGAACTTGAGACGGAAGGCACTGGCGCCTCCTCCTCGAAGCGTCTCAAAGAAAAAGCCAAGGAAGTCGCGGTGCGTTATCTTGACATCTACCACCGCCAGATGGAAGCGCTTGGAATAAAAGAGCCTACCTCCGAGCCCAAAGCGACCGAGAATATACCCGATATGATAAAGTTCATCGAAAAACTTATCAAGAAGGGCTACGGCTATGCCGTCGGCGGGGACGTGTACTTCAGCGTGGATGAGTTCAAGGACTACGGCAAGCTTTCCAACCGCGATAAAGAAGAGATGCTTGCCGGAGCGCGCGTCGAACCGGACGAAAAGAAAAAGTCCCCCCTGGATTTTGCGCTGTGGAAAGAAGCTAAAGAGAACGAACCTTCATGGTCCAGTCCATGGGGAGAGGGTCGTCCCGGATGGCATATAGAGTGCTCTGTTATGAGCACGCGCCTTCTGGGCGCGCAGTTTGATATACACGGCGGCGGGCTTGATCTAATCTTCCCGCATCATGAGAACGAGATAGCCCAGGCGGAAGGGGCTACCGGAAAACCATTCGCCAATTACTGGGTACATAACGGTCTTTTGACCGTGGGCGGCGAGAAGATGTCAAAGTCGCTGGGTAATTACATTACCGTGAGCGACTTTCTGGAGAAGCACAGCGATCCGGACCAGCTCAAACTGGCGTTTCTCACGTCGCATTACAGAAGCCCCATGGATTACAGCGACGGGAGGATGGAGGAGGCAAAACGCGCCAAGGAGCGGATCATGATATTTTTTGACAAAGCCGAAAAATTCATAAAAGAGTCTTCCGGAGGCGCTGGCGGGAAGGCCGGGAAAGTCACAATCCCTCTTACGGAGAAGTTTGAGGAGGCGATGAACGATGATTTTAACACTCCTTTGGCGCTGGCCAGCATATTCGAAGCTGTAAGTATCGGCAACGAACGCCTTGCTGATGCAAGCATGAGGGATTCCGTAAAGGCGGGCGAACTAAAAGCTTTAAGAGATTATATTGTTTCGTATGCGAGTGTGCTGGGTCTGGCGCTTAGCGGGACTAAAATCGGCAGGGAGGAAAGCCGCCAGATCGAAAAGCTGGTTGCCCGGAGGGAAAAAGCCAGGCAGGCCAAAGATTATAAAGAAGCCGATAGGATACGCAAAGACCTTATGTCCAAGGGGATAACTGTCGAGGACACACCGGAGGGACCCGTATGGCGAAAGAGCTAGAGAAGGGACTGTTTATAACGTTTGAAGGGCCCGAGGGAAGCGGCAAGAGCACGCATTCCCGGCGTTTATGCCGGAAGCTTTCTCAAGAGGGATATGACTGCGTGCATACACTGGAGCCCGGCAGCACGGCACTTGGTGAAAAGGTGAGGGAGATCCTGCTTAAGAAGGACGAAGTGCCGCTTGATGCGGAGACCGAGCTCTTTCTTTTCGAAGCCGATAGAGCGCAGCACGTAAGAGAAGTCATCCGTCCGGCACTTGAGAAAAAGAAAATCGTCATATGCGACCGGTTCAATACCGCAACGTTTGCCTACCAGGGATACGGGCTGGGCATGGATATGGATCTTATAAAAAGGATCGATAACGCTGCAACGGGAGGCATTTCGCCGGACCTTACTATACTTCTTGACGTGGACGTGGAGACCGGTCTCACCCGGGCACAGGCGGAACATCCGGCTGACAGGATGGAGAAGAGAAGCTTGGGATTCCACCGGAAAGTACGCGAAGGCTATCTGCATATGGCTGAGGCGCATCCCGAAAAGATCAAGGTCATAAAGGTCAGAGACGATAAGAGCCAGACTTATAAACTTATAAGAGAGATGATAGATGGTCTCATTGAAAGACATAAAAGGGCAGAGTAACGCTGTAAGGTTCCTTGAGGGCAGCCTCGCTTCCTCAAGGATCGCCAACAGCTACCTTTTCACCGGCTGCGAAGGCGTAGGGCGTGCGCTTGCGGCAAAAGCGTTTATTGCAAGGCTCATGTGCCGTGAAGGAAGCGGCCGGGACGCCTGTTTAATCTGCCCATCCTGCAGGAGGGTCGAGACGCTGGAGCATCCGGACCTTTTGTGGATAAAACCGGATAAAAATAAAGCCATTAAGATAGACGAGATAAGAAAAGCGAAAGATGTATTGAACTTAAAAGCGTATGAGGCTCCGGTGAACGTCTCTGTGATAGAAGATTCGCACATGATGACGCAGGAAGCTGCTAACGCTCTTTTAAAAGTGCTGGAGGAGCCGCCGGGAGAGTCGCTTCTAATACTCATCACGCACAAGAAGGAACTTCTCGCCGAGACCGTCATATCCAGGTGCGCTGAGGTAAGGTTCCAGCCGTTATCTCCGGGTGAGACCAAGGACATCATCCTGGAGAAGGCGGATATTAGCGAGGAGTCTGCCTGGTTCCTGGCGTGTTTTTCCCAGGGCTCACCGGGTAAAGCCCTCCAGATGCTGGAGGAGGGCCTTGACAAAAGAAAGGAAAGCATCGTCTCTTTAGCCGGTGAGATCGCGCGCGAGGAAAACGCCTCGTGCATGAACTGGTCCAGCGAGAATAAAGACGCTCTTCTGGAAGACGTGGATATGCTTATCATGTTTTTCCGCGACATAGCTCTTGCCAGGGAGGGCCTTAAGCGCATGGTGCTGGACAACTCTCTGATGGAGAGTGAGATGTACCGCTTTTTTAAGAATTATTCAAGTGAAAGAATATTCGGGATAGTTGAGCGCCTGATAGATACGAGGCGCGCTCTTTTGGGTAACGTAAATCCGAAGCTAGTCGCTCAGGCTCTTGCAGGGGCGATTAAAAGCACTTAAAGAGAAGCGATTCTCTTTTTTATGGTTCGACTCACTTCGTTCGCTCACCATGAATCTCTGAGGAAAGATATTTTGCACTTAGAACGAAGGGGCACCACGGATGTTAATCCGTGGAGATTGACATAAAGGACGGGTGAGATAGATGAATGAAGTAGTACAGGTACAGTTAAGGACGGCCGGCGAGATAAAGTATTTTATTACCGGCGGTATGAAGTTTGAGGTAGGCAGCAAAGTCATAGTCGAAGCCGACAGGGGGCTTGAGTACGGCGAAGTGGTCTCACAGGTAGAGACGATAGCTAACATAAGCAATCTTGAGAAACCCCTGCGCAAGATCATCAGAAAAGCAAACCCGTGGGACGAGAAACAGATCGCCAAGAACAAGGCCAAGACGAAAGACCTCATGAACGTATGCCAGAAAAAGATCGATGAATACAGGCTGCCCATGAAACTCGTGGATGCCGAGTATTCGTTTGACCGGTCGAAAATAGTCTTTTATTTTACTTCCGAGAACCGGGTGGATTTCCGTATGCTGGTTAAGAACCTGGCGAGCATATTCCGCGTACGGATAGAGCTGAGGCAAATAGGGGTAAGGGACGAAGCCAGGATGCTCGGCGGCTGCGGCCCCTGCGGCAGAACGCTCTGCTGCATGTCTTTTCTGAAAGATTTCGATCCCGTTACGATAAAAATGGCTAAGATGCAGAACCTGCCTTTAAACCCGTCGAAGATATCGGGTCTTTGCGGACGGCTCATGTGCTGTCTCGGCTATGAGAACAGATGTTATCAGGAAGCCTGCCGGGGCTTGCCCAAAGTAGGTAAAGAGATAAAGACCGAACACGGCAAAGGCAAGGTCATCGCGGTCAATCCTCTGAAAAGGACCGTTACCGTGAACCTTGGCGAAGGCAAGGTGAAGGACATAGTGATCGAGGAAAAAGAGGAAGTGAAGAAAGAAAAATGGGAAAGTTCTATATAACGACACCTATATATTACGTTAACGCCAATCCCCACATCGGGCATGCCTATACGCAGGTCGTGGTCGACAGTCTCGCCAGGTATCACAGGATGCTGGGGGAGGAGGTGTTCTTTCTCACCGGCACGGACGAGCACGGCGAGAAAATAGAAGAGGCGTGCCTTAAAGCGGGTTATAAGCAGGGCCAGGAGAAGGAATTCGTCGACAGTATCGTGAACAATTTCAAAAAGGTCTGGGAAACTCTTGATATAAGCTATGACGGGTTCGTGCGCACCACAGGCTCTTCCCACAAGAAAGTAGTCCAGGAGTTTTTGACCAAGATGAAGGACGCCGGCGACATCTATCAGGGCGAGTATGACGGCTGGTTCTGTACGCCCTGCGAGACTTTCTGGACGGACACCCAGGCAGCCGGCGGCATATGCCCCGACTGCAAGAGGCCCGTGGAAAGGATAAAGGAGAAGAATTATTTCTTCCGGATGAGCAAGTACCAGGGGTGGCTGATCGATTACATCAACAAAAACCCCGATTTTGTGCGTCCCGAGTTCAGGAAAAACGAAGTCCTCGGCTTTTTGCGGGAGGATCTTACGGACCTGTGCATATCACGTCCTAAAACAAGGTCTCCGTGGGGAGTCGAGATACCGTTTGACAAGGATTACGTCGTCTACGTATGGTTCGACGCGCTTATTAATTACGCTTCGGGCATCCGGGAGAAAGGCGCCTTTGATGAGTTCTGGCCCGCTGATTTTCATATGATCGCCAAAGACATCATCCGCCATCACGCGGTATACTGGCCGATAATGCTTAAAAGCATGAAACTCGCTCTTCCCAAGACCATCTTCGCTCACGGCTGGTGGAAGATGGGGGATGAGAAGATGTCAAAATCAAAAGGCAACGTGATCGACCCGGTTAAGCTTGTCGCTAAATATGGGATCGACCCGGTGAGATACTTCCTGATAAAAGCGGTAAGCCTGGGGTTGGACGGCACTTTCAGCGAAGATGCTTTGGTGACGATGTATAACAGTGACCTGGCTAACGACTTAGGCAACCTTTTAAACAGGACGCTTACCATGGTCGAGAAATATTTCGGCGGCATATCGCCCGAGGAACCGAAAGAAGGGGCGGATGAGGCGCAAAAGGAGCGCAGCGCTTCTCTTCAGGAAGCCGTCTCGAAACTTTTTCCGGCAGTCCATAAAAAGATGACTACTCCCGAGCTTCTTCTTAAAGAATCTCTTGATGATATCATGAAGGTTGCGGGAAAAGCCAACAAGTACATTGAGGAGTCGGCGCCCTGGGTGTATTCGAAAGCGGGCGATACCGCTTCGATAAAACTCATCATTCTGGACCTCCTGGAAGTGTTAAGGACGAGCGCCATCGCCTTATATCCGTTTATGCCGCATACGGCGCAGGCGATGTGGGATCAGCTTGCTTTAGGGGGTGCCGTCGAGAAAGAAGCACGCGTGAAGGAGATAAGCGCCGCCGGAAGTAAAGGTCCGGGAACGCCCGGTTGGAAGGCTTTTCCGAGCGGTGTCAAAGTAGCCAAGCGGGGGCCTCTTTTCCCGAGGATACAATAAATATATATGGGCAGGAAAGACATATACCGCAGAAGGATCAAAAATAATCCGCACCTTACGAATTTTCAGAAAAAAGTTCTTTTAGTTACTTTAGATATCCCCAAAGGCAAGGTCCTCACCTATGCCCAGGTAGCCGGAAAAGCGGGTTCACCCGCATCTGCCAGGGCCGCGGGAAGGGCTCTTTCGGCCAATCCGTACGCGCCGGACGTGCCTTGCCACAGGGTCATCGCTTCCGACGGGGCTATAGGGGGATATTCAAAAGGCGTAAGAAAAAAACGAAAACTTCTTAAAGCGGAAGGAATCGAAGGGTTAAAATGAGACTGGTAGACACGCATTCGCATTTGGATTTTCCGGATTATAAAAATGATCTGGACGAAGTTTTAGGAAGGGCCGCGGAAAGCGGCGTCATCCGCGTGATCGTCCCGGGCACCAGCGCCGCCAGCAGCGAGAAGGCGGTAAAACTTGCCGCGGCGTACCCCGGTGTGTTTTCCGCGGCAGGCATTCATCCGCACGAAGCCGATAAAGTAGGGGATAATGATATTGCACGCATAAGGGACTTAGCCGTCAACTCGGATAAAATCGTTGCTATCGGCGAGATAGGACTTGATTATTTTAAAGGATATTCAAAGAAAGAAAACCAGAGGAAGCTTTTTCGCAGGCTCCTCTCTATTGCAAACGAGCTTGAACTACCGGCAATACTTCATAACCGTGACGCCGACGGAGATTTTCTGGAGATACTTTCAGAAGTCATGCCTCAGGCGAAAGGAGTCATGCACTGTTATTCGTCAAAGCCGCCGGCTTTTCTGGAAGAGATGCTTTCGCGGGGGATGTATATCTCTTTTGCGGGGAATATAACGTTCGAAAAAGCTGAGGAACTACGCAAGATAGTAAAAAGAGTCCCCCCCGAGAGGCTACTTTTAGAGACGGATTCGCCTTATATTACCCCGGAGCCTTCCAGGGGCAAACGGAACGAACCCGGATATGTCAAATATCTTCTTGAGACTTATAGCGGTATTTATAGATTGAGTACCAGTGACATCGCAAGGATCACCACGCATAATGCGAACCAGCTTTTCCATCTTGGTATAGAAGAGAAGCCCGCTATAGCTTACCCCATCAGAAACTCCCTGTATCTAAATATCACCAACAGGTGCACCAATAGATGCGCGTTCTGTACGCGTCAGTATTCCAATTATGCGAAGGGACATAACCTTAAACTTAACGCGGAGCCCGCCTCCAGTGAGATAATAGAAGCGATGGGTGATGTGTCGGGTTATAACGAGGTAGTCTTCTGCGGGTACGGTGAGCCGACACTGCGTCTTGAAGCGATCAAGAAAGTCGCCTCTTACGTAAAAGAAAAAGGCACAAAGGTAAGGCTTACAACCAACGGCGAGGGTAACCTCATAAGCGAAAGACGCATTAGCAGCGAACTCAAAGGACTTGTTGACAGGGTTTCCGTAAGCCTGAACGCGCCAAACGAAGAAGGTTATGACCGCCTGTGCCGGTCGGTCTTCGGAAGACGCGCCTATAAAGCTATTCTTGATTTCATTGCAGAATGCAGGGAGGACAAAATAGAGGTTGAAGTGACGTGCCTTGATATTATAGGCGAGGAAGCAGTCGAGGAATGCCGGAAGATGGTTGAAGCGCGAGGTGCCCTTTTCCGGTTAAGGCATGAAGGAGCAGTGGGGTAGTTTATCTATGCGGAAACTCTCTAGTATAGTGCGTGACAACAGACTCTATGTTTTCCTTCTGATTTTTATTATCGGGATAAATATTATCGCTACTATCGGGGAACGGATCGAAAAAGCCCAGAGAGAAGTTACCACAACCCCGGAAGCTGTAGAGGTAAAAAAAGAAGCTCCTCCCGGGAAAGAACCGCTTTTGAGCGAGGAGGAGATAAAGGCACGTCAGGAGAAGCTGCTTGCGCTGGCAAAGGAGAAGCCGATACTCTATTTCTTCCTGGGGATGCTTAACCTTCTCATCCTTTTTATAATCCTTGTAGGTATGATCCTCGATGCGTATTTCCTCAAGAGGTGGGCGAAAAAAGAGAAGCTTGATATCGAAATAGTCGAAAAAGAAACTCCCCGGTGGACGATCGCCGATATCGTGCGGGTGACGCTTATATTTCTTTCCGGGGGGTATCTTTTTGTCATCCTGCAGTCGTTTGCGATGAAGAGCTTCCCCCTTCTTTACAACGAGAATTTCCGTATGGTCTTTAATACCGCGGTCATAAACGTCGTGGGTATAAGTGTCATACTGTACTTTGTCATAAAAAAACACGGGCAGAGTGCCAAGGCTCTGGGACTTACTTTAAAGGGCTTCAGTAAAAGCGTTTTTCTGGGGATTACGGGGTATGTGACGATCGTGCCCATACTCCTAGCCATAATGATAGCTACTTTTTACATAACCAAGTTTATCAGGTACCAGCCTCCCGTTCAGCCTATCGTGGAGGTTTTTCTGAAGGAGAAAGCGACCTCCATCCTTTGGCTTTCGACGATGTTTGCCGCTATTTTCGGGCCGATTGCGGAAGAGATATTTTTCCGGGGTTTCATGTATAAAGCCATAAGGGAGAAAATGGGCATATTCGCCGCCATGATGGTCACTTCCGCGATATTTGCTTTTCTGCACGCGCATATAGTGGGGTTTGTGCCGATAATGGTGCTTGGGCTACTCTTGGCCTACGTTTATGAGAAAACGGGGTCACTCGTCTCTTCCATGTCGGTGCATATTGTTCACAATGTAGGGATGGTCCTTTTGGTATTCATCGCAAGAGGCGTAGGCACCTAAGGAGAAAACATGAGATACGATACAATACGCTGGAAGACGGGTAAAGCGGAACTCATAGACCAGCGGCTTCTTCCGGCTAAGACGGTTTACGTTGCATGTAAAAGCGCCGAAGATATATATGAGGCGATCAAAAAGATGAAAATTAGAGGCGCGCCCGCGATAGGCGTCGCTGCTTCTTACGGGGTCTATCTGGGCGTGCGAACGAGCCGCGCGAAAGACTTTAAAAGTTTCAATAAAGAGTTAAAGAAAGTCTCCAAATATATTGCCGGCTCACGTCCCACAGCGCGCAACCTCTTCTGGGCATTGGAAAGAATGGAGAGAGCCGCCGGGCGCAATAAGGATAAACCCCTTAAAGAAGTCAAAGCGCTTCTTTTAAAAGAAGCGCACGCCATATTGGCGGAAGATGTAGAGATGTGCCGTCAGATAGGCGAAAACGGCAAGAAGCTTTTAAGAAGAAAAATGAACGTCCTTACCCACTGTAATGCGGGATCGCTTGCGACAGGCGGGTATGGGACGGCACTTGGAGTGATTTTTTCTTCGCGGGGGAAAGTGCGCCGCGTCTATGTAGATGAAACGCGCCCTCTCTTGCAAGGCGCGCGTCTGACTGCATGGGAGCTTCGCCGCCAGAGGATTCCCGCCACTTTAATATGCGATAACATGGCGGCTTCGCTTATGGCAAAAGGAAAAATCGGTTGTGTGGTGGTAGGAGCGGACAGGATCGCCGCCAACGGGGATACCGCTAATAAGATAGGCACTTACAGCCTTGCGGTGCTTGCCGATTATCACAAGGTGCCTTTTTATGTGGCGGCTCCTCACTCGACATTTGACCTTTCGCTTGCTGATGGCAGTAGTATCCCCATAGAGGAAAGATCGTTGGAGGAAGTCAAAAAGATAAATGGCCGATATATAACCCCGAAAGATATAGAGGCGTTTAATCCCGCTTTTGACGTGACACCGGCGAAACTTATCACGGCTTTTATCACTGAACGCGGGATCATAGTAAAACCGAACCGGAAGAAAATAAAGAGGGCGGGTAAAGCATGAAGGAACTCAAGCTCGTCGACTGGATACGAAAACGTGCAGGTAAGCCCGGCAAGAAGGTAGAAACCGGGATAGGCGATGACTGCGCTGTATTAGGGTACGATAAAGGGCATTATCTTCTCTGGGCGACTGACATGCTTGTGGAAGACACCCACTTTAAATTAAAGAAAGCATCCTATAAGAAAATCGGGCATAAGGCCGTTGCGGTTAATATAAGCGATATCGCCGCTATGGGAGGCGTGCCGAAATATATTACCGTCACTATAGGCATCCCTTCTAAGATGAAAGAACGCGCGGTAGGAAAAATATATGACGGTATTTTTGAGATTTGCAAAAAATATGGAGTGAAAGTCGTAGGAGGAGACACCAATAAATCCAGCAAGCTTCTTATCGATGTCTCTATCATGGGGATTGTAGCGAGAAAAAATCTTCTTAAACGAAACGGCGCCAGGAAAGGGGATCTTATACTGATCACGGGTCCGGTGAGAGACGGTAGGAAGAGACACCTGGACTTCGAGCCCAGAGTAAAAGAAGCGCAGTTCCTTGCAGATCACTATAGGGTTAGTTCCATGATAGACGTCTCTGACGGTATAGCTTTGGATGTTTCACGCATCTCGTCCGAAAGCAGGGTAGGGTGCAGGTTATACGAAAGCGCTGTCCCGCTTGCAAGAGGACTTTCGCTTAAGGATGCGCTTTATTATGGGGAGAGTTTTGAGCTACTTTTTACCATGCCGGTCAAAGAAGCAAGAAAGCTTTTTTTAAGCGCAAGAAAACGTAAAGAAAAAAGCCCGTATTTTGTTATCGGCGAGATCACGTCTAAAAATGAGGGTCTTATTCTTATAGGTAAAGAGGGTAACGAAACCCCCTTGAAGAAGGAAGGCTTCAGGCATCTTTAGAGCAGCCTAAAAAAGCAAGAATTAGAGAATATCTGTATTTATTTTTCAGGGTAAAACATCATGAAAAACATAATAACTCGTTCCCCGGAGGAGACTGTGGATGTGGCTTCGCGGCTTGCGAAACGGCTGGATGAGGGGGACTTTGTCGCTTTGGTAGGCGAGCTGGGTTCCGGAAAGACCATGTTCGTGAAAGGTCTGGCCAAGGGGCTGGGAGTGGAAGACTACACGTATGTAAACAGTCCCTCTTTTGTCGTCCTGAAAGAATATACCGGAGAGAAGAGTCTCTATCATTTTGATGTATACCGGCTGGATCAGAAGAGTTTCTGCGACACTCTGGACTATGAAAGATATTTTTATAATACGGGGATCACCGTCGTCGAATGGGCGGATAAACTGCCCGATATATTGCCTGAGGAATACCTCTTAGTCAAGATCTCGTATCATGATGGGGATAAAAGGCGCCTGGAGTTTAAAGGCGTGGGAGAGCGTCTTGCGGCGAAGCTGGATGGTTTTTAATATGAAAACACTTGCATTTGACACATCGACAAAGTTTTTATCAATAGCGCTTCTTGAGGATAGACGCGTAGTGAGTTCATTCCATGAGGACGCGGGCGTGCGCCACAGCGGAATACTCATCCCCACAATAAAAGATATGCTAGAGAGAGAAGCTTGGAGAGCCGGCGATATTGAACTGGTGTGTGTGGGGCTCGGCCCCGGGTCGTTTACGGGCCTGCGCATAGCGATGGGCACGGTAAAAGGGCTTGCGATAGTTTTGGGCAGCAGGGTGATGGGAGTGCCTACCATGGATGCGATCGCGCTAAGCCCCGCAGCCAGGAAAGCCGAAGGCAGCCGCATCGCTCCGTTACTTGATGCGCATAAGGAAAAAGTATATACTTGTATCTACGACCGCTCCGGGGGGACGGTTGAAAGAAGCACGGATTATCTTTTAACGGAAGTCGATGACTTTCTGGAGACTTTGGATAAAGAGGTTTTTTTCTTCGGTAGCGGCGTCCCGAAATATAAAGAAAAACTGGACTCTTCCCGCTTAGCGAGTTATAGCCTGGAAACGGACTGGTATCCTAGAGCCGTAGATATCGCGACTTTAGGGCTTGAAAGATCCGTAAGAGGCACAGCTGATCCGGAAACAATAGACCCGTTGTATCTTCATTCAAAGGAATGCAATATCATAAAGAGAAAATAATATGAATAATAAAAGCTACAGGCCCACATGGGCGGAGATAGACCTGGCTGCCGTCAAATTCAACCTGGGATGCGTCCGGCGGTTTATTGACGGGAAAGTGGCTGTCATGGCTGTCGTCAAGGCAAACGCTTATGGTCACGGGCTTTTAGAAGTGAGCCGCGCGTTAGTCGAGGAAGGTGTCGATTATCTAGGTGTAGCTACAGTCGATGAGGCCCTGGCGCTCAGGTCTTCCGGCATAAAAACACCTGTACTGGTCTTGGGTTCGGTTCTTGAAGAAGAAGCAAAAGCGGCGGTCGCCGGTGACATTACACTTACCTTATGTGATAAGAGGCTCTTGGAGATACTTAGCAAACTGGCTAAAGAATTTGATAAGAGGCCCAAAGTGCACATCAAAGTGGATACGGGTATGGGACGCATCGGAGTATGGCACGAGGAAGCTATCGAGTTTATAAAAGAAGTCCATTCCAGAAAAGAAATAGACTCCGAGGGCGTATACACCCATTTTTCTTCGGCTGCGCGGGATAAACTCATAACGAATCAACAGATAAGTTTTTTTGAGAAAGTTCTCGGTGATATGGAGGGCGCCGGGATTAAAGCAAAGTATAAGCATGCAGCTAACAGTATCGCGGTAGTAGACTGGAAAAAGTCACATTTAAACCTGGTTAGAACAGGTATCCTTCTCTACGGAGTGTACCCCAAAGAGAGCTTTCGCACTAGCTTTAAGCTGAAACCGGTCATGAACTTAAAGACGCGGATAGTGCATCTTAAAGAGACGCCTCCCGGCAGGTCTATAAGCTACGGAAGGACTTATATCACGCAGAAACGCACAAAAATAGCCACGATCCCCATAGGTTATGCCGATGGATATGGCAGGATACTTTCCAATAAGGCAGAGGCGCTTCTTAACGGCAAATACGTCAAAGTCGCCGGGATAGTCACTATGGACCAGACGCTTTTGGATGTCGGCAATGTCGAGAACGCAGAAGTCGGAGATGAAGTCGTCCTGATAGGCCGGCAGGGAGATTCTGAGATCCTGATCGAGAAGATCGCCAAACTTTCCGGGACCATTCCTTATGAGATTCTGTCCTCGGTGACGGACAGGGTCCCCCGCATTTACAAAAGTTGAAACAGAAGACTGAAAAAATTTTGCATTTTTTTGAAAGTGAAGCTCCATGGGCTAACGTCCATGGCATCCACAGTTTCAGTCTTTCCGTCAAGCGGAAAGACTGCACCGAAGGCCATTTATCCACGCCCTTACGGGCGTGGCCTTCTGGTGCATGGGTAAAATGCAAGAAAAAGTGTCTCTAATATAAGAGGCTAGCTCAATCCTTGACAAAAACGGGCGTTATGTTATATTATAAAACGCATTTTGAAAGTGGGGCACATATAGGAAATGATAATTAATAATATAGGGGAGAGGTAAAATGGCTAAGATCACTGGTGCGGAAATATTAATACAAAGTCTAAGGGCTGAAGGGGTTAAGCATATCTTCGGATATCCCGGCGGTTCGGTAATACCTCTGGGTGACAAGATGTACGGCGTCAAAGACATAACGTTTCATCTTGTGCGTCATGAGCAGGGCGCTATACATGCGGCTGACGGGTATGCCCGCGCGACAGGCGAGGTGGGAGTGTGCGTAGCTACCTCAGGGCCCGGTGCGACCAATCTTGTCACCGGAATAGCTACGGCGAACATGGATTCTATTCCCATAGTCGCTATTACCGGGCAGGTCAAGTCGAGCCTTATCGGTAACGACGCTTTCCAGGAAGCTGATATGGTCGGTATTACGCGGCCCATTACAAAACATAATTACCTCGTGAAAGACATAAAGGAACTTGCGCAGGTGGTCAAGGAAGCTTTTCATATCGCCAGAACCGGCAGACCCGGACCTGTTTTAATAGATCTTCCGGTGGACGTCCAGCTGGATACGGCGGAATTTAAATATCCTAAAGAGGTCACGCTTAAAGGGTATAAACCGACTTATAAGGGACACATCGGCCAGATAAAAAAGATAGCCAAGGCGATCGAGAAAAGCGACAGCCCCATTATCTACGCCGGCGGAGGGATAATACTTTCAGGTGCCAGCGCGGAACTTACGGCGTTTGCCCGCAAGAGCAATATACCCGTTACTACCACTTTGATGGGGCTGGGGACTTTCCCGGAAGATGATTCTTTAAGTCTGGGTATGCTGGGTATGCATGGGACGGCTTACGCCAATCATGCGGTGCAGGATTCTGATCTTATCATCGCTATCGGCGCCAGGTTTGACGACAGGGTTACCGGCAGGATAGACGACTTTGCGCCTACCGCTACAATAGTGCATATAGACATCGATCCGTCCAGCGTGAGTAAAAACGTGCAGGTAGACATTCCCGTCATCGGGGACGCCAAGACGGTGCTGAAGGAACTTGTAAAACACGTTAAGAAAAAACCTTACGCCGCCTGGCATAAAACTATTAACAGCTGGAAGAGGCAGCTTCCTCTTAAATATGCGTCTGACAAGAAACTCCGTCCCCAGTATATTATCGAGGAGATCTATGAGCTTACTAAAGACAAAGATGTTATTATCTCGACTGAGGTCGGTCAGAACCAGATGTGGGCGGCGCAGTACTATACCTATACCAAGCCCAGGACTTGGATATCAAGCGGCGGATTGGGTACTATGGGGTACGGGTTTCCCGCGGCTATCGGCGCTAAGGTCGGTAAACCCGGCTCGATCGTTTTTGACATAGCCGGTGACGGCAGTATCCAGATGAATATCCAGGAACTGGCTACAGCCGTCATGGGAAAGATACCCGTTATCATAGTTATACTCAACAACGGTTATCTGGGTATGGTGCGTCAGTGGCAGGAGCTGTTTTATCAGAAGCGTTACGCATGGACTCCTTTGACTGACGGAAACTGCACCATGTGTCCGGATTTCGTGAAACTTGCTGAAAGTTACGGAGCCCAAGGCATAAGAGTGACCAAAAAGAGTGAAGTTAAAAAAGCCCTTAAGACCGCGATCAAAGCCAAAGGGCCGGTCATTCTGGATTTTATAATCGAAAGAGAAGAGAACGTCTATCCCATGGTGCCGGCGGGTAAATCCATAAGCGAGATGCTGCATGGGCTGGCGTAGCCTTATGGTTCGGCGCGCTTCGCTTGCTCACCATGAATCTCTAATGAAATGAAGAGGTGCTTGGGGCAAGGAACACCACGGGTGTGAAGGCGCATCTCGAGAAGTTGTGACGCCACGAGGCGAAAGAGATGAAAGGACGGACGTAAGCCCGTGGAGATTCATCTGAAAAAATCTTATTACAAGGAGAAGAACATGAGTAAATTCGTGATATCGGCTTTAGTGGAGAACAAGTTCGGCGTTCTGGCCAGGGTGGCGGGTCTCTTTAGCGCCCGCGGATTTAATATAGATTCCCTGGCTGTGGGAGAGACTGAGGATCATAACGTCTCGCGTATGACGATAGTGGTGGACGCCGACGAAAAGATACTGGAGCAGGTGAAAAAACAGCTTAACAAGCTCGTTGATGTCATCAGGGTGGAGGACCTTACGGGAGGAGAATACGTAGACAGGGAACTCATCCTGATAAAGGTGAAAACGGACAATACAAAGGTGCGCGAAAAAATCGTGAGAATCGTCGATTCCACGGGAGCCGAGATAATCGATATAGGCAAAAAGTTTGTCACCGTAGAGGAGTCCGGGGATGAGCACAGGATAAAAGCGCTTATGGAACTATTGCGTCCTTACGGCATCCTGGAGATCGTAAGGACCGGCAAGATAGCCTTAAAATCAGATGGAGCCAGTTAAGTTGCGCCAATAATAACAGGAGGAGAGACAAATGGCAAAGATGTATTATGACAAAGATGCAAGTTTGGATTTTATCAAAGGTTTAAAAGTAGCCATCATAGGCTACGGGATACAGGGCCGGGGACAGGCGCTTAACCTCAGGGATAGCGGTATAAACGTCCTTGTCAGCGAACTCGAGGGGACGGCTAATTATAAACAGGCCCAGGAGGACGGATTCAGCGTGCTTTCCGCGGAAGAAGCGGCGGAAGAAGCTGATATCATACAGATACTTACGCAGGACCACGTACAGGCGGCTGTTTATAAAAAAGCCATTGAACCCAACCTGTCGAAAGGAAAATCGCTTGTTTTTTCGCACGGGTTTAATATTCATTTCAAGCAGATCGTGCCGCCTAAGGATGTGGATGTTTTTATGGTTGCTCCCAAGGGGCCCGGGGCATTGGTACGAGAGATGTACGAGCAGGGTAAAGGCGTACCGTCCCTTATCGCCGTTTTCCAGGATTTTAGCGGCAAGGCCAAAGACAAGGCTCTTGCGTATGCCAAAGCTATAGGCGGGACTAGAGCCGGCGTTATCGAGACTACTTTCAAGGAAGAGACGGAGACGGACCTTTTCGGCGAGCAGGCAGTGCTTTGCGGCGGCACGTCGGAACTGATAAAGGCCGGTTTTGACACTCTGGTGGAGGCGGGATACCAGCCTGAGATCGCTTATTTTGAGTGTCTTCATGAGCTTAAACTCATAACCGATCTTATCTACAAGACCGGTATTTACGGCATGAGGAAAAGAGTCTCCGACACGGCCGAGTACGGTGATATCACCAGAGGCAAAAGGATCATAAATAAAAAGACGCGTGAAGAGATGAAAAAGATCCTGTCCGAGATCCAGTCGGGGAGTTTCGCAAAGGAATGGATAAAGGAGAACGAAGAGGGGCGGCCCAATTATAACAGGATCACGGAAGAGGAGAAAGAGCATAAAATAGAGAAAATCGGCAAAGAACTTCGTAGCATGATGCCGTGGATGGAATAATGTACCTATAGAGAAAAAGAGGGCCACTCATGAAGAAAGACAAAATAATCATATTCGACACGACCTTAAGGGACGGGGAACAGACGCCGGGGGCGTCTCTAACCGTTAACGAAAAACTTAAAATAGCTTTTCAGCTTGAAGAGCTTGGAGTTGACGTCATAGAGGCGGGCTTTCCACGCACTTCCCCGGGAGACCTTGAGGCCGTAAGAACTGTCAGTAAGCACATCAAGCGCCCCATAATATGCGGTCTTGCCAGGGCCACTAAGAGGGACATAGACGATGCTTACGCGGCGCTTAAAAAAGCGAAGAAGCCGAGGATACATGTCTTTCTTGCGACCAGTAAAATACACAGAGAGTACAAGCTGAAGAAAGCCAAGAGCGAGATACTTAAGACTTCCGTGGAAGCGGTCAGGTACGCCAGGCGCAAACTCCCCGATATAGAGTTTTCACCGGAAGACGCTTCACGTACGGAACCTGATTTTCTTGCGCAGGTTGTAGAAGCTGTCATAGACGCAGGTGCCAGGACCGTAAACATCCCTGATACCGTGGGGTATTCGGTCCCCCAGGAGTTCGGCGGGATCATAAAGCGTCTTAAAGAGACCGTGCCTAATATTAACAAAGCCGTTATAAGCGTTCACTGCCATAACGATCTTGGTCTTGGGGTGAGTAACTCTTTGGCGGCCGTACTGAACGGTGCCGGGCAGGTAGAGTGCACCATTAACGGTCTGGGCGAAAGGGCCGGGAACGCTTCTTTAGAAGAGATCGTAATGGGTATCGTGATGCGTAAGGATATCTTCAGAGGATTCACGACCGGCATCCGCACAAAGGAACTTTATAAGACAAGTAAACTTGTAAGTAAACTTACCGGTATACCCGTTCAGCCGAACAAGGCTATAATCGGTGAAAACGCTTTCAGCCATGAGTCCGGCATACATCAGGACGGCGTCATGAAAAAAAGAGTCACTTATGAGATTATCAGGCCCCAGGATGTGGGATTTGAAGGAAGCAGGATAGTTCTGGGCAAGCTTTCCGGGAGGCATGCTTTTTCAGCGAGGCTTAAAAAGCTGGGGTACACTCTTTCCGGGAAGGAACTGGATCAGGCTTTTCTTCGGTTCAAGCAGCTTGCTGACAAGAAAAACAAGATATTCGATGAGGATCTGGCGACGATCGTCGAGGATGAACTGGCGACTATCCCTGAGAAGTACAAGCTTCTTAACTTCCAGGTGACAAGCGGCAATAAGATAAGACCCGTGGCCAGTGTAGAGCTGGCTGACGGCAGCAAGAAGATAAACGCCACCGCTACCGGTGACGGTCCCATAGACGCCTGCTTCAAGACGATCGATAAGGCCATCGGATTAAAGGGAAGGCTTGTGGATTATAAAGTCAATGCCGTGACTGCGGGTAAAGACGCTCTTGGAGAAGCTAACGTGAAGATCGCTTTTAAGGGCGATATGGTTGTAGGCAGGGGTTCAAGCACGGATGTCATAGAGGCAAGCGTGCTTGCTTATGTGAACGCCGTTAACCATCTTGCGCTCAGGAAGAAAAAACTCAGATAATGGTCTCTAAGGGGGAGAAGGGTAAAGTCACTTTATAAGACGTTATGGGAAATGACACGGAAAATAAAAAAGTTTACGGGCTTCTAGGAAAGAAAATAAGCTATTCTTTGTCTCCCGCTATGCATAACGCCGCTTTCAAGCATTTCAAGATACCCGCTGAATATAAACTATTTGATATTGAAGAAAAAGACCTGGAAAGTTTCTTCAAAGATACGGTCTTCGCCGGGAAGGTAAGCGGTATCAATGTCACTGTCCCTTACAAGATAAGGGTTAAGGAACTATTGGAGAGGCGCAAGGATTCTTCAATAGATAAAGTGGCAAAAGTTCTCGGTGCGATAAATACCGTGAAGATCGGCTCTTCAGTCATCGAGGCGTTTAATACTGACGGTGCGGGTTTTTACGAATCTTTGCTTGAAGATGCCGGATTCAATCCGCGCGGAAAGGATATTTTTATCATCGGCTCAGGCGGCGCCGGACGGGCTATAAGCCTGTATCTGGCGATGCTTGGTAAGAATCGGCCCAAAAGCATAAACGTATATGATGTGGATGATGCGAAGCTGGAGGCTCTAAAAAAAGTTTTCGAGGACAATTTTACCGAAGAGATACTGTTTGAAGTCGATCCTGACGATTTGCCCGAGAAATTCGCTAATTGTGACCTGGTGGTAAACGCAACACCTCTTGGGATAAACATGGAAGATCCGCTGCCTATAGCAGAGAATTATCTTAGGGAGGGGATGGTGCTCTATGATCTGGTCTATGCCAAAGAGACCAGGCTTGTCGATATCGCCCGCAGAAAAGGACTCGTTGCGGTAGGCGGCGTGGGTATGCTGGTTAATCAGGGAGCTTTGGCTTTTAATATCTGGACGGAGTGTTCCCTTAAAGATACCAGAAAAGTCATGAGGCTTGCCATAAAGAAAGAACTCGGAAGGATATAGATGGGGTATGTGATCATATTCATATTCGGCGCGATTATAGGGAGTTTCCTGAATGTCTGCATCTACAGGATACCCCTAGGAAAATCTATCGTGAGCCCCCGTTCTTTCTGTCTTTTCTGTGAAAAACCTATCGGGTGGTTTGATAATGTGCCTCTTATAAGCTTCCTGCTTCTTAAAGGCAGGTGCCGGAACTGTTCCAGGCCCATACCGATAAGATATTTTCTGGTAGAGCTGGCGACTGCCCTTATAGGCGTGGTGCTTTTATTTTATTTTTCATCCGCTTCCGGCTTGCCGACAGTCCCATTTTTTATCTACTGGCTGTTTGCGTGCGCTCTTATTACCATGACGGTCATCGATATAGAGCATCATGAGATACCGGATGTCATAAGTATCCCAGGGATCTTTGTCGGTATAATACTCTTTACGCTTTTCAGGCTGGATGCTTCCGGTAAAATGATCGAGTCGTTTATAAACTCGCTTTTAGGCGCTCTGTCAGGCGGGGCGAGCATGCTTGTTCTTGGAGTCGTGGGAGAGTGGATATTCCGTAAGGAAGCGCTTGGCGGGGGAGATGTAAAGCTTATGACCATGATAGGAGCTTTTTTGGGGTGGAAATTGGTTTTACTCACTTTTTTCCTGGCGCCCGTGTTCGGTTCCGGTGTCGGGATATTCATGAAACTGAAATTCCATAAGGAGATCATACCTTACGGGCCGTATCTTTCGCTGGCGGCGCTTATAAGTCTATTGTACGGTAAAGGTGTTCTCAGCTATCTGTTTTGCAGCTCGATAGTGCATTAATAGAATTTAAATTTATGGTTCGGCGCGCTTCGCTTGCTCACCATGAATCTCTAATGTAATGAAGAGGTGTTTGGGGCAAGGAACACCACGGGTGTGAAGACACATCTCGAGAAGTTGCGACGCCAACAGGCCAAAAAGATAAGACCACGGACGTAAGTCCGTGGAGATTCATCATAAAAAAAAGGAGCTAAACATGTTACGTTACATGACTGCAGGAGAGTCACACGGTAAAGGCATCATGGCGATTCTGGACGGTATGCCCTCCCGTCTTAAGATCGAAGAGGACTTTATCAATAGACACCTTGAGAGGCGTATGGTCGGATACGGCAGGGGCGGACGCATGGCTATCGAAAAGGATAAAGTCGAGATTATAGGCGGGTGCCGCAGAGGCGAGACCATAGGCAGCCCCATCGGGATGATCGTCTATAACAAAGATTATAAGATAGATGAACTTCCTGACGTTAAGTGTCCAAGACCCGGACATGCGGATCTGGCCGGCGTCCAGAAATACGCCCTTAAAGACGCAAGAAGCGTCCTTGAGAGGGCAAGCGCGCGGGAGACGGCAGCGCGCGTGGCGGTAGGGGCGGTGACGCGGCTCTTTTTAAGAGAGTTTGGTATACGCCTTACCAGTCACGTCATCATGCTGGGCGGGGTACAGGCTGATGTGGGCGGTCTTTCGTTTGACCAGATCGAGAAACTTTCGGACGCATCTGACCTTAGATGCGTCGACAAGAAAGCGGCACAGAAGATGCGCGGGGAAATAGACAAAGCGAAGAAGGCGGGTGATACTCTTGGCGGATCTTTCCAGGTGATTGCAAGAGGCGTTCCTGCAGGACTAGGCAGTTATGCGCAGTGGGACAGGAGGCTTGACGGTGCTTTGGCGCGTGCAGTCATGTCAGTACCCGCGGTTAAGGCAGTCTCTATCGGTAGCGGTATAGCCTCCAGCGGCATGAAAGGGTCCGAAACCCACGACGAGATAAGCTATGACAGCAAGAAGAGAATCTTCACCAGGTCATCCAACAATGCCGGCGGCCTCGAAGGCGGCGTGACAAACTCTTCCGACGTAACCGTTACGGGCTTCATGAAACCAATCGCTACTCTGGCCGCGCCTTTAAAGTCGGTTGACATCAGTACCAAAAAGGCGAGTAAAGCCGCCACGGAACGCGCTGACGTGACAGCTGTTCCCGCCTGCGGAGTTGTTGCGGAAGCGGCAGTCGCCTTTGAAATAGCTTCCGCTTTTCTGGAGAAGTTCGGCGGAGACTCTATCCCGGAAGTAAGGCGCAATTATAATGCATATATGGATTATCTCGGGGGAATGTAGGTGTAAAGATGAAAAATATAGTGCTTGTGGGTTTCATGGGCACCGGTAAGACCGCCGTTGCCAAGGCTCTGGCTGAGAAACTGAACAAGACATATGTCAGCATCGATTATCTTATAGAGGAGCGCGAAGGCAGGAAGATAAGCGACATATTCAGGGATGAAGGCGAAGCATATTTTAGAAGTCTGGAGAAAGAAGTCGTCAGGGAAGTGTCACAGAAGACAGATCAGGTGGTAGACACCGGCGGCGGTGTCGTCTTGGACAGTGAAAATATGGATAACCTCAAAAGAAGCGGTATAGTTATATGCCTCTGGGCGGATATCAAGACTATATGCGAAAGGACCGAAGGGCACGGTCATCGTCCCCTGCTTAATGTTGAGGATCCGGGAAAAAGGATCAAGGATCTTTTGGAGTACCGCCGCCCCTTTTATACGAAAGCGGATTTTCACGTCGACACCACCAATGTGGAACCAGGAACCGTAATAGAAAGGATACTTAAGATTACAGATGAAGAGGACGAAGAAAAAACTAACTAGGAAAGAGAAAGAGGACCGTAGTGCTGTTTTGTGGTGGCTGTTTTTCGAGAAACTTCTGGAAAAAGTCGAGGCGTTTATCATGGTCACCGATTCTTCCGGAAGGATTGTTTTTGCCAACAGCAGCTGTCTTGATTCCTTCAGCTTGCCGGAGAAAGCTGTCATGGGCAAAGACTGGATCAAGAGTATTATCGCCGAGTCTGAAAGAAACGCAATAAGCAAGATATTCAGCGATATAAAGCGGAAAAAGATGCTTATGAGATTTGATGCGCCCGTTATGATAGCTAAGAGGCTTGAGAAGCGCATCTGCTGGTCGGCTATACCGCTCAAGGAAAGACGCCGCTATTTTTATATGTTTATAGGCCGTGAAAGAACATGTTCCGCGAAAAGGGTCAACGTTCACAATGTTACTCCTTTAAAGCTCAATGAGGCGTACAGGGAAGCCATAGACATGTTTTTCAAGGCGTCGATTTCGAACGATCCGGACACTGCCAAGCATGCGCACCGTGTAATGGCTTTTGCCGTGGCTCTTGCAAAGAGACTCAAGATAAGCAAGAAGAGAATCGAAAGACTCAAAGTCGCCTGCCTTCTTCACGATATCGGCAAGATCGCGGTAGATGAGAAGATATTGTATAAGAAAGGAAAACTTACCAGAAAAGAGTTTGCCCAGATAAAAAGACATCCGATCTGGGGTGCTGATGTGGCAAAACTCTTCTATTTCCTGAGGGATATTATCCCCATAATGATGAGTCACCATGAGAATTATAACGGGAGCGGTTATCCCGCGGGGCTTAAAGGCGATGCGATTCCGCTGGAGGCGAGACTGTTGAGCGTGGTGGACATCTATGAAGCGCTGACCGCGGACAGGCCCTACCGCAAAGGGTTTTCCAGGGAAGAGGCGATAGCAATAATAAGGGAAGAAAGAGGATGGAAACTTGACCCGAAAATAACCGATATATTTCTGGAGATGGTCAAAAAGAACAAGATAAAAGAGGAAAACATTGGATAAAAGAAGCCGCGACATCATGGCGCTTAGTTTTGTGCCGCATCTGGGGGTGGTAAAAATAAAGTCTCTTTTAGAGAAGGCGGGAAGTACTCAAGAGATCTTCAGTATGACGGATCCGGAGTTTTACGATATTCTGGGCGGCAAGTTCAGTGATTTTGCAAGGATAAGAAAGGCAAGGGAAGATGCGGCTTTTATCAAGGAGCTTGAATATATAGAAAAAGAGGGTATAAAAGTTGCATCTTACGGCAGTAGAGATTACCCGGTGAGCCTGAGGCACATATATGATGCGCCCGCACTTCTTTACTACAAGGGCAGGCTGGAGGCATCTAGCAGCGAAACAGCCGTGGCGATAGTAGGATCCAGGAAGTGTTCCGCATACGGCCGTTATATGGCGGAGCGACTGGCCTCGGATCTTGCAGAGAGGGGGGTAACCGTTGTAAGCGGTATGGCCAGAGGCATAGATTCAGCCGCGCACAGGGGAGCGCTTAAAGCCGGCGGGAGGACGGTTGCAGTCATGGGTAGCTCCTTCCGGCACATATATCCGCAAGAAGCCGGCCGGCTTCTTGCGGAGATATGCCAGAAGGGAGCGGTCGTAACGGAGTACCCATCAGGCGTAACGGCTTCGAAATGGACTTTTCCCAGGCGTAACCGGATTATAAGCGGCATGTCCAGGGGCGTGTTGGTCGCTGAAGCCGCGAAAAAAAGCGGGGCGATGATAACCGTGGATTTTGCTCTTGAGCAAGGCAGGGAAGTGTTCGCGGTGCCGGCTCGCGCGGATATGCCGGGAGCTACCGGGAGCAATCTACTTATACAGAGCGGCGCGAAGCTCGTGATGTGTGCGGACGATATACTTGATGAACTAGGGATGAATGGCGTTGGAGCGGAAAACGCGAATGAGAAAATATCAATTTAACGGAAAGAATTATCATGCCAGAAAAGAAAAAGACAAAAAGAACTTCTAAGAGAAAAGAAAAGTTTCTTGTTATTGTGGAGTCACCCGCAAAATCAAAAACTATAAACAAGATACTCGGCAAGGACTACAAGGTGCTTGCCAGTATGGGGCATATTATTGACCTGCCTTCCTCCAAGATGGGCATTGATTTTGAGAATGAGTTTACCCCTGAGTATACCGTAATGAAGGGCCGCAAGAAATATCTTGCCAGCCTGAAGAAGGAAGCAAAAGACGCTACAGCGATATATCTTGCCGCTGACCCCGACAGGGAAGGTGAAGCCATATGCTGGCATTTGAAGAACCAGCTTGAGAAGGGGAAGCTGAAGGTATACAGGGTGAGTTTCGATGAGATCACGGAGAAAGTGGTAAAAGAGGCTTTTAAACATCCGCGCCAGCTGGATATGCGGAAAGTAAACGCCCAGCAGGCAAGGCGCATTCTCGACAGGATCGTTGGATACTCGTTAAGCCCGCTTCTCTGGAAGAAGGTAACGAGAGGCTTGAGTGCCGGACGGGTGCAGTCCGTGGCCGTCAAGCTCATAGTCCAGAGGGAAGACGCCATAAGGAGTTTCAAGACGGAGGAATACTGGAGTATAGAGGCCCTTTTAAACAAGAAAGAAGCTTTAAGCAAGGAAGAAGCTTTCAAGGCGAAACTGGTGAAACACAAGGGTGAGAAGATACATATACCGGATGAGAAAAGTGCGGGCCTGATCATTGAGAGATTAAAAAATGAAAAGTTCATCGTAACCGATATAAGCAAGAAGAACAAAAAGAGCCATCCCCGGTCCCCTTATACCACTTCTGTCCTGCAGCAGGATGCTTTTAATAAACTGAACTTCTCGGCTTCCAAGACGATGCGTACCGCGCAGAGCCTCTACGAAGGTATTGAGCTTGGCGAGGAAGGAAGCGTCGGCTTGATCACTTATATGCGCACGGATTCAGTGCGTATATCTAACGACGCCCAGGAGGAGGTCCGCCGGTTTATCACCGGTAAATACGGGGATAAATACTGTCCCGAAAAACCGCTTGTATATAGATCCAGGAAAGGCGCGCAGGAAGCGCATGAAGCGATACGGCCGACGTTGCCGCTCAGGCCCCCGGAGGAAGTAGCCCGTTATCTCAAAAGTGACGAGGTGAAACTGTATGAGCTTATATGGAAAAGATTCGTTGCCAGTCAAATGGCAAGCGCGCTTTTTTCGGTTCTGGCCGTTAACATAGATGCGGGTGATTATCGATTCCGAGCGGGCGGGGGACAGCTTATTTTTGACGGGTTCCTGCGCGTATACGGCGGTTTTGTCGAAGGGGAAGGCGAGATGACAAAAATACCGCCTCTGGAGGCGGGAGAAGAGACCCTTCTTGAGGAGCTTCTGCCTGCGCAGCATTTTACTAAACCGCCCCCGCGTTATACCGATGCCTCTTTGGTAAAGGACCTGGAAGAAAAAGGGATAGGCAGACCCTCTACTTATGCCCCCATAATCAGGACGATCATCGACCGCCATTATATAAAACGCAGCGGAAGGAGTTTAGTGCCGACCGATCTGGGGGAACTTGTCAACCGGCTTTTAGTCGAGAATTTCCCGGGTATCGTCGATGATGAGTTTACCGCAGAGATGGAGAAGGAACTCGACGAGATCGAAGAAGGGGAAAAAGAGAGGTTAGAGGTGCTTAAGGATTTTTACGGGCCCTTTACAAAGAACCTTGAAAAAGCCAAGGAAAAGATATCGAGCGTTAAACGCCAGGAAATAGCTACGGATGAAGTGTGCGGGGAATGCGGCAGGCCCATGGTCATAAAATGGGGCAGGCGTGGACGATTTCTTAGCTGTTCCGGCTTTCCGACATGCAAAAACGCCAAATCCATGTCTACCGGTGTCAAGTGTCCGGTAGAAGGCTGTGGCGGCGATCTTGTCGAACGCAAGTCCAAAAGAGGCATGTTCTACGGGTGCACGAACTATCCGAAGTGCACATATACTTCAAAAAATCTTCCTTCCGGGGTGGAAGAAGAGAAGGAAAAAAGAGGCGAGCAAGAGGAACTAGAGTGAGACGGTTCATTGCAAAATTTTCAAACTATCTGGATATAGAAAAAAATTATTCAGAGCATACCTTGCGTAATTATAAGTCTGATCTTGAGGAACTGGCGGACTTTCTGGAAGAGAAATCCCCCAAAGATATTACGCATCTTGACCTCCGGCGCTTCCTGGCGGAACTGCGCAAGAGGGACTGTGCCAAGAGGACCGTTGTGAGGAAGCTGGCAGCGATACGTTCTTTTTTCCGGTTTCTTTTCAGGGAGAAATATATCTCGCGCAATCCCGCAGACAGCATTTTCACGCCGAAACTTGACAAAAGGCTCCCGGCCTTTCTTGATAAGGACAAGACGCTGAAGCTCGTAACCGCGCCGAAGCTTGACAGTATCCTGGGCCTCAGGGACAGGGCGCTTCTGGAAGTTTTATATTCGGCGGGTATACGCGTAAGTGAGCTTGTCGGCTTGAACCAGGACAACATCGACTTGATAGCGGGTGTCATCAAAGTCCGGGGCAAGGGAAAAAGAGAGAGGATGGCACTTTTGGGCTCTTGCGCGCAGCGTGCCCTGCGCAGTTATCTTAACGAAAGAACGGATTCATCCGGCGCGCTTTTTATTAATAAGAACGGTACGAGGCTTTCGGATAGGAGCGTAAGAAGGATTGTAGATAAATATGTCAAGCAGTGCAGCATAGAAGAGAAGATATCCCCCCATTCGATCAGGCATTCTTTTGCGACACACTTGCTTAATAACGGGGCGGACTTAAGAAGCGTACAGGAGCTTCTGGGGCATAAGAATTTATCGACGACACAGATCTATACGCATCTTGGTTCGCAGCGTATCAGAGAGATGTATTCCAAAGCCCATCCCAGAGCGTAAAGGAGCGAACGCATAGGCTTTTATGAGGTTATTATACGATTTGTTTTTTTGCTTGTTCAGTCTCGTATACATCCCATCCCTTTTATTACGGGGGAAGTTTCATAGGGGGTTTATAGAGCGGTTCGGGTTTATCCCGAAGGAGCTCGGAAGTTTAAAGAGACCCGTATGGATACATGCCGTAAGCGTAGGGGAAGCACTTGTGGCGGTGAAACTGGCACGCGCGATAAAGAAAGTTTTTCCGGATGCCTCCGTTGTGGTTTCAACGACTACCAGGACGGGAAACGAGATGATCCGCCGGTGCGCAGAAGGCAGTATCGACGCCTTTTTCTATTATCCGCTGGACATGAGCTTTATAGTCAGACGTGTCGTGAGGCTCCTGGAGCCGAGACTTTATGTGATGGTGGAGACGGAACTGTGGCCGAACATACTGGTGGAGCTCTCAAAAAGAGGCATAGCCGCCGTCCTGGTTAACGGCAGGATATCCGATAAGTCTTTTGCCGGCTACAGAAAGATAAAGTTCATCACAAGACGTATTTTGAAAAACATAGATTCTTTTTTGATGCAATCGCCCCGGGATGCGGAAAGGATAAGGGATATGGGCGCGTCCGCGGGTAAGATATCTGTAACAGGCAGCATGAAATTCGATGAAGCGGCGCCTTCTTTCTCGGAGCGTGATCTTATAAACAGAGAAAAACTGGGGTTTACCGGCGGCGATAAAATCATCGTTGCCGGCAGCACCCATCACCCCGAGGAAACCATCGTAGTCGATATATACAGAAGTTTGAGAGAGAAGATGGCTGGTCTCAAGCTTATCCTTGCACCCAGGCACATAGAGAGGATCGGTGAGATAAAGTCTTTTGTCGAGGGAAAGGGTCTAGCCGTTTGCGGCCTTTCGGAGATGCTTAAGGGGGGGGAGGCAGCCTCTGGCAAGTGCGACGTTCTTCTTGTTGATACGATAGGTCATCTTAAAGATCTTTACAGCGTCGCCAGTATTGTTTTTATAGGGGGCAGCCTCGCCAGAAAAGGCGGGCAGAACCCCATAGAAGCGGCCAGGTGGCAAAAGCCTATCGTCTTCGGGCCGCATATGTCCAATTTCAGGGAAGTTTCCGAGGTGTTCCTGGAGCATAGCGCCGCAGTGGAGGTGAGGGACTCTAGCCACTTAAAAGAGGTTTGTGAAAAGGTTCTAAAAGATCCTGCCGAGAGTGAACGCCTGGCAAAAGCGGCCGGAAAAGTCATAGAATCTAACTCCGGGGCTGTCGATAAGACGGTCGAGAGGATCAAGAAATACATAAACCCATGACGCATACGGTAAAAAAATACATGCTCACGCTCATGAAAGATGAAAGAGACGGCTTTTTTGATGTTATCATAAAAGGGTTTTTGCGTCTTTTCTCGTGGGTATATGCTGCGGGGATAAAAGCCGTAGACTTGGCGTGGCGCATGAAGATAAGACGGGAGCATAAAGTCGGCATTCCCGTCGTCAGTGTCGGGAACATCACACTTGGCGGAACGGGTAAGACGCCGCTCGTCATGTTTTTAGCGGATCATCTTGTTAAAGAAGGGAAGAGGCCCGCTATACTTACAAGGGGGTACGGAAGGGATGAAAGCATAATGCTGAAGGACGAACTGGCGGAAGTGCCCGTTTTTGTCGGGCAGGACAGGGTGCGAAACGCCCGTTTGGCCGCTTCTAAAGGCGCTGGTATAGTTATCTTGGACGACGGTTTCCAGCACAGGAGAATCGCGCGCGGCGTCAATATTCTTCTTCTGGAGGCCAAGAACCCTTTTGGTAACGGTTTTCTTTTTCCGCGCGGCGTTTTGAGGGAACCGGTCTCTTCCATAAAAAGAGCGGATTTAATAGTCCTTACAAAAACCGATAAAATTGCGCTTAAAGAGAGGGAAGAAGTCCTCTCTCTTATTAAGAAGATATCCCCGGCTTCCCCCGTTGTGCTTACACGGCACAAGGCAGTTTTTCTTAAGGATGTAAGCGGCCTCATACATCCGGCAGATGAGCTTTCCGGGAAGAAAGTCTCACTTTTCAGCGGGATAGCAGATGCGGATTATTTTGCTTCTTTGGTGGAAGGGCTGGGTGCTTTCGTCAGCGCTAAAGACGATTTCACGGACCATCACCGTTATTCGCAGAAAGACATAGATCATATTTTACAGCAAGCTTCACAAGCGGAGATGATAATTACAACCAGTAAAGATTATGTAAAAGTGAAGAACTTTGATTTATCAGCCGTTGAAGAGAGACTTTATATTCTTTATATTGCAATAGACATAATCCAGGGAAAGGAGTTTCTTGATGCCGGACTTGATCGCATTATGGCTAGTAAGAGCGTTTAACGTGCTTTATCATATAATGCCTATACGGTTTGACCTGTGGGCCGGCAGGAATTTCGGAAGGTTAGCTTATTATCTGAGCGGCAGGAGGAGGAATGTCACCTACGCGAATCTCAAAGCCGCTTTTTATAAAGAAAAGACCCCCAGCCAGTTAAAGCGCATAACAAAAAACACCTACATAAAAGCTGTTGAGGTTTTTGCGGAACTGCTTTCAATGACAAAGGTTGATAAGCGCTACATAGAGAAGTATGTGAATGTTGTCAATTTTGAAAGAATAGCGGAAGCCGCTAAAAACCCGAAGGGGATGATTCTTGTTTCTGCGCATCTTGGTAACTGGGAACTCAGTATCGCGTGCAGCGCCATGAAAGGGTTCCCGCTATATATTGTCGGCAGAGAACAGAACATGAAGGCTCTCAGCAGACTTTTAGACCGGCTTCGTGAATCAAAGGGAAACATCGTTATACAAAAAGGCATGGACATAAGACGGATATTCCGGATTCTACATGAAGGTAAAAGTCTGGGATTACTTGCCGATCAGAATGCGGGGCCTAGCGGTAAACTGGTGGAGTTTTTTGGACGGCCCGCATCAACAGCTGTCGGGCCATATCGCTTCGCCCAGAAAAGCGGGGCGACGATACTGCCGGCATTTATACACAGAAAAGACGGTCCTTATCAAGATCTCGTCCTGGAGAAGCCGATGATTATAAAAAAAGATGAAGACATAATCCCGTATATGCGTGAGTATAACAGGCTTCTCGAGAAACATATCAGACTGCAGCCGGATGAATGGCTTTGGATGCATAAAAGGTGGAAGATGACTCCGGTTAAGAAGGTCATGGTCCTTGATGACGGCCGCAAGGGGCATCTTAAACAATCGCTTGCCGCAGTTAAACAGATCAAGCGTTATCGCCAGGACAAGGGTTTTAGACCCGAAGATGTGGAAGTGGATATCGTGAAAATCCGTTTCAAAAACAGATTGGCTAAAACGGTCTTTAATTCGCTAAGTGCTTTCTTCACGCCCAATTGTTACGGATGTCTCAGGTGCCTTAAAGCCGCTCTTACGCCGGAAAGTTACCGGGAAGCTTCAAGGAAGTACGCCGATGTGATCGTAAGCTGCGGTTCGGTGCTTTCAGCGGTTAATATTCTGGTTAAGATGGAAAATAACGCGCATAATCTTACCGTACTTGATCCGGGGTTTTTAAACCGGCGCCAATTTGATGTTATTGTGGTTCCCAGGCATGACGCAGCAAGAAAACGCATCAGAAAGACCGGGTCTATGGTTGTTACGGATCTGGCGCCTAACCTCGTTGAGGCGGATGAGATGAACGCCCTCAGGGACAAGGGCGGGGGAGATCTCCAGAAAAAAGGGGATAAGATTTGCATAGGACTTCTTTTCGGAGGAGATAATCCTTATTTTACTTTCAGCGGGGATCTTACACGTCTAGTGGCGCGCGGAATAAAAGAAGCTTCTCAAGAGCTGGACGCCGTTTATTATGTGACCACTTCGCGCAGGACGAGCGATTCGGCTGAAAACATCTTGTCGCAAGCTTTCCGGGACGACCCCAGGTGCCTGAAGTTTGTTTCAGGTAAAAGCGATGAGGATAAGCGCACTGTTGAGAAGATACTTGCTGCAAGCGATATCGTAATCGTCTCGGGTGAAAGCATCTCCATGGTTTCGGAAGCTGTCGCGAGCGGAAGGAAAGTCCTGGTTTTCATGCCGGAGAAAAAGACTTCCCGCAAGACCAAGTATGAAAGTTTCGCCCGGGATCTTGAGAGAAAAGGGTACCTGAGGTGTGTTAAGGCGGAAGAAATCGCCAGAGAAGCGGCGCGTTTGCAAGGCGAAACGGCCTCTTTTATCCTTCCTGATGATGACAGGCGGATATACGAGAAAGTGGCGAGGCTCTTCTAGGTCTTTTATCATGAATATTTTACAACTCGTACCAAAACTTGATATAGGAGGGGTGGAAAAGGGCACCGTGGAAGTTGCCCGCCACCTGACACTTAACGGGCATAAAGCGGTGGTCGCCTCCGGCGGTGGTGTGTTCGAAAAGGACCTGGCTGCCATGGGAGCGCGTCACTATAGTCTTCCCGTGGGCAGTAAAAACCCTGTCGTTATGCTTTACTCGTATTTCAAGCTTAAACATATAATCAAGAAAGAGAATATACTAGTAGTCCATGCAAGAAGCAGGGTACCGGCTCTTACCGGTTATTTTGCTGCACGTGCCACCTCCAGGGTCTTTATAACCACTGCGCACGGCCAGTACAGGAAACATCTCATGAGTAAAGTCATGGGCTGGGGCAAAGTTGTCATCGTAGCGAACGAGACGATGGCAAGGCATATGAGGGAGAATTTCGGCGTTCCACTGCGCAAGATAACTATCATTCCGAGAGGGGTGGATCTGAAGAAATTTTCGTTTATCTCGCCGCTGGAGAGAAAGAGTAAAGTGTTCCGGATAGGCATGATATGCCGTTTCACGCCGCTAAAGGGGCATCTTGATTTTCTGAAAGCCGCCTCGTACATTTCAAGGCGCAGGTGCAATCTCGAAGTCATATTGATGGGGGACAGGTCCGGCGCCAAGGAAGAATACATAAAAAAAATAGAACTTAATATACGGCGCCTGATGATAGATAAAATAGTCAAATTCACCGATAGCACTAATGACGTTGCGGATGTCATGGCAAACCTCGACGTGTTGGTATCGGCAAACAGACAGCAGGAAGCTTTCGGCAGGACCGTTATAGAGGCCCAGGCCAGGGGGGTCCCGGTAGTCGCCACGAATGTAGGGGGAGTCGCGGAGAATATCATTGACGGCGAGACGGGACTATTATGCCAGGCGATGAACCCATCCAGCATGGCGGATAAGATCATGCGGTATATGGACGATGTCTCTTTCATGGAGGAAGTCGCTCTTAACGCCAGAAAGTACGTGGAAGAACATTATTCCCTGGAGCACATGATGGCGCTTACAGTCGATGCGTATTCCGAGGCTATTAATACGAGGAACATACTTGTTTTTAAGATAAGTTCGCTTGGTGACGTCATACTCAGCACACCTTCACTCTCTGCCATAAGGAAAAGGTTTCCGAACGCGACGATAAAGCTGCTTGTGGATGTGCGCTTCCGGGAAGTATTTGATAACTGTCCCTATATAGATGAGATTATCACATGTGATCTTGCCGGCAGGGACAGGGGAATCGGGTTTCTGAGACTGGCCGGCAAACTGCGTTCAGAAGACTTTGATATGTCAGTGGACCTGCAGAACAGCCGCAGGACGCATCTCTTAGCATTTTTAAGCGCCGTTCCGGAGAGGTACGGGTACAGGAACGCTAAGCTGAGTTTTCTTCTTAACCGCAGGCTTAATCTTCCCCAAAAACCTTTGGGACCGGTGGAGCACCAGGGGTGCGTGCTGGGACTTTTGGGTATTACAAATATCGAAAATAAACTTAAGCTGTGGCCCAAGAAGGAAGACAAAGCATGGGCGGAGGATTTTCTCAGGAACAGCTGGCTTAAAGACAAACAGAAACTTGTTGCGTTCAGTCTTTCCGCCAGCAGGCGCTGGCAGACGAAAAACTGGGGGCTTGCTCCCCTGGCGGAACTGGCTGATATGCTGGCTTCCAGGAAAGCCATAAGAGTCGTTCTTCTGGGTTCGGCTGAAGACAGAGACGAGGTTTTGGAGTTTATGCAAAAGACCAGCGCTAAGCCTATTGACGCGGTGGGAAAGACGAATATTTCTCAGCTTACAAGTCTTATTGAGCGCTGCGATGCGCTTCTTACGGGGGATAGCGCTCCTATGCATATAGCAGCCGCTACCAATACGCCTTTTGTGGCTATTTTCGGTCCGACCGACCCTCGCAGGCATATAGGCCCGGCTGCAAATTATAAGGTATTAAACAAAAAGATGCAATGCGCGCCCTGCTATAAACCTACATGTTCGAAAGGGATGAAATGCATGAGATCGATAGGCCCCGAAGAAGCGTTTAACGCATTGATGGAGATTATTGACCGATAAGTTTTTAATATTATGAAGGTATTACTTCTCGCCACACATCTTAACGTCGGAGGGATCGGCGTCTATACTGCTAGTTTAGCGCGTTACCTGAAAACCGAAGGCGTAAGCGTTACCGTCGCTTCAAGCGGCGGAGACCTTGAGAAGGCGCTGCAGCTTGAAGGTATCAGACATATCAAGCTTGATATAAAGACCAAATCGGAGTTCGGGCTGAAAGTCTGGAAAGCTTTGCCGCTTCTTGTCAAGTTGATCAGGGATGAAGGGTTTCAGCTTGTACATGCCCAGACGCGTGTCGCGCAAGTGCTTGCGTATCTGGCGGGAAGGCGCAGCCGTGTTCCTTTTGTCGCCACGTGTCACGGTTTTTTTCAGTACCGCAAGTTTGCGCGCAGGATACTGCCTTGTTGGGGCGAGCGGACCATCGCGATAAGTGAAAGCGTCCGGAAGCATTTGGTAGAGGATTTCCGCCTCAGAGAAGAGAGGGTGACCCTAGTCTATAACGGTATCGAACTTGCGAAACATTCCTCTGGTGCGCAAGCGAAAGATCAGGATTTAATGAAGAGCATCGGGATTAAAGAAGGCGCGATGATAATAGGAACCATAGGCAGGCTTTCACCTGTCAAGGGATATAAGTTCCTTGTATCCGCCTTTAAGGACGTTTTCCTTAATAAGGATGAATGCCAGCTGCTTTTTGTGGGCGAGGGTCCGGATGAAAAACATTTAAAACAGCAGGTTGAGGATCTGGGTATCGGGGGGAAAGTCTTGTTTACCCCGGGGGGAGAGCCTTTGGATAAGTATCTGGCGCTTATGGACATATTCGTTCTGCCGTCGGTGCATGAGGGTTTGGGTCTCGCTTTAATGGAAGCGATGGCTTCGGGCAGGGCATGTATCGCCACTAGCGTTGGTGGGCTTACCGAGCTTATTACGCATGAAAAAGACGGTCTTTTGATCCCGCCGAAATCTCCGGAAGCCTTAAGTAGAGCCATATTGCGCCTGGCGGAAGACAGCCCCTTAAGAGAGCGCCTGGCCCAGGCGGCACGGGAAAAAGCCATGAAAAACTTTTCCATCGAGAAAAGCGTCAAGAAGACGATCGAAGTGTATAAAGAGGTACTAGGCGCCGAGGCATGAAACGCGCCATAAAATATGCATAAATCAGAAAGAATAATTATTTTTGAACTTAACTGGATGGGGGACGTTCTTTTTTCGTTTCCTTTTTTAAGGGCTATAAAGAAAAAGTTCCCGGATTCCTACATAGCATGTGTAGTCGTGCCCGAGTACGTGGATCTTCTGGTAAATAACCCCTGGATAAACGATGTGCACGCCCTGTCGAACGATAACAGGCTTACTTCTCTCGGTGAGAAACTTGCTTTCATCAGGATGATAAAAAAAGAGAAGTACGACATCTCTTTCCTTCTTAAGCCTTCAGGGACTAAAGCCGCCATGGCTGTCCTTGCGGGAATCGGTATACGCATAGGGTTCGGCGGCAAGAACGCCGCGCTTACCAGGGAAGTCGAGATGCCGGAAGGAGTCCACAGGGCGGACCAGCTGCTTGCACTGGCGGGCGCGGTGGGTGTTGAGTCGGCGGACGGTTCCTACGAGTATTTTTTCAGCATGGAGGATGAGGAGAGGGCCGATACTATTTTACATGAGGCGGGATGCGGTATAAGGCGTATGGTTGCTTTCAACCCGGGCGGCAACTGGCCCCCAAAAAGGTGGCCCGCAGAGAACTTTATATGTCTGGGAAAAAAAATACTTGACCAGTTTAGTGATGTTGAGGTTATAATAACCGGCGCCGGGAAAGACAGGGAGCTTACCCGGCGTATTGCCAGAGGGATAAATAGTCCGTGGTGCCGTACGGTGGCGGGTAAGACGGGTCTGAATGAACTGGCGTGTATCTTTAAGAAATGCACTTTAGTGGTAAGTGCTGATTCCGGGCCTCTCCACCTGGCTTCGGCGACAGGCACGACCACAATAGGACTTTTCGGGCCTACTTCTTACAAGATAACCGGGCCCCGCGGTAGAGGCAAGAACATCATTGTTGCCAAGGAGGTCGATTGCCAGGTGCCGTGTTATATAAAAAGTTGCGAGAAAGATTATTACTGCATGAAGTCTATCACCGCTGGTGAGGTGCTTAAAGCCGCAGAAGAGGCATTACGAGAATCCTGATAATATGAAGACAGACAAAACAAAAGTACAAAAAATCCTTTTTATAACGTTAAGTAACCTGGGGGACATAATCCTCACGACTCCGGTTCTGGTGAAGCTGCATGAGGAATTCCCGCAGGCCAGTATCGATGTTGTTACCGGCAGTGCCGGGGAAGAGATTTTCATATCACACCCGGCCGTTAAAGAGGTTATTGCGGACAAGAGATCGCGCAGCCTGGCGGCAAGAGTGCGCCAGGTGCTTGAGCTTAGGCGCAGGGAGTACGATCTGGCGGTGGATCTGAAAAATTCCCTCATACCGTATCTGGTGGGGGCGAAATTCTACTCACGGTTGACCTTCCGGCAGGATCCCAGCAGGCATAAGCGAGATGAGCATCTTGTGAAACTAGCGGGGCTCAAAGTGGGCTCCTTTTTGTCCAGGTCCTCTTATCTTTCCGGGGCGCAGTTTTTCATACCGGTCCTTCCCCATGATAAGAATTATATAGAGGCGTTGATGAACGCGAAAGATCAGGGTAAAAAAGCCGTTATCATAAATGCGGGTGCGAAAAGTCCCCTGAAAAGATGGGATGCCGATAAGTACGCTCGTCTGGCAGATAGACTCATCAGGGAACTTGGATGCAGAATATTTCTCACCGGAACGGCTGATGACCTGGAAACCGTGAAAGCGGTGACTTACGCCATGAAAGAAAGCGCTGCGGACTTATGCGGAAAGACCTCGGTAGGCGCTCTTGCGGAACTTATGAAGCGGTGTGATCTTGTAGTAACCAATGACAGCGCTCCTTTACACGTGGCAAGTGCGGTCAACGCTCCCACCATTGCTATATTCGGACCTTTCAACGAAAAAAAATACGGGCCCCTGGCTGATAAGAGCGTGACTATTAAGCCGGAAATCCCGTGCCGGCCTTGCGACAGACCGCGCTGCAGGAAAAAATTCACGAAGGGATGCATATCCTTTGTGAAGGTCGAAGAAGTCTTTCAGGCAGCAAAAAAAATGCTTTCGGAATAATATTTTTTAAAGGAACTAACTATGGGGAAAATAACCATAAAAGAGGGTGACATAACGCAAGAGGATGTGGATGTAATCGTGAACGCTGCCAATACGCGTTTAGCAGGCGGCGGAGGTGTGGACGGCGCCATCCATAGAGCCGCCGGGCCTCTGGTTATGGATGAGTGCCGGAAGATAGGCGCCTGTAAGACGGGAGAAGCCGTTATCACGGGCGCCGGAGCGCTCAAAGCGAAAAAAATCATACATACCCCGGGACCCGTTTGGCACGGAGGCTCTTCGGGTGAAGCGGACCAGTTAAGAAGCTGCTACAGGCGAAGCTTCGAAGTGGCGCTTGAAAACGCCCTTAGAACGATAGCGTTCCCGGCTATCAGCACCGGGGTATACGGCTATCCGATCGAAGAGGCCGCAAGGATCGCCTTGGAGGAGGGCCTCGAAGCGCGGGATGATTTTGACGAAGTAAGGTATATCTGTTTCAGCGCCGGTGATTATGATGTTTACCGGAAAGTCTATAAAGAATTAACCAGCCGGTCCAAAAAATGAAAGCGCAGCGCATATTACTCGCAAGGACTGATCGTCTCGGTGACGTGGTGCTTTCAACGCCCGTAATAAAGCATATGCGTAAACTTTTTCCAGACGCATATATCGCTTTCATGGTCAGGCCCCAGAACCGCGATGTAGTTGCCAATAATCCCTACCTTGATGAAATAATAGTCTATGATAAGTATGGACGAGAGAAGAGCTTCTGGAAGACGTTTAAGTTTGCCTTATCGCTGAAAGAAAAAAAATTTGATCTGGCCATAGCGCTTCACCCGACCAATAGAGTGCATATCATGCTTTTTCTGGCAGGCGTGCCGGTAAGGATCGGCTATGACAGGAAGATGGGATACCTCTTGACTAAAAGGGTCGCGCATCTAAAACAGAAGGGTGATAAGCACGAGGTGGATTATAATTTTGATCTTTTGAAAGAAGCCGGTTTTGACGCAGAAGGTGCAGACCGCATGCCGCTTATCGCCACGAACGAAAATGAAAAGCGTCTGGTGGACTCTGTTTTAAGGGACAGGTCCTTGCGGGACGGGATGATCGCTCTTCACGCGGGGGCAAGCTGTCCGTCCAAGAGGTGGCCGGCGGAAAGGTTCGCTGAAGTTGCTGACATGTTAGCCGATAAATACGGGTTCCAGATAGTCCTAGTCGGCGGCGATGAGACCAGCGTCTTCAGCAAAGAAGTGGCCGGGGCCATGAAGAATAAGGCGGTGGATCTAACCGGCATCTTTTTGGTGGGTGAACTTGCTGAATTTCTTTCACGTGTGCGCCTTTTTATTTCCAATGATTCAGGTCCTGTCCATGTGGCTGTAGCTGTCGGTACGCCTGTGGTTGTGATTTTCGGAAGGCAGGAGAGAGGTCTTTCTCCGAAGAGATGGAGGCCTTTGGGCGAGAATGATATAGTCCTTCATAAGGGAAGTGAATGCGAAATCTGCCGCGCTCATAATTGCGATAAAGATTTTAAATGCCTGAAGGCAGTTACTACGGATGAAGTCAGAGAAGCAGCAGAGAAACTTTTAGGTTAATAGAAAGGTGCTTTATTATACATAAGGCTCCTTTTCCTCTCAAAACAAACTATTAAAATCCACGAAACAATTCTTGCCCCTTTTGTATAAAGATATTATAATATAGTGCTTAAGCTAGAACGCAAGTTTCCCGTCTTATATTAGCCGCGGAATAATAATTTTTATATTATAAAACAAATAGGAGGAATACGGATGAATGAACAGCTTGAAAGAGCGGTAAATGACGAGAATTTTAAGGAAGAAGTGCTTAATTCAAGCCTGCCTGTACTGGTTGATTTTTGGGCAGAATGGTGTCCGCCATGCCGAATGATAGCCCCTGCGATCGGGGAGATTGCCAGGGAATATTCCGGGCGCCTCAAGGTTTGCAAAGTAAATGTGGAAGAAGCGGCTCAGACTTCAGCTGACTATGGCGTCATGAACATACCGACTCTGCTTGTTTTTAAAAGCGGTGAAGTGGTCGAGAAAATCGTGGGCGCTGTCTCTAAAAATGATATCAGCGCTAAGATAGACGCCCATATAAACTAACCGGAGGGAAGATAAGGTGAAGCAATATAAGTATTCGACTTTAGCTGATGTTGTAAAGAAGTTTCATAAAAAAAGACTTATGGTCATAGGGGATCTTCTTCTGGACCAGATCGTAAGGGGTGAAGCTTTGCGTATCTCTCCCGAAGCTCCGGTGCCTGTAGTATGGGTCAGAAGCGATGATGAATATCTGCCGGGCGGCTCTTGTAACGTAGCGAGAAACCTGGCGAATCTGGGCGTTGAGGTCCTGCTTGTAGGGGTCGTGGGAGAGGATAACAAGGCAAAAACGCTTAAGGACCTTCTCAAGGAGGAGAATATTTGCGTAGAGGGCGTGGTTACGGCCAGCGACGGAAGGCCCACTATTTTAAAGACGCGTATTTTTGCGGGACGCGGACTGAGCCAGCAGGTCCTTCGGATAGACCGGGAAAAAACCGAAAATATAACGGGTAGCGCACTCAACAAGATCATCAGCTTCATAAAGATGAATATCAGGGACGTTGATGGTGTGATAATAGAAGATTACGGTAAAGGCGTCATAACTCCGTCCCTGATTAAAACCGTTGTGAATCTCGCCAAAAGAAGCGGCAAGATAGTCGCAGTGGACCCTAAAGAGAATCATTTTTCGTATTACAAAGGCGTAAGCGTCATTACCCCCAATCACCACGAAGCGGAGAAGGCTGTGGGTTTTCCCCTTACAAACGATGAAGCGCTGCGCAGGGCCGGAGAGAAACTTTTAAAGAGTTCAAAAGCGGAGGTCATACTTATCACTCTTGGTGAGGAGGGTATGATGGTCTTCGACAGGAAGAGATCCCCCGAAAAAATACCAACGGTTGCCCAGGAAGTCTCCGATGTTTCCGGTGCGGGGGATACGGTTATTGCTTTATATACGTTATCTATAGTAAGCGGCGCTTCCAGTATCGTGGCGGCTCACATAGCCAACTGTGCCGCGGGTATCGTGGTGGGCAAAGCGGGTCCCGCGGTGGCCGAGAGGAAGGAACTCATGGAAAGATTAAGACGAGAGACGGGAAGGCGAAAGAAATGAGGAAAGTCGCCGTTATACCGGCAAGGTGGCAGTCTACAAGACTAAAGGGCAAGGTCCTGGCGGACATCAATGGCAAGCCCATGATACAGCATGTCTGGGAAAGGGTTAAACGCGCGCATGAGATTGACGATGTCGTGATCGCGGCGGATAAAGAACGGGTGATGAAGGCGGTTAAGTCTTTTGGCGCTAAAGCCGTCTTTACTTCTCCGGAACAGCCTTCGGGAACGGACAGGATAGCTGAGGTGGCAAGTACCGTCGATGCGGATATCTACATCAACGTACAGGCTGACGAACCTCTTGTCCATCCCCTGATGGTGGATATGCTTGCGCAGGTGTTCGAATACGAGAAGAATATACAGATGGCAACGCTTATCAAGAGGATCCACAACGCCGAAGAGATCTTCGATCCGAATGTGGTCAAGTGCGTGGTAGACAGAAAAGGGTTTGCTCTGTACTTCTCCAGAAGCCCGATCCCGTATATACGTTCGCAAGAAGCCGGAGGAGCTTATACGCCGGACGTCGGCGGAAGGTTTTTTAAACATATCGGCATGTATTCGTATACCAAGGATTTCCTGTTTACGTATACAAACCTGCCGAAATCCACTTTGGAACTTGACGAGAAGCTTGAGCAGCTGCGTGTGCTGGAGCATGGTTATAAGATAAAGACCATTGAGACGAGATACGATACTATCGGGGTTGATACCGCCGCCGATCTGGAAAAGGTAAAAAAACTCCTGGCGGAAAGCACCGGTGTTGATTAGTCAAAAAAAAGAGGCGATATATGGACGTGAAAACCGTAAATGTTGGGAATATCTCTATCGGGAAGGGCAGGCCGCTTGTTCTGATTGCCGGGCCGTGCGTGATTGAGTCCGCTGAGAGCGCCATGGAACATGCTAGAGCGATAAAGGGAATAGCCGATAAGCTGGGCATGCCGTTTATCTTTAAAGCGAGTTATGACAAGGCTAACAGAAGCTCGATAAGTTCTTTCCGGGGTCCGGGCCCGGAAAAGGGGCTCAAAATTCTCGGCAGGATACGCGATGAGGTGGGTGTTAGCGTTTTAAGCGATGTTCATAGCGTAGAGGAAGTGGAGCAGGCTGCCGATGTCCTTGATGTGATCCAGGTGCCGGCTTTTCTGTGCAGGCAGACGGACCTCTTAGTTAAAGCCGCTTCAACCGGAAAATGCGTGAACGTCAAAAAGGGACAGTTCATGTCACCCTGGGAGATGTATAACGTTGTCATAAAGCTGGAATCAGCCGGCAATAAGAACATACTCCTCACCGAGAGGGGAACCACTTTTGGATACAATACGCTTGTAAATGATTTTAGGTCCATCGTTATAATGGGCCAGACGGGTTACCCCGTGGTCTATGACGCCACCCATTCAGTGCAGATGCCCGGCGGAAAAGGCACCGCAAGCGGCGGAGAAAGCGAATATGCCCTGCCGCTATCAAAAGCGGCTGTCGCTATCGGGTGCGATGCGCTCTTCGTGGAGGCGCATAAAGAGCCGGCCAAAGCGCTTAGTGACGGGCCCAATATGATAAAGCTGAGCGAACTTGAAAATTATTTAACTGAAGTCAAAAAAATAGAAAAGGCGGTGCGTTAGCTTATGACTATTTCCAGGGCTAAGAAGGTTCTGATCAACGAAAGCAAAGCCATCGCGAAACTCGTGGATAAGATTGACGGGAATTTTGAAAAGGCCGTTAAACTCATCTCTCGCAGTAAAGGGAGGATCATCGTCACCGGTATGGGTAAACCCGGTTTTATAGCCCAGAAAGTCTCTGCTACTTTGTCGTCGACAGGCACGCCTTCGCTTTATCTTCATCCCGCTGAAGCACTTCACGGCGATCTGGGCAGAGTCACCGCTAATGACATTATCCTTGCTTTTTCCAATAGCGGCGAGACGGAAGAAGTCATAAAACTTCTTCCGATCATAAAAAAGATCGGGGCAAAACTCATATCTGTGACGGGCAACAAGAAATCGACTCTTGCTGTAAACAGCGACTTTGCTATCGACAGTTCCGTCGATAAAGAGGCTTGCCCCATGGGGCTTGCCCCCACAACATCGACAACCGCGATGCTGGCTTTGGGGGATGCGCTTGCCATCAGCCTCTTGGAAAAAAAGAATTTTCAGCCGAAAGACTTCGCTTTGTTCCACCCGGGCGGTTCCCTTGGCAAGAGACTGCTTCTCAAGGTAGAGGACATCATGCGGCCAAAGTCCAACACTGCCATTGTAAAGAACAATGCGAAGGTCAAAGACGTGCTCCTCAAGGTCACGAAAATGCGTGCCGGTTCCGCCAGCGTCGTCGACGAGAAAGGCCGGCTTATCGGTATTTTTACTGACGGTGACTTGAGAAGACATTTTAAAGAAGGCGGGAATCTCCTTACCCAGCAGGTCCGTCACGTTATGACGAAGTCGCCCATCACGATAACGGCGGATCGTCTGGCGGCGGAAGCTTTTGAGATATTAAGGGACAGGAAGATCGATGAAATACCGGTTGTCGACTCCAAAGGCAAACCTGTCGGCACTCTGGACGTTCAGGACATTTTAAAAGCGGGTCTGGTATAAAAAGGAAAGGAACGGATATGGAAGAGAAATATTCCTCTGGACTTACTGAAAGAGCGAAAAAGGTGAAACTTCTGGTACTGGATATAGACGGCGTTCTTACTGACGGCAGGATCATATACGGTAATTACGGGGATGAGATCAAGAATTTCGATGTGAATGACGGCCTGGGGATATTTTTGATCAAGAAAGCCGGGATGAAATGTGTGGTCTTAACGGCAAAAGGCTCCAGGGTAGTCACAAAACGGGCAAAGGAACTGAGGGTGGACAGGGTTTATCAGAATTTTCATTATAAGGCGAAGGCCCTTAAAAGGATATGCAGGCGCTTTAAGATCTCGGAAGAAGAGATTTGTTTCATAGGGGACGACCTTATTGATATCCCGGTACTTAAAAGAGTGGGGCTTGCGGTGTGCCCTCCGAACGCCATGGAGGAAGTCAAGCCTTTTGTCCATCTTATCACCGAGAAGACCGGCGGCCGTGGAGCGGTAAGAGAGGTCTGTGACTTTCTTCTGAAGGCGCAGGGGAAGTGGGATTTAGTAACCGAAAAATATTTCAAATAAAGAATCCATGTATACGGTAAAAGTCAGATCGCATTTTAGCAGCGCCCATAACTTAAAAGGTTATAAAGGCAAGTGTGAAGAGCTGCATGGCCACAACTGGCGCGTAGAGGTGGCGGTATGCGCAGAAAAACTTGATGCCACCGGTATGGTGGTGGATTTCAAGCTTCTTAAGGAGAAGCTCGGTGAAGTTATGACGGAGCTTGATCATAAGCATTTAAATGAACTTGAAGCGTTTAAAAAGATGAATCCCACTTCTGAGAATATCGCTTATTACGTATATCAAAAGCTATGCCGGAAGAGCCGCGCTCTTGATATTAAAGAGGTGACCGTGTGGGAGACGGACACTTCTTCAGCCACTTATTCAAAGGCTTAGATTAAAATTATGAAAAAAGCAATAGTACTAGTATCCGGAGGAGTCGATTCGGCGGTTACGCTTTATATAGCGAAGAAGGATTACCAGACGCATGCTCTTATATTCGATTACGGGCAAAAAGCCTTCAAAGAGATCGAGTGCGCAAAAAGAATCGCCTCTAGTGCCGGGGTTCCTTTCCAAGTTTTAAAAATATCCCTGCCTTGGAAGGGCAGCGCTCTTTTGGATGCCGGAAAACCTGTTCCGGAAGGGGCGGCGAAAAGAAGCGGAGAGATCCCGGAGACGTACGTGCCGGCGCGCAACATCATCTTTTTGAGTTTTGCTGTTTCCTTCGCGGAAGCAACCGGCGCCAGCGCAGTCTTTATCGGGGCGCATCAGCTGGATTTTTCGAACTATCCGGATTGCCGGAGCGCCTTCTTCGAGCGGTTCCGGGAGACTGTACGCGCCGGCACAAAAAAAGGCTCAGAGGGCGAAGAGGTCAGGATAATCACTCCGGTTATAGATAAGACAAAAAAAGAGATTATCGAGATGGGAGAAGAGCTTGCCGTTCCATTCGAATATACCTGGTCATGTTACAAAGGGGGAAAAAGTCCTTGCGGGGCATGCGAGTCCTGTCTTTTCCGGACGGAAGCTTTTAGAGAAGCGGGGCTTGAGGATCCCCTGGAAGAGGTGGTCTGAAAAAACATGGAAATGGAGAATATGCAGGCGAAGATTTCAGAGATCTTTTTGTCTTATCAGGGTGAAGGGCCTTTTACCGGCAGCAGGCAGCTTTTTATCCGTTTTTACGGGTGTAATCTTGACTGCGTTTACTGCGATACGGTTCTGGAGAGCTATAAGTCTTTTTCGAAAGAAGCGCTTTTGGGGAAAGTCCTGGACTTCGAGGACGATTACAACGAACTTGCCATAACGGGAGGCGAACCTCTGTTATATGCGGATTTCCTGGCGGAGTTTCTGCCTCTTTTTGCTAAACACAGAAAGAAGCGCATTTATCTGGAGACCAACGGTACGCTTCCGGGCGAGCTTAAGAAGATAATATCCCATGTGGATGTTATAGCCATGGATGTCAAACTTCCTTCTTCGACATTGAATAAGGAAGCGGTCTGGCCAGACCATGGAAGATTCATAAGACTTGCTTCCGGTAAAGAGCTGATAGTAAAAGCCGTGATCACGGATTCTACCACGATTGACGATATAAAGAAGATGGCAGGCATGGTAAAAGGCGCACGCGGTGAGTTTACCGTCGTGCTCCAGCCCGTTACCCCTGCAACCAGCGACGTGAAAGAGCCCGATGATGAGATGATCTCTTTTTTCAAGGAGTATCTCAAGAAACAGACATCTAGAGAAGTCATGATACTGGGGCAGGCGCATAAGTATCTGAGTATAAAGTGAAGAGGGTTATGACGGCAAAAAAAACGGATTACCAGGGATTGCAGGAAGAAGTCAGGTTTCTTAAACTTCCGGAAATAGATGTCTGGGAGAATAAGTACCATGACAAGGCTTATGTGGTCAGGTTTGATACGGATGAGTTTACCTGCATATGCCCGAAGACGGGCCTGCCGGATTTTGCGCATATTTTCATAGAGTATTCACCAAGAAACTCGTGTATTGAACTGAAATCCTTTAAGGAATATCTGGTCTCTTACCGGGACCTCGGGATTTTTCATGAACATGTTGTTAACCGTATGCTTGAAGACCTTGTCAAGGCGAGCAATCCCCGGTGGATGAAGATTAAGGGCGTCTTTAACGTGCGCGGGGGTATTACGACGACGGTGGAAGCGGAATATTCAAGCTAGAGGCGGAAGTTTTTTTGAAAACCTGACACGTATGAAAATAAAGACCAGGCGTTATTACATCTATTATGCGGCAAAAGTTTTGCTCTTTGTTATTCGTCTTCTGCCAAGGTCGGTCAGCCTTTTCATAGCGGACATTTTGGGCAGGCTCAGTTTTATGCTGGTCGGAAAATACAGGCGTGTGGCCATATCCAATTTAGACGAGGTTTTCAGTCACGATCACGAGAAGAACGTGAGGATAGCCAGGGACGTTTTCAGGAACCTGGCTAAAAACGGCGCCGATTGGATAAAACTGACGTCTTTGAGCAAAAAGGAAATAGCATCCCTTGTGACTGAATCTACGGGTTTTCAGCATGCCGATAAGGCTTTGGCGGAGGGTAAAGGCGTCATCGTGCTTGGTTCTCATTTCGGGAACTGGGAGCTGCTCCTGGCATATTTTATAGTGAAGGGATATAAAGGCGCTGTTGTCGGCAGAAGAATTTATTTTCACAAATACGATAAGTTTATCACCAGACTTCGCAACCGGTTCGGCACTTTTGTGATATACCGCGATGAGTCGCCCAAAAAGGTGCTCAAGGTTCTTAAGGAAGGGTACGTACTGGGGATACTTGCCGATCAGGACGTGGGAAGCCTGGAGGGCGTTTTCGTGGATTTTTTCGAGAGGAGCGCTTATACCCCGACAGCTCCGGTAAAGCTTGCCATGACTACCGGCGCGAGCATAATCCCGGCCTTTATGCTGCGCAGGCGGGATAATACTTATAAGATGATCCTTGAAGAGCCGATTAAAGTGGATGCCGGCGGCGACAAAGAAGAGAAAATAAAAAAATATACCCAGGCATGGACGCAAGTTTTGGAGAAATATGTGAGGGATTATCCCGAGCAGTGGGTGTGGCTGCATTCCAGGTGGAAGACTAAGGATACGGATAAAAAATGAAAAGTAAAATATTCTGGATTATTCTCATCGCTGGGATGATAGCTGTCGTATGGCAGCATAAAGAAAAGATAACCGAAAAAGTGTCTTTTCGCCGGAAAGAGGAAATTAAAAAACCTCTGGAGGAATCTCGCCTGGAGCAGAAAGTACTATCTTTTACTATAGACGGACGCAGCCCTAAAGGTGCACGTCAGTGGCATCTGGAAGGCACTTCCGCCGATATAATCGAAGACGAGATTCATCTTCATGAGCTTACCGCTGTGGCGTATGGGGACAATGTCACTATAAACCTTAAATCCGATTCCGGTATTTACCGGAAAGAAAAGGGTGAAGTGGAACTTATAGGCAATGTGGAAGTCACCTCTGACGACGGCTTTACCCTCACCACGGATAAAGCCAGCTGGTCGCAGTTAACCAAAGATATCTTTACGGATGAAATAGTCTATATAAACCGTGAAGGCATGAGTGCCGTGGGCAAGGGAGGTACGGCGAATTCCGACAGTAGGACAGCGGTTCTTAAAAAAGATGTTACGGTTTCGATAGAGCCGGATACGGAAGTGAACTGTGACGGCGCTCTGGAAGTCGATTATAATGCGAATAAGGCGGTTTTTTATGATAATGTCAGGGTAAAAGACAAAGATGGTAACCTCATCGCGGACAAACTTATCGTCGATTTTGATCCTGAGACGCAGCAGCTTGCGCAGGTAACGGCGGAAGGTAACGTGAAACTGAAAAGAGGCAAAAGTTATACCATAAGCGAAAAAGCGATTTATACCGAGAGCACCAGAAGCGCGAAACTGGTAGGGCGCCCGCAAGTCATCATAGATCCGGAAGAGCTGGATAATATTGAAGGACTTGACAGCTTCGGTAAAAGCGGAGAGAAATCTTAAGCGGGGAGAAGTAGATGCATCTTTTAGAAACCAGGGAACTGGTGAAAGAGTACGGAGGCAGACAGGTCGTTAAGGGCGTCAGTATAAACGTCAGGAGAAGCGAAGTGGTGGGGCTTTTGGGGCCCAACGGCGCAGGCAAGACGACCACTTTTTATATGGTCACCGGTATCATCAAGCCTGACAGGGGTCATGTCATTTTCGATAAGAAGGATATAACAAAACTCCCTATACACCAGAGGGCACGTTCCGGAATAGGCTACCTGTCACAGGAGCCGTCTATTTTCAGGAAGCTTACGGTCGAAGAGAACATCATGGCCATCATGGAGACTCTTGGTTTTCCGAGGAGGGAGAGGCGACGGCAGCTTGACAACCTGCTTAATCAGCTGAAGATTTCGCATCTGCGCAAGAACAAGGCGTACACCTTATCCGGCGGTGAGAGAAGGCGGCTGGAGATAACCAGGACACTGGTTACCAATCCCATGTTCATACTCCTGGATGAACCCTTCAGCGGCATAGATCCCATAGCTGTGTATGATTGCCAGGAAGTGATAAGGGAACTCAGGGAAATGGGGCTGGGGATACTTCTTACAGATCACAACGTAAGGGAAACCCTCACCATAACCGACAGGTCTTATATAATGTACGAAGGCCAGATACTGATATCCGGGACTAAAGAGGACCTTATAAACGACCCTAAAGCGCGTGAGATATACCTCGGGGAACGGTTCTCGATGTAAAAACTGAAAAATATTGAAAAAGCTAATATATGATGGTATAGTGATATTCTTTCGCGCGCCTTACAGAAAACGAAAAGGAGTAAACGTATGGATATAAACATCACCGGAAGGAACATAGATTTAGATAATTCATTAAAAGAATATATAAATAAAAGGCTCGCCAAAATAGAGAGCCTGTATAAGCGTATCTATAGATGTGAGGTTATTCTGGAGGAGGAGAAGCTCAGGAAGAACGCCGAGATAATCCTGCACCTTAAGAGGAATAGATTAGTCGCCAAGGAGAGTTCGCCGGACATGTATGCTTCGATCGATAATGCTTCTGACAATATCAAAAAGCAGCTTAGAAGGATGAGAGGAAAGCTCTCTTCACGCAGGCGCAGGGACGTCTTAGCCAGGATCATGAAACCCATGGCGCGTTTCAAGGGGCAGGAAGGCAGCATCATCGCTAAAGGCAGGGGCCGTCTCGTAAAAACGAACAAGTTTGCCGACAAACCCATGCTTCCCGAGGAAGCGAAACTTGAACTGGATGTTCTGGGTAAAGATTTCATCATGTTTAAAAACGCTGATACCGGAGAGGTAAACGTTGTTTACAAAAGAGGCGACGGGAAGTACGGTATAATCGAGCCCAGTTTTTAAATATTACTTAATATTTTCGGAAGGATTACAGTTAAATGAAAAGCAGGGTTAAAAAATTAGAGGGCACAGCCAGAGAGTTTAATATAGAAATCTCGAAGGAGAAGGTGGATAAGGTTTTTGATGAGGTCATCGCCGACATCCAGAAAACCGCGAAGATCCCGGGTTTCCGGCCCGGCAAAGCCCCGCTTGACATGATACGCAAACGCCATCAGGAAACCGCGATCGATGAAGTGAAACAGCGTCTTATTCCCGAGGGATACCAGAAAGCGCTGCTTGAACACAAGGTTAAGCCCGTAAGTTACCCTGAAGTTTCGGACGTAGATATTAGGCCAAGCGGGATTCTCACATTTATAGCCAAAGTCGATGCGCATCCCGATTTCAATCTGCGCAAGTATAAAGCGTTAAAAGTGACGACTGAGAAAGTAAACGTTAAAGATGAGGAAGCAGGGGAAGCGCTTGAGCGGATAAGGAGCATGAATGCGGAGTTCCCGGAGACGGAGGGTCCTTTGAAGAAAGGGGACTATGGCATATGTGACGTCCAGACGTTTATGGACGGCGAGGAGATTTCCAAGAAACGCGAAAACATGTGGATCGAGGTGGATAAAGAAGCTTCCATGCTGGGGCTTGGCGAAAAACTCGAAGGCCTCAAAAAGGGCGAGGCGAAGGATATAGAGGCGGAGCTTCCCCGAGAGTACCCCGATAAAAAGTATGCGGGGAAGAAGGCCACTTTCCGGATCGGCATTAAAGAGACCCGCCAGAAGAAACTGCCCGAACTTAATGATGATCTCGCGAAGAAGGCGGGCAAAGAGACGATGGAAGAGGTGCGCAAAGAGGTGCGCGACCAGCTTCTTGAAAGGAAAAAGGCTAACGCGAACATAGCTATGAAAAATCAGATTTTAGAGCAGCTTTTAACAGCTCATTCGTTCGACCTCCCGGGGTCTATGGTGAAAAGGCAGCTGAAAGTCCTGATGGAGAAAGTCGAGAACGAACTTATAAGTAAAGGCGTGGAAAGCGGGGCAATAGAATCGCATAAAGCAAACTTGAGAGAAAAATTGAAGAAAGAAGCGGAAGACAAGGTCAGGGTGTATTTTATACTCGATGCAATCGCCGATAAAGAGAATATCGATGCCACCAGCGAGGATGCGGATGAATGGCTAAAAGCCCTTGCTGCTTCTTATAATCAGCCTTTCGAGAAAGTGAAGGAATATTACCAGCAGCATGATCTTATAGCGGGGCTGAAAGAACAGCTGAGGGAAGAGAAGACTTTGGACTTTCTTCTTGATGAAGCTCTTGTCTCAGAGAAGAAATAACCGGCATATTAGAACTTAAAAGTTTAAGGGAAAAATTAAAGGGAGGGCAAGATGAGCGTAATACCGATGGTAATCGAAAAGGAAGGCAGGATTGAAAGAGCATATGATATCTATTCGCGTCTCTTGAAAGACAGGATAATATTTTTGGGACTTCCCATAGACGATATGGTTGCCAATATAGTTATAGCGGAGCTCTTGTTCCTGCAGATGGAGAATCCCGACAAGGATATACATCTTTATATAAACACTCCCGGTGGCAATGTCACCAGCGGTTTGGCTATTTACGATACCATGCAGTTCATAAAGCCCGATGTCAATACGTATTGTATGGGACAGGCTTCAAGCATGGGAGCGGTTCTTTTGGCTGCCGGCACCAAAGGGAAGAGATATGCCCTGCCCCATTCCAGGATCATGTTGCACCAGCCATGGGGCGGGACGCAAGGCACCGCTTTGGATATCAATATTCATGCCAAAGAGATCATCAGGATAAAGGAGCGGCTTGAAAAAATACTGGTAAAGCATACCGGCCAGCCCCTGGAGAGGATAAAAGTGGATACGGACAGGGACTTTTTTATGGAAGCGGAAGAAGCAAAAAAATACGGAATAGTGGATAGCGTAATAACAAGTATTTTACAGTAAAGAAGGGAAGGTGAGTCGATGAGGAAGTATAGATTAATGTCCCCGGGACCTACCCCGGTGCCCGAGAAAGTTTTACTGAGGATGGCCGATACCATTATCCACCACAGGACTCCCCAGTTTCAGGCCGTTTTAAAAGACGTGAACATCAAACTGAAAAAGGTGTTTCAGACGGCAAGCCCCGTACTTATATTCGCATCAAGCGGTACGGGCGCCATGGAGGCGTCTGTTGTTAACTTGTTTTCCAAGGGCGACAAGGCTCTTGTTATAAACGGCGGTAAATTCGGCGAGCGTTTCGGCGAGATATGCAAGGCATACGGGGTTGAAGTTGTAAATTGCGATGTCACATGGGGAGAAGCCGCAGATCCGAAGACGGTCGAAAAACTTCTTAAAGAGAACGGCGGGGTAAAAGCGGTCTATAGCACTTTATGTGAAACTTCAACGGGCGTGGTGACTGATATCAAGAAGATAGCGGAGATTGTCTCTAAGACGGATGCAGTGCTTGTAGTGGATGCTGTCAGCGGCCTTACCGCGGATGAATTCAAACCTGATGAATGGGGTGTAGACGTCGTGGTCTCCGGCTCCCAGAAGGGGCTAATGCTGCCCCCGGGGCTTGGTTTTTTGAGCATAAGCGCCAAAGCCCAAAAACTTGTGAAAGAGTCGGATCTTCCGAAATATTATCTGGATCTTAAAGCTGCGCTGAAATCATATGCCAAGGATGACACCCCCTGGACGCCGGCGGTATCGCTTGTAATGGGACTTGATTGCGTGCTGGACATGATGCTGGAAGAAGGGCTGGATAACATCCTCACCAGGCACGCGCGCCTGGCGCATGCGACACGTGAGGCGATGAAAGCTATTGGCCTGGAGCTCTTTTCCGCAAGCCCTTCCAATGCCGTCACGGCGGTGAAAGTCCCGGAAGGCGTGGACGGGAGCGCGTTGGTTAAGAAAATGCGGGATGAGCAGGGCGTGACGATAGCCGGCGGGCAGTCAAGCCTGAAAGGGAAGATTTTCAGGATAGCCCATCTCGGCTATATGGATGAATATGATACGATAACGGCTATTGCCGGGGTCGAGATTGTCCTCAGCCAGTTGGGATATGATATCGAACTGGGCAGAGGCGTAGGCAAGGCGCAGGAACTGCTGAAATAATCATACTCAAGAAAGGACGGGTAGAAGAGATGACTATCAAGGTTCTCGTAAGTGATCCTCTTTCTAAAGAGGGGGTGGCGATTTTAAAAGAGAACAATTTTAAAGTTGATGAAATTTCCGGTCTTTCGGAGAAAGACCTGACAAAAAAAATAAAAGGGTATGACGCTCTTATAATAAGAAGCGGCACCACCGTTACAAGAAAAATAATCGAGGCGTCCGACAAGCTCAAGGTTATCGGCAGGGCCGGTGTGGGACTCGATAATGTCGATGTAGCAGCCGCTTCCAAAAAGGGCATTGTAGTTATGAACGCCCCGGCAGGCAACACTATCTCGACGGCGGAACATGCCTTCAGTCTTATGTTGTCGCTTTCGCGCAGTATCCCCCAGGCCAACCAGTCGGTTAAGCAGGGCAAGTGGGACAGGAAGAGATTCATGGGGGTAGAACTCTACGGCAAAGTCCTCGGGATTATCGGTATGGGGAGGATAGGTTCGGAATTTGCTAAAAGAGCCCTCAGTTTCGGGATGAAGATCCTGGCCTTTGATCCGTTTCTTTCGGAAGAGAAAGCCAGGTCTCTCAGCGTTGAGCCGGTAGACCTGGATACGCTTCTAAAAAGAGCAGATTTTATTACGATCCATACGCCGCTTACAGAAGAGACGAGACACCTTCTTGATGAGAAAGCATTCAAAAAGATGAAAAAAGGCGTAAGGATCATTAATGCCGCAAGAGGCGGTATTATCGACGAGAAGGCTCTTGCTAAGAGCATTAAGTCCGGCAAGGTAGGCGGGGCTGCGCTTGATGTATATGAGACCAAGGCGAAACCTCCCTTAGACAGTCCCGTTGCTCATATGGACAATGTTGTCACGACCCCGCACCTGGGGGCGTCTACCGAAGAAGCTCAGATAAACGTAGCTGTCGATGTGGCCAGGTCCGTTGCCGATGCACTTCTAGGCAAAGGGTACAGGAACGCGGCGAATATTCCTGTTATGGAGGAAGAGGCGATGGAAACCATCAGGCCCTATATCAACCTTGCGGAACGGTTGGGTGCTATACAGACTCAGCTTATTGATGAACCAATTAAGTCGATCACGGTCAACTACGTCGGGGAAGTAGCGGAAGCGGATGTTGCGGTTCTTACGCGCGCCCTGCTCAAAGGGGTGTTTGACCCCATCCTGGAAGAAAACGTAAACTATGTGAATTCGCTTTTGATAGCCAAAGAAAGAGGGATCAAAGTATCCGAGAAGAAGACCGAAAAGATAACCGATTTTGCGAGCCTTATCAGTGTTGAGTTTGATACCGGCAAGAGAAAACATTTCATAATGGGGACTCTCTTTGCAAACAAAGAACCCAGGATCGTGAAAATAGATAAGTTTTATGTCGAAGCCATCCCTGAAGGATATATGCTGGTTGTCTCCAACAAGGATGTGCCCGGAGTCGTCGGCTCTATCGGGACACTTCTCGGAAACCACGGCATAAATATAGCCGAGATGAGTTTCGGGCGGGACAAAAAGAGCGGCCAGGCCATCAGTTTGCTGAATGTGGACAGTGAGATTCCGCCGAAAGTCATAAATAAACTGAAACGGGCAAAGAACGTCAATGACGCCAAACAGGTCTATGTGAAGGTATAAGGCAAGATAAGAAGCTTAAGTTTTATGCTTTTTGTTTTGGCCATCGAGCTGTATTTTCAGGAGGTAAAAGAAGATGAGACACAAGAAAAACGTAATCAGAATCATAGATGTCACTAACCGTGACGGAGTCCAGACATCGCGGTTGGGGCTGGCGAAACTCCAGAAGACGATTTTAAACATCTATCTCAATAAGATGGGTATTTTTCAGTCTGAGTTCGGGTTTCCGTTTACTCATCACGAGATAAACTATCTGAACGCGAATCTGGAACTGGCCCAGATGAAAGTCATATATCCCATGCGGCTTTCCGGGTGGATCAGGGCCATAAAAGAAGATGTAAAGAGTGCCGTTACCAATACGCGCGTAAAATATCTGAACATGTCTATTTCTACGTCTGAACAGATGATAAAACATAAGTTTTCAGGCAAGGTCAATAAGAGTGACATTGTAAACTCCATGGTCGAGGCCGTAAAGACAGCTTATGCCAGCGGCATAAAAGCCGTTGGAGTCAATGCCGAGGATGCTTCGAGGACGGACATGGCTTACCTGGTAGAATTTGCACAGGCGGCTAAAGCGGCCGGTGCGAAACGCCTGCGTTACTGTGATACGCTGGGTTTTGATGACCCGTTTTCAATCTACGACCGTGTTGCGGAACTGGCAAGAGCCACTCAAATGCCGATTGAGATCCATTGCCATAACGATTTGGGTATGGTGGTCGCTGTGAGTGTCGCGGGCGCCAAAGCCGCTATCGACAGCGGCGTGGATGCCTATATCAACACGACGGTCAACGGCATGGGTGAAAGAGCCGGGAACGCTGACTTGGTGAGTTGTATTTTAGCTCTGAAATACTCAAGCGGCTTTGCAGGTAATCCCAAATATAAGCTGGATCCGGGGATCAACCTCAAAATGGCATGGAGGATAGCTAAATATGCTTCTTATGCTTTTGGAGTACCGATACCGGTAAACCAGGTAGGCGTGGGGGACAATGCGTTCGCGCACGAATCCGGTATACACGCTGACGGAGCCTTAAAGAACAGAAGGAATTACGAGCTTTATAACTACGAGGAGCTTGGCAGGGGGGAACCGGAAATCATCGAAACCGGAAGGAATATTACGGCCGGCGAGTACAGCGGAATCAAGGGTTTCCGTAACGTATACCATAAACTGGAAGTTAAGTTCAAGGACGATAAAGAAGCTACGAAAGTACTGGAGCTGGTGAGGTATGCTAACGTCCACACTCAGAAACCCCTCGTAAAAGACGAGCTTTTGTTTATTGCCAAGTATCCGGATATCGCACAGAAAATATTTACCATGACTCCCGCTTAAGTATGGGATAGAGGGGGGATATGAAGTTTGCGAACAGGAAAATGTTGCTCTTGCTTATACTGGTCTTTACTGTGCTGTTTCTGGCCAGTCAAGCCCATGCGGAAGAAGCAAAGGAGAAGAATTTCTTCCTCAGACTGTGGGACAGGGTTAAAGCCTGGCGTTCCCCGGTGCGGGAAGCGCCCGCAGCCGGACCTCAGCGGGAAGCTCCGGAGGCTCCGCAAAAGAAGAAAGCGGAAGAGCCCGAAGAGAAGCCGGAAAGAAGACAGATAAGCGAAGAAGAAATCCCCCCGAAAGCGGAAATGATCGATAAGATAAAGAAGAGACTGGATAGATTTCCTGAGATCCTGGACGTCTACCCCTCTCTTTCGTTCAGGGAAACTGCCGGGGTGAAAGAATATTTTTATGTGACGCCTGAAGGTGTTGAGGTCGAGCTGGCAAGTCTTGATGATAAAACTCTGTACGCTTTGCAGATAATGGTTTCCCGAATGGCTACCCAGATCAATACCGAGAGGATCATGAAGATGCTCCAGCAGCAGGAACAGATCCGGCGTATGCAGAACCTGCAGCAGCAGGTTCCAAGCCAGCCGCCGAGTCTGCCGGCACAGCCGCCGACAACGCCGCAGGTTTATACGCCACCTCCCCAGGTTCCCCGGCAGACAACTCCGCCGCCGGTGCCTGTTGTTCCTGCGACAGAGAGAAGGTAAGAGGCAAAAAGAAAGGATGTTATGGGCAAGGCAACCGTATTAGTCGGAGCCCAGTGGGGCGATGAAGGAAAGGGTAAAGTCATAGACATACTGACTGAAGACGTGCAGTATATAGCCCGTTATCAGGGCGGCAACAATGCCGGACACACTGTCGTTATCGGGGATAAAAAATATGTGCTGCATCTTATACCTTCGGGGATACTGCATGAAGATAAGATCTGCATAATCGGTCATGGTGTCGTGGTCGACCCGGCGGCGCTTATTGAAGAGATAGAACTTTTAAGCTCACAGGGTATAGATTGCCGCGGCCGCCTTAAGATAAGCGATAAAGCCCATATAATATTTCCATACCACCAGAAACTCGACGAGTTGAGGGAGGCCAGGAAAAAAGGCGGCAAGATAGGCACCACCAAGAAAGGGATAGGACCCTGTTACGGTGATAAGGTTTCCAGGGTGGGGATACGCATGGCGGACCTTTATGATAAAAAGTATTTCAAGAAGAGACTTGATGCCAATATCGAAGAGAAGAACACGATCCTCATGGACCTCTACGGTTTTAAGGGGTTTTCTTCAGAGGATATTTTCAAGAAATACGTTGAATACGCTGAAGTTTTAAAAGAATTTGTCTGCGATACAAATTTACTTCTGAATGAGGCGCTTAAAAAAGGAGAATCTATCCTTTTCGAGGGCGCTCAAGGAACTTTTCTGGATGTGGATTACGGCACGTATCCGTATGTCACCTCTTCCAATGCTACTGCCGGCGGTGCCTGTACCGGTGCCGGGGTAGGACCCTCCCGGATTGACAGGGTCGTCGGTGTTGTCAAAGCATACACCACCAGGGTCGGCGAAGGGCCGTTTCCGACGGAGTTCGGGCCGGATCTTATGGACAAGATCCGGGAAAAGGGCGGGGAGTTCGGCGCCACGACCGGAAGGGCGCGCAGATGCGGGTGGTTTGACAGTGTCCTGGTAAAAAATTCGGTTGATATCAACGGCATAGACGAAGTTGTCATCACCAAACTCGATGTTCTGGATGAACTTAAGACTATAAAGATATGCACGGCTTATGAGTACAAGGAGGAGGTGTACCATAATATCCCCGGAGACCCCAGGTTCCTTAAAGAGTGCGTACCTCTCTATGAGGAACATCCCGGATGGCAGACAGATACTTCGAAGGCGACGTCGTATGAGGATCTTCCCGAGAACGCCCGAAAATACCTCAAACGTATCAGGGAACTGATAGGAACGGATATAATGCTTGTTTCGGTGGGAAAGAGCCGGAAACAGACTTTGATATATAAATAGTATTAACCCTATAAAATTTGAAGAAGGAGGATGTTATGCAAATGAAGAACGTATTTCTTGTCGTTGTAGTGGCGCTTATCACCGCGACTATGATGGTGTCGGGCTGTGCGGTGAACTTTTACAAGCAAAGCCCAAGGAGCCAGCAGAAGATCATGGATCTGGAAGCGCAGATCGATGACCTTGAAAGACAGCGGGCGGAAGAGAGAAGGGAGCTCGAGGAAGCGAGGCGCCTCCTGCAGGGGCAGATTGCCGACAAACGCGTGACGGTAGAGATGGACGAGAGAGGCCTGGTAATAGTACTTTCGGATGACATTCTTTTTGATTCAGGCAAAGCCGAGATCAAAGCGGATGCCTACCCCGTTCTGGATAAAGTCACAAAGGTCATAATAGAGAAAGTCCCGAGTAAGAACATCGGCATCACCGGTCATACGGACAACGTTCCTATAACGTATTCGTCCTGGGCATCTAACTGGGAACTTTCGACTGCCAGGGCGACTAATGTTCTGCATTATCTGCAGAAAAAGGGAGTCTCTCCCAAAAGATTATCCGCGATCGGATATGGCGAACAGAGGCCGATAGCTTCAAATGATACAGCTGCGGGACGCGCCAAAAACCGGAGGGTCGAGATCATCATATTGCCTGAATTTGTAGAGCAGAGAGAGGAAGTAGTTGACGTGGAAGTAGTTAAGGTCCAAGAGTCAAACTTTGCAAAATAAGGGTGCGCTTTATATTTTAAAATAACTCCGGAAAGTAGAGAGTAGCCCGCTCGCCCTTTAAAAAGGGCAAGAGGAACTCTCTACTTTCTGCTTTTAGAGAGAATTTGCATGGAGAATAAACTCCCGGAACATATAGCGATTATCATGGATGGCAACGGAAGGTGGGCAAAAAAACGAAACCTTCCGCGTATAATGGGGCACCGCGCCGGCGCTAAGACCGTCGATACTATAACTGAAGAGTGCGCGCGTTTGGGAGTAAAAGCCCTTACTCTTTATACGTTCTCCACGGAAAACTGGAAGAGGTCCAAGGAAGAAGTAGATGCGCTTATGGATCTGCTTGAAGGCGCTTTAAAGAAGAACACCCGGAAGATGCTGCGTAACAACATAAAATTCAACGTTATCGGGCGCACCGGCGAGTTACCCGATAAACTAAGAAAAAGGATAAAGAATTCTCTTGAAGAGACGAGCAAGAGTTCCGGAATGGTCCTCACGCTTGCGCTTAATTACGGAGGTCGCCAGGAGATACTTGATGCGGTAAAAAAGGCCTGCAGAAAAGTCAAGGAAGGCAAGCGGGACGCCTCTTCATGGAAAGAAGAGGACTTTGAGAAGTTTCTTTATACCAAGGGACTTAGTGACCCGGACCTGGTTATCCGCACTTCGGGGGAACTTAGGCTCAGTAATTTCCTTATTTGGCAGTCAGCTTACTCCGAGTTTTATGTAACGAAGACCCTTTGGCCTGATTTTAGCCGGGATGAGCTGGGTAAAGCCCTGGAGGAATATAAAAGACGCGAAAGGAGGTTCGGTGAATAACAAGTTTCTCCAGAGAACAGTTACCAGTGTCATATTAATCGTCTTTGTATTGGCAGTCATATACCGTTTTCCTAACTGGATGTTCTCTCTGGTCATAGCCGGGTTCGTCGCTTTCGGGCAGTTCGAGTTCTTTCGCCTGGTAGAGAACAGAGGCATATTTGTTTATAAGTATTTCGGTACTATCGTGGGAAGCTTGATCCCGGTTGTCATATTTATGGGGTACGGACTTCCCGAATTAAAAAATCTTGAGCCGCTGCTCATAGTAGTAGCGAGTCTCTTTGCCTTTACACTGCAGTTTACAAGGAGGGAAGACGCGCATGACCATCTTGTAAGCGTGGCGCTTACGATTTTTTCTCTTTTTTATATAAGCTGGTTTTTCTCCTTTTTTGTTAAAATAAAATTCCTGGATAACGGTGCGAATCTTGTGGCGTTTCTTATCCTGGTCACTAAAAGCACGGATATCGGGGCGTATCTGATAGGCAGCCGTTTCGGCAAGACCGAGCTTATTCCGAGGATCAGCCCCAAGAAGACAAAAGAAGGGACTTTGGGAGGCATCGTGGTAAGTATCGCGCTTGCTGTCACTGTCGGCAGGTTTCTTACCGGTTTTTCATTTTTGCATCTTTTTATCCTGGGCGTTCTTCTGGCAACACTAGGGCAAGTGGGGGACCTTGCCGAAAGTCTTATAAAAAGGAACTGCGACGCGAAAGACTCCGGCACCGCTTTAAACGGGATCGGGGGCGTACTCGACCTTATTGACAGTCTTCTTTTTACTGCCCCGGTTTTTTATTTTTACATAAAGACGTTTTAATTAAGATAAACAGGTTTATATGAAAGACATCATACTTCTAGGGTCTACGGGTTCCGTGGGCAGAAACGTTCTGGATGTGGTAAGACACTATCCCGATAAGTTTCGCATTAAAGCCATCTCAAGCAATGCGAACGCCCGGATTCTTCTCAAACAGGCGGAAGAGTTCAGCCCGGAGACTGTTGCGATCCGGGATGAAGGATTATTATCCGACGTAAAAACAAAAGTAAAAAAAGGCGTACGTGTCGTCTCGGGAGCCGGAGCCATTGAAGAGCTGGCCGAGGGAGAAGCGGATATCGTTTTTATGGCTATTAGCGGGACAGCGGCTCTTAAACCGCTTATCGCGGCGCTAGAAACGGGTAAGACCGTTGCGCTTGCGAGCAAAGAGCCTGTGGTAAGCGCGGGTATGCTCATAAGGAAGCTTGCGGATGAAAATTCCGCTTCAATTCTGCCCGTTGACAGCGAACATAGTGCGATCATGCAGTGCCTGGGTACCAGAGGTAAAGAAGAAGTCAGGACTTTATACATTACAGGCAGCGGCGGTTCACTTAAGGATAAGAGGGAAGAGGAATTTGATCTTGTTTCCAGGAGCGAAGTGCTCAATCACCCAAAGTGGTGCATGGGCGAGAAGATAACGGTTGACTCCGCGACCCTTATGAATAAAGGCCTGGAAGTTATAGAGGCAAGATGGCTGTTTGACGTGCCTCAGGAGAAAATAAAAGTGGTAATACATCCCGAGGCTATCATTCATTCCATGGTGGAGTTCGTTGACGGGACTATAAGCGCCAGTCTCTTTTGCCCGGATATGCGCTTTCCGATACTGAAAGCTCTGGCGTATCCGGAAGTTGTGGCCAGCGATTTTCCAAGGGTGGATTTTAATGTGGTGAACAATCTTTCGTTTCTTGCGCCGGATGTAAAAAAGTTTCCTGCGCTTGAACTGGCATACCAGGCGCTGCGGCTAGGCGGCACGGTTCCAGCTGTTCTCAACAGCGCCAATGAGACGGCCGTAAGGCTTTTTCTGGAAAACAGGATCAAGTTTAGAGATATTATACGGATTGTCGAAAAAGTCTTGGAGAAGCATACAAAAGTGGCCGATCCGTCTTTAGAAGACATAATCGATGCTGAAATATGGGCATCCGGGGAGGTGAAAAGATTTTGCTGACGTGGATTATCGTAATAATTGTTTTTAGCGTTTTGATACTAGTTCATGAAGCGGGTCATCTTGTTGCTGCGAAGAAAGCGGGGATCGCTGTCGAAGTTTTTTCGCTCGGCATGGGAAAACGGTTTTTCGGAAAAAAGATCGGCGGTACGGATTACAGGGTCTCGGTAATACCTTTCGGGGGATTTTGCAAAATGGCCGGGGAAGACCCCAACGAAGCCGAGGGTAAGGAATACGAGTTTCTGGCGAAGCCTGCCGGTTATCGTTTCTGGGTGATAGCCGCAGGGTCTATTACGAATTATATTTTCGCTTTTTTGCTTTTCAGCGTTATTTTCATGATCGGTATCCCCACACTTACCAATGAGGTGGGCCAGATATTAAAAGGCTACCCGGCGGCAAAAGCGGGGATAAGGGTGGGGGATAAGATATTATCGATCAATAACGAAAAAATCGAATACTGGGACGATATCCTTCGGGTCATAAAGAATAACAGCGCCAAGGGTGAAGTGTTAGATTTCGAGGTAATGCGTTCCGGCAGAGTTTTGGGTCTTTCGATAACTCCGCAATTCGATGAGGTCAAGGATATTTTTGGACGGACTATCTCAAGACCCATGATAGGTATAGCCCCGGCAAGCAAGGTGCTGGATGTCTCCTACGGTCCGGTTAAGGCATTCTATTCCGGGGGGAAAAGAGTTCTTGAAATTACAGGCATGACGTATAAGGGGATATGGCTTCTTATAACGGGGGGCATGCCGGTAAAGACGTCTGTTTCCGGGCCCATAGGGATTGCGCATATTCTGGGCCAGGCGGCAAACCTGGGGATATTGCCGCTTTTAATAATAACGGCGCATATAAGCCTGGCGCTTGCGATATTCAATCTTCTGCCGTTCCCGGTACTTGACGGGGGGCATCTTATTTTTCTCGGGATTGAAAAGTTGCGCGGAAAACCCGTAAGCCTCAAAGTCCAGGAGGTAATAACGCAAGTCGCGCTTATTCTGCTTATTATTTTTGCTTTGTTTATCAGCTGGCAGGACCTGCTTAAATTTACTCCGCTGGGAGGCAAGTGATAAAACGCAGAAAAACCAGGACCGTAAGTGTCGGCCCCCTCAAGATCGGGTCAGATCACCCGGTGGTCATCCAGTCCATGACGAAGGTCGACACCTCGGACATTGGACAAGTGGTCGTCCAGATACGCCAGCTTGAAGAAGCAGGCTGCGAGATAGTGCGCGTGGCGGTAAAAGACAAGGGTGACGCCAAAGCGATATCGTCCATCAAGAAGGAAGTGACAGTGCCTCTTGTTGCCGATATACATTTTGATTATAAACTGGCGCTTGAAGCTATAAAGTGCGGCGCGGATAAGATAAGGATCAATCCGGGCAACATTAAGAAAACGAAAGATGTAGAGAAGGTAATTGACGCCGCTAGCGATAAGAATATCCCCATAAGGGTGGGCGTGAATTCCGGCTCGTTGATGGAGATCGCCGCGGGCAAGGGTTTATCTCCCCAGGCGATGGTAAACGCTCTTTTAAGGTACATGGAAAATTTTCGAAAAAGAAATTTCGACGATTTAATTATTTCGCTTAAATCTTCAGATGTCTCTAAAACTATTGAAGCTTATAAAAAGATGGCGGATGAGTGCGACTATCCCTTTCATGTCGGTGTCACCGCCGCGGGACTTCCGGAAGACGGGGTGATAAAGTCCTCCATCGGGATCGGTGCTTTGCTTTTGGATGGTATCGGCGATACTATCAGGGTGTCTTTGACGGGTGAGCCGACCAGCGAAGTGGAAATTGCCAAACGTATTTTATCCAGCGTAGGGTCGAGGTATTTCGGTCCTGAGATTATTTCCTGTCCTACGTGCGGGCGGTGTCAGGTTAATCTGGTGCCGATAGTAAAAAACCTGGAATCCGAGCTTCGTCATCTTACGCATAAAGAGCCGCTTCTTAAGGAAAAGCAGCTTCTGGTGGCGGTGATGGGTTGTGAAGTCAACGGTCCCGGCGAAGCAAAAGGGGCCGATATCGGTATAGCCTTTGGCAGGGGAAAAGGGGTGATTTTCCGAAGGGGAGAGGTTGTGAAAACGGTTAAGACATCAGGCAGTGTTAAGGAACTGCTTGATATGATAAAAAAAGAAATATAATATAGAGATAAGGAGCCCGAGATGAAATGGTCTGGCGCATTTATTCCGACATTAAAAGAGGACCCGCAGGACGCAGAAGCTATAAGTCATAAGCTTATGGTCAGAGCCGGTCTTATCAGACGCCTTACTGCCGGAGCGTATACATATCTTCCGATGGGGTATAAGGCTTTGCGTAAAGCCGCGAATATAGTGCGGGAAGAGATGGATTCCGCCGGCGCTACTGAGTTACTTATGCCGGCACTTCAGCCGCCGGAACTCTGGAAACGCACGGGCCGGTATGAAGATATGGGGGAGGTGCTGATAAAATATAAGGACCGGCATGGCAAAGAAATAGCGCTTGGCCCCACACATGAAGAGATTGTCACCGATCTGGTCTCGAAAGAAGTACGGTCTTATAAAGATCTCCCATTGATCCTTTATCAGATACAGACTAAATTCCGCGATGAGGTGCGCCCGCGCTTCGGTGTGGTCCGCAGCTGTGAGTTCATCATGAAAGACGCCTACAGTTTTGATATAAGTGCCGAGGCGATGGAGAAAAGTTATAAAAAGATGTACGATGCTTACTGCCGCATCTTTGAGAGGTGTGCTTTGCCTTATATTGCTGTTGAGGCGGACCCGGGTCTTATGGGGGGCACGGTATCGCATGAATTCATGGTGCCCTCGGATATAGGGGAAGACAGGATAGTACTATGCCCTTCATGCGGGTATGCGGCAAGTACCGAGATAGCGGCGGTAAAGAGAAAAGCACAGCCGGATACCCGATCTAAAGATCTCAAAGACATTAAAGAAGCTTTGACTCCGGGCGTAAAAAGCGTGCAGGATGTAAGCGGTTTTCTCAAGGTAAAACCGTCGGAGCTGGTAAAGACGCTCATATACATTGCGGATAACGAGCCCGTCGCGGTGCTTGTAAGGGGCGACCATGAAGCTAACGCCGCGAAGATAAAGAATCACCTTAAAGCCAGAGTGCTTGAGCTTGCCGATGAAAAGAAAGTAGGGGAAGTGACCGGCGGAGCCATGGGGTTTTCCGGGCCCGTGGGGCTTTCGGTCAGGATACTTGCCGATAACGATGTTCGCACTATGACGAATTTTGTAACCGGAGCAAACAAGAAAGACAAACACCTCTTGAATGTTAATCTGGGCAAGGACTTCGAAGTGGACGATTGGATTGACGGGAGGGTTATACAGGAAGGCGACGTATGCCCAAAATGCGCCAGCAGCATAAACTTCAAGTGTGCCATCGAAATCGGGCATACCTTTAAACTCGGCACGAAATATTCCGAAAGTTTAGACGCAAAGTTTCTGGATGAGCGCGGCAGGGAACAATTTATTATCATGGGATGTTACGGTATAGGCGTAAACAGGATTCTTGCCGCTTCGATAGAGACCAGTTGCGATAAAGACGGGATAATATGGCCGGTGGCTCTGAGCCCGTCCGAAGTGGTTATTATTCCCGTGAAGTCGGACGATAAAACCCTGTTTGCCGAGGCGGAACGCGTCTATAATGAGCTTCGGCGGGAGAATATTGACGCGTTGATGGATGACAGGGTAAAGTCCCCCGGGGTAAGATTTAAGGATGCGGACCTTGTGGGTTTCCCCCTCCAGGTTGTGATCGGCAGCAAAAATCTGAACGAAGGCAAGTTGGAAGTTAAGGACAGGTCCACGGGAGAAAAAAGTCTTATTAACAAGAATGACGCCGTAAAAGAAGTCAAGGCGATGCTTGATAAAAAAAAGAATATACGGAAGAAGTGAAGAAGAGAGTTTTATTTATTTGCGTGCATAATTCAGCGCGCAGCCAGATGGCGGAAGCATTTCTTAAAAGCCTTGCCGGGGGCGAATTTGAAGCTGAAAGTGCCGGGGTAGAGCCGGGCGAGTTTAACCCTCTTGTGGTGGAAGCCATGAAAGCGATAGGCATAGATATTTCGGCGAACAAGCCAAAAAGCGTCCATAGCGTTGTGAAGGAAGGCAAGACTTACGATTATGTCATAACCGTCTGCAGCGAGTCTGAGGACAGATGCCCCGTTTTCCCCGGAAAGGTGAAACGCGTGCGCTGGCAATTCGGATAACTTATGACTGAATTTGATACTACAGTTTTAGAAGTGATACAGAGGACCCCGGGCGTAAAAAGTTTCCGTTTCAAAGCGCAAGAAGATGCCTTCTTCGAAGCGGGACAGTATTTTTTGCTGACGATAAAGGTAAATGACGTGGAAGAGACGAAACCCTTCTCTTTTTCTAATTCTCCCACCGAGAAAGGATATATCGAGTTCACAAAAAGAATAACGGCCAGTGACTTTTCCAGGACCCTTGATGGTCTCGGGAAGGGCGACAAGGCACATATTAAGATGCCTTACGGTAGTTTCACATTGGATGAAAGCCGCGAAAAAATCGCGTTTCTTTCCGGGGGCATAGGTATAACCCCCGTAAGGAGCATGTGCAAGTTTGCTGCTGACATGAAGTTACCCGTGCGGATAGTACTTCTTTACGGTAATAACAGCGCTCAGGATATCATTTTTAAGTATGACTTTGAAGACATGCGCAAGAAGAACCGGAATTTCCGGGCAGTTTATACATTAACGTCTCTAGAGAAGGCCCCCAGGATAAAAGCTTGCAGGCTCGGGTATATTGACGGTAACATGATAAGGGAAGAGGTCCCCGACTTTACGGATAGAGTGTTTTATCTTTGCGGGCCCCCGGAGATGGTAAGATGTTTAAGGGACATCTTGAAAACAGGGTTAAACCTCCCTGAAGACCGGATAAAAACGGAGAAATTTGCCGGGTACTAGTGTAAGTATAACATTCAAAACAGGATAGGAAAATATGAAAAATCGCTATATCATCGGCTTCGTTCTCGCTATTTTTATACTTTGCATCGGGCACCGGGTGCATTCACTTCAGACGAAGACGTCTGATACAGAGTATTGGCCTGACGGAAAAGTCCGGACGGTCACTGAATACAATGAGATGGGGGGACTTGAGGCGATTTCCTATTACAGAGAAGACGGGACGCTGGAGCAAGAGATAAAGTATGATATGGACGGCCATAAAATAAAGGAGAGTAATTACAATTCTGAAGGAAAACTGCGTGATAACGCGGATGGCTGGGCTGTCATAAAGAACCAGTATGAGGACGGAAAGCTGCGTGTTGAAAGTTACTATGGTGCGGACGGCCGGCTTAAGGAACAAAAAGAATATAATAAGCTGGGGGACTTAGTCGGCAAACAATATGTGGGTGATGACGATATTCTTCCCGCTGAGGAGTATAACCCTCTGCCTACTTCCGCCGGGGAAAGCATCACTTATTACGATTCCTTCGGCATGAAAGAAGGTTCAACGTCGGCTGTTTCTGGTACCGGGTTTTATCCGTACTGGCGTATACCCGAAGGTGAAGAGGACAATTAACTCTTTTAAATACGTATGTTTTATATGCTTGACAATCCTGGAATATTATATTAGAATCGAGTAACGCTAAGTGCAAAGAGTAAGTGGGCCACGTGCCCACTTATTTTTTTAGTGGATATATTGTGGGGTAAATTTATGTTTAAAGGCAGAATCCCTGAAAAATTAGAAGAATTCATACGTGAAGAAGCCAAAAAAAGAGGCTACCAGCTGGTAGATCTATCTACCAGGGGGGGGCGTACTTTTTTCATGGAGGTTGTTCTCGATAAAGAAGGCGGCATTACGCTTGATGAGTGCAGCGAATTCAACAGGCACGTCGCCTCATGGATAGACGAAGAGGGTATCTTTGAATATGAATACACTTTGGACGTATGTTCGCCGGGGCTTGACAGGGAGCTTAAAAGCGAAGGTGATTACAGCTGGGCCGTTGGCAAGGATATCGAAGTGAGGACGCATGAACCGGTAAATGAGGCGAATTTGACGGTTGGCAAGCTTTTGGAAGTTAAGGGACGGGAAGGCATTTTGATGGAAAGGCCTGACGGCCAGACGGTTTTTGTGGAGAAGAAAAACATTGCGAAAGCGAAACGATGGGTTTCGATCAAATAGGTCTTAGGCGCCGAAAGCTCTAAGTTTAAATAAGACAGGGGTGTAACGAGATGAATGGAGAATTTTTAACCGCGCTGGAAAGAATAGAGAGAGAAAAAGGTATAAGCAAGGAGATCCTCTTCGAGGCGATAGAGAGCGCTCTGGCTTCTGCCGCACGGAAAGTCATCGATGATCCGGATGTTTCAAAAGAGGATATAGCCGTCAATATAAACAAAGAAACCGGTGCGATAAAGGTTTTTTCGGAAGGGGTGGAAGTCACCAGCGAACGTTTCGGGAGAATCGCGGCCCAGACTGCCAAGCAGGTAATAATACAGAAGATCAGGGAGGCGGAAAGGGATGTGATATCGGATAAATATGAGAAGAAAGTAGGATCGATCATAAGCGGTTCGGTACATCGCTTTGAAAAAGGCAATGTTATCGTTGAGCTTGACGATACGGAGGCAGTTTTGCCCAAGACGGAACAGATACCGCGGGAGAAGTTCCGTCAAGGAGAAGGAATAAGGGCTTATCTGCTTAAAGTTGATAAAGATAACGGCGGGCCTGAGATCGTCCTATCGCGCACTGATCCGGGATTTGTGAAAAAACTCTTTGAGCTAGAAGTGCCGGAAATATCTCAAGGCATCGTTGAGATCAAGGCTGTAGCCAGGGAAGCCGGAGAGAGGACCAAAATAGCCGTTCATTCAAAGGATGATAAGGTGGATCCGGTCGGCGCCTGTGTCGGGATGAGGGGTTGCCGCGTAAGAGACATCGTGAAAGAACTGCACGGTGAAAGAATTGACATCATAAAATGGAATGACGACATCCGTGAATATCTCCCGACTGCTGTAAGCCCGGCTGAGATAAGCAAGATGACGATTGACAGGGAGAACAAAAATATAATTTTGACGGTTCCTAAGGACCAGCTGTCTCTTTTGATCGGCAAGAAGGGCAGGAACATCAGACTCGCCTCTAAGCTTCTTGGATGGGAACTCGTCGCCGAATCCGCTAAAGAGAAAGTAGATATACCAATATCGAAAGTCAAGGGGATAGGTAAAAAGGCTCTGGCGACTTTGGAAGAGGCGGGATACAATACGGTCGATAAATTATTGGAGGAAGGTTCTCACGCATTGGTTAAACTGGGCGGTATAGGCGCGAAAACGGCCGAGAAGATAATCGATGCCTGCCAGAAGGCCCATGCTGCCGCTTTAGAAGAAAAGGAAAAATCTTTAAAGAAGGAAGCGTTTTTAGAGCCGCAAGATGAAACTAAAGAGCCTGAAGAAGAACCTCAGGAAGAAGTTTCCGAGAGCGCGGAAGAAGGAGAGGCGACAGAAGAAGTCACCGGAAAGGCGCAAGAGGAAGAGGAATCCGAGAAAAAAAAGAAGACGGACGAGGCGCAAGAGGAAGGTACTTAAGTCTAAGACTAAAGGATAAGAGCAGGTGATATATGGCGATTAAGGTTCGTGATTTAGCTAAAGAGCTTGGAGTTCCGAACGAAGAAGTTCTGGAGCAGCTGCGTAAATTATATGTGGACGTCGAGGATGAAAAGAGTAAAGTCGACGACAAAATAGCGGGCCTGGTCCGTATTAAACTGGGAGGGGCGGCTGCAGTCAAAAAACCCGCGAAAAAGGAAAAGAAAGCGCCTCTCTCTAAAGAGAAAGCAGCCAAGCCGGGTAAAAAAGCGAAATCAGGGCCGCAAGAGAAAGAAAAAAAGACTGAAAAAAAAGAGGCGGTCCGAGAAGAAAAGAAAAAAACCGTTAAGGCCAAGAAACCCGGGGAAAAGCCAGAGGCGGAAGAGAAAAAGGTCGAAGAGATAAAAGAGAAGGCGCAGGAGGAGAAAAAAGAAAAAGCGAGGCCCGCTATTGAAATAATCGAAAGGGCTAAAGAAGAGCCTAGAGCCCCGAAAAGAGCGAAAAAGGCGAAAAAACCCGCCTCAAAAAAACCTGCCATAGAAATAGTTAAAAGAGTGCCGAAGATTTCCGGCAAAAAGAAAAAGGCTTTTGTAAAAGCACAACCGGAGATTGTCATCAGAAAAGAAGCAGCCGGCGCGCCTCCTGTTTCACCGAGGAAGACACCGCAGAAGGTACAGATGCACCTTCCCGTTAACATACGGACTTTGGCTCCGCGGATCAATGTAAAACCCAACGCGGTTATCCAGTACTTGATGAGTAAAGGCGCTTTTGTCAATATCAATCAGGATCTTGAGGAAGATGTTGTCCGTGATATCATGAAAAATTTCGGTTATGAACTGGAACTTCCTGAGACTCTTGAGACTATGGAAAAAGAACTGGTTGAGGAACACCGCAAGGAAGATAAAAAGTCAGGCATCTCAAGAGCTCCGGTAGTTACGTTTATGGGACATGTCGATCACGGCAAGACCTCGCTTCTGGACTATATACGTAAGACTATGGTTACAAAAGGAGAGAAGGGCGGTATTACTCAGCATATAGGCGCCTATAAGGTAAAAACCGCAGGCGGGTCGGTTACGTTTTTAGACACTCCCGGACATGCGGCATTCACCGCTATGAGGGCGCGGGGAGCACACGCGACTGACGTTGTTGTACTGGTGGTTGCTGCCGATGACGGTGTCATGCCGCAGACGAAAGAAGCGATTGACCATGCACGCGCGGCGGGGGTACCGATAGTCGTTGCTATAAATAAATGCGATCTGGCAAGCGCTAACCCTGAAAAAGTCAAGTCGGAACTTCAGCAGGAAGGACTTGCCCCTGAAAAATGGGGTGGTAAGACAATAATGGTGGAAGTCTCCGCCGAGACCGGTGAGGGCGTCGATAACCTGGTAGAGATGCTCATGCTGGAGTCGGAGATGCTGGAACTTAAGGCGAACCCGACTTTAAGGGCACGCGGTGTGGTGATAGAGAGCAAAAAAACCCCGGGGCAGGGTGTAGTCGCGACTCTCCTGGTGCAGAACGGGACTCTGCGTGCCGGCGACGTGGTTTTATGCGGGTTGCATTACGGCAAGGTCAAGGCTATGATAGACGATTCCGGGGAAAGGGTGCAGGATGCTCCTCCGGCGACTCCTGTTGAGGTGCTGGGTTTGCAGGGACTCCCTGAAGCGGGGGAAGAGTTTTTCGTTGTTAAAGACGAGAAGAAAGCCAGGAGCTTGTCGGGTCTAAAGCAAAGCGCGAGCAGAAAAGCCAAGATGGCAAAAAGTCAGAGGGTCACTCTTGAAGACCTGCATACACGCATAGTCGAGGAAGGGATGAAGGAGCTCAATATAGTCCTGAAGGCAGATGTCCAGGGGTCGGCGGAAGCTCTTAAACAGGCGCTTGAAGAGCTTACCACAAGTGAAGTAAAAGTGAAGATGGTCCATACAGCAGTCGGTAATATCAATGAATCCGATGTCATGCTTGCGGTGGTTTCAGATGCTGTCGTAATAGGGTTCCATGTCAAGATCGATCCCAAGGCGGAGGCCCTGGCGAAGAACGAGAAGATCGATGTGCACCTTTACGATATCATATATGAGGCGATCAGCGATGTAAAAGCGGGGATGGAAGGGCTTCTTGAACCCGAAGAGAAGGAGGTCTTCCAGGGCAGTGCTCAGGTGCGTGAAGTGTTTTCGGCTTCCAAGGTCGGAAAGGCCGCCGGTTGTGCCGTCACCAAAGGGACCATACACCGCAAAGACCGCATAAGGATCAAAAGGGGCCAGGAAGTCATTTTTCAAGGCGAGATAAACACGCTTAAGAGATTTAAAGATGATGTCAGGGAAGTCAAAGACGGTTTTGAGTGCGGTATTTCGATAAAAGGTTTTAATGATATACGCAAAAACGATGTCATCGAAGCGTTCACTATTGAAAAATTTGCAAGACGGCTTGAGGCATAAGACGTCATAAATAGCGGGCTGGAAAAATGAGCAAAAAAAGAAAAGTCATATTAAGCGGTATGAGGCCTACCGGCAAGCTCCATCTGGGGCACCTTGTCGGTGCGCTTGCCAACTGGCGCAAAATGCAGGACGAGCATGAATGTTTCTTTATGGTGGCGGACTGGCATGCGCTTATGAGCGAATACGAAAAACCCTCGGATATCAAAGAAAACAGCCTTGAGATAATCAAGGATTGGATATCGTGCGGTATAGATCCGGATAAAAGCGTTATTTTTATACAGAGCATGGTTCCCCAGCATCTCGAGCTTGCTATGGTATTTTCGCTTCTCACGCCTCTGGGATGGCTCGAAAGGTGCACGACGTATAAAGAGCAGCTCAGGGAGATAAAGGGCCGGATGCTTGCTACTTACGGTTTTCTGGGTTATCCGGTTCTTCAGGCTGCCGATATCGCGCTGTATAAAGCTGATTCGGTTCCCGTCGGGTTTGATCAGCTTCCGCATCTTGAACTTGCCAGGGAGATAATACGCCGGTTTCACGGGCTTTATAAAAAAAAGATATTCAGAGAACCTGACCCCATCTTGACCAAGGTCTCTAAGCTGGTTGGGCTGGACAACCGGAAGATGTCCAAAAGCTACGGGAATTTTATATTACTGTCGGAATCACCGGAAGCCATAAAGAAAAAAGTTTACAGCATGTACACGGATCCCAAGCGGACCAGAGCCGATATTCCCGGGAAGGTAGAAGGCAACCCTGTTTTTACTTACCATGATCTATTCAATCCCAACAGGGGAGAAGTGGAAGACCTGAAAAAACGTTACCGCCTCGGAAAGGTCGGAGATGTTGAGGTAAAAGAGAAACTGTCAGTCGCTTTAAACGGTTTTCTTGATCCGATCCGCAAAAAAAGAGAAAGCCTCTCGGACGACGATGTTCTTGCTGTCATCAAAGAAGGCGCCCGGAAGGCTTCGGAAGTAGCCGGGGGCACGATGGCCGAAGTGAAAGAATGCCTGCATCAGATAATTAGCTGAAGACATATGACATATAAGGTAAAACTTGATATTTTTGCGGGGCCGCTTGATCTCTTACTGTTTCTTATTAAGAGAGACAAGATCGATATCTATGATATTCCCATCTCCGAGATCACGGAACAGTATCTGGAATATCTGGAACTCATGAAGCTCTTAGACCTGGAAATCGCCGGAGAGTTCCTTGTCATGGCCGCGACTCTTATGCACATAAAGAGCAAGATGCTGCTTCCGCAGGAAGAGACGCCAGATGAGGAGGAGGAAGAAGACCCCCGCGAGGAGCTCGTCAGGCGTCTTTTAGAATACAAGAAATACAAGGAAGCGGCTTCCGAGCTCGAGAAGATGCGCGAAGAGCACAAAAACGTGTTCTTAAGAAGAGGTAGCGGCGATAAAGAGAAGATAGTGGCGGATGACGGGACGGAATACTTCGAGGCAAGTCTATTTGATCTTATAACTGCCTTCAAGAAGGTGCTCAGGGATATCCCCAAGGAGACCTTTCATGAGGTCATTAAAGATGAGTTTACCGTAGGTGAAAAAATACACCAGATTTATCATGTGCTGGCAAGAGATTCCAGGATCCTTTTCTCATCTTTGTTTAAAAGCGCTAAAAACAAAAATGAGATAATAGCGATATTCCTGGCGATACTGGAGCTTATGAAGATGAGGGAGATTCTTGTCATGCAGAGGGAGTTTTTCGGGGAGATAGAGATTATCAGGAATCCGGAACTGGTCAAAAACGAATAATAAAATTCTTAATGTGCAAGAGGTAAGGCATGGAAAATATCGAAAAGATAAAAAGTATAATCGAGGCGCTTCTGATTGTTTCCGAAGCGGGACTGAGCAGGGAGGAATTAAGAAACGCGATAGAGGGTTCGGACGCTAAGGAAATAAACGAAGCTGTGCGTTTGCTGAAGGAAGAGTACAGTTCACTGAGCCGGGCTTTTAATATAGCTGAAGTTGCCGGGAAGTGCCGTATAGTCACTAAACCGGAATATCTGCCATGGATAAGCAACCTCTACCAGAAAGAGATGGACCGCCTTTCCGGTCCGGCCCTTGAGACGCTGGCGATCGTCGCGTATAAGCAGCCCGCAACCAGGGCGGAGGTGGAAAGCATCCGCGGGGTCAATGTCGGCGGAGTGCTTAAAGCCCTTTTGGAGAAAGATCTCATCGAGGTCAGGGGAAGAAAGGAAGTCATAGGTAGGCCCCTTGTTTACGGGACTACTAGTAAATTTTTAGAGATTTTTGGATTGAATTCGCTAGATGATCTTCCGCTTTTGAGGGATTTTACCGAAGAAGACCTTGAGTACGGGAAACCCCACGAGCAGGTAGAAGTGGAAGATGAAGGACCAGTAGCGGCTAATGTGCCCCCTTCATCCGGCGAGGAGGAAGCGGGGAGCGGGTCGCAAGAGACCGAAAAGGAGCCTGGAGATGAATCCGAAAAAACTGAATGAATTAAGGAGTGAGATAGACAAGATAGACTCCCGTATAGTGGAACTTGTAAACAGACGCGGTAAGATAAGCCGCGATATCGGGGAAAGAAAAAAAGAAAGAAGTGAGCCGGTCTACAGTCCTGACCGCGAAAGCGAGGTTTATGCCAAGATCGCAAGAACGAATAAAGGGCCGCTGGCAAATGAGTCCATAAAAGCGATCTACGGAGAGATAATGTCGGCGTGCATCTCCCTGGAAAAACCGATGACCGTGGCGTATCTGGGGCCGGAACTTACCTTTACCCATCAGGTTTCACTGAAGAAGTTCGGCTCAAGTGTGAAATATCTTTCATGCGACAGTATTACGGAAGTTTTTTCCGAGGTGGAGAAGGGCAGTGCGGATTACGGAGTGGTGCCGATAGAGAATTCCACGGAAGGAGCGGTTAATCATACCCTGGACATGTTCGTCGACTCGCCCCTCATGATATGTTCCGAGGTGTATCTTCCGATCCGGCACAGCCTCCTTTCGAAGAACCGGAACATGAAGTCTATCAAGAAGATATATTCCAAGGCGGAAGTTTTCGGGCAGTGCCGCAAATGGATAGAGAAAAATCTGCCTCAGGCCAGGCTACACGACGTAAACTCGACCATGAAAGCGGCGGAGATTGTTTCGAAACAGTCTGATGCCTCCTGCATAGCAAGCGAACTTGCGGCAAAAAAATACAGGCTGAAAGTCCTTGCCAGGAGCATCGAAGACAGCGCCACGAACGAGACGAGGTTTCTGGTCATCGGCAAACAGATGAGTAAAGTTTCCGGTGACGATAAGACCTCTATCATGTTCTCGGTGAAGGACCGTCCGGGAGTACTGCATGATATGCTTAGTTCCTTCAAGAAGCAGGGCATCAACCTGACCAAGATAGAGTCCAGGCCTTCGAAAAAAAGGTTATGGAAGTATTACTTCTTTGTCGATATGGAGGGGCACTACCAGACCCCGAAGATAAAGAAGGTACTTAAAGACCTGGAGACCAAATGTCATTTTCTTAAAGTCCTCGGGGCATACCCGAAGGGCAGGTAGGATAAAACATGGAAAAAAGATCCTGGAAGAAACACTTGAACGACATCGACCCGTATAAGCCCGGCAAGCCCATCGAAGAGGTTAAAAGGGAACGCGGCCTTAAAGATGTGATAAAACTGGCATCTAACGAAAACCCCATGCAGCCTTCCAAGAGGGTTATCGAGGCGATCGTGGAAGCGGCTAAGGATATCAACAGGTATCCTGACGGGGGATGTTTTTACCTGAGGAAGGCTCTCAGCAAACATCTTTCCGTTAAGGAGAGTAACCTCATCTTCGGTAACGGCTCTGATGAGCTGATTCTACTTGCGCTTCACGCTTTTGTCGATCCCGGAGACGAGGTCGTTGTCGCTGACCCGACATTCCTTATTTATCACATCGCTTCGATGGTAAAGGGCGCGAAATTAAGGACAGTGCCGCTTAAGAACTATAAATACAATATGGATGGGATGCTGAAGGCCATAACCGATCGCACAAAAGTCGTTTTTATAGCCAATCCAGACAACCCTACGGGCAGTTACGTGACGAAGGAAGAGATGGGTAGTTTCATAGACGAAGTGCCGCCGGATGTGCTCGTCTTTATAGACGAGGCGTATTACGAGTTTGCCAGGGGCGGGGACTATCCTGAGACGATTAATCTGATAAAACGTAAAGACCGCAATATTATAATAGCAAGGACGTTTTCCAAAGTGTACAGTCTTGCGGGATTACGTGTAGGGTATGGTATAGCCAGTGAGGATATCGCTCTGGTCCTCAATAAGGTGCGGGAACCCTTCAATGTGAACTCTTTAGCCCAGGTTGCGGCTCTTGCTGCTCTCAATGATAAAGAATACATGGAGAAGTCGGTTGCACTTGTAAACAAAGAGAAAGAAAAATTCTATGAACTCTTTACTTCTCTTTCTCTTAAGTATGTTCCAAGCCGCACTAATTTCGTCCTGGTGGATACCGAGCGGGACTCGGTAAAGATCTCAGAATATCTTCTTTCGCGCGGGATCATAGTGCGCGAGATGTCCGCCTGGCGTCTTAAGGGTTTTGTAAGGGTCACTATAGGAACGCCTGAGGAGAACCAGAAGTTTTTCAAGGTGTTTACCGAAGCGGTCAAAGATACTGCGAAAAATTAAAATACTTTTTTAATCCAAGAAAGGGATATATATGATTATCGTACTTAAACCTACAGCCACACAAAAGGAAATAGAGCATCTGATGGAAAAGATAGAGAGCCTTGGGCTTAAACCCTGGCTCTCCGAAGGTGTCGAGCGGTCGATCATAGGCGTAATAGGCAAGGAGGATATCATAAGGGTCATGCCTCTTGAAGGTATACCCGCGGTCGAGAAAGTCATCCCGATCCTTAAACCGTATAAACTTGCCTCTTTGGATTATAAACCCGAACCCAGCCAGATCAAGATAGGCGGCGATCTGTCGATAGGCGGCAAAAAGATAATAATTATGGCCGGGCCCTGTTCTGTCGAGAACAGGGATATGCTCTTAAAGACAGCCGGGATAGTTAAAAAAGCCGGCGCTCAGGTTTTGCGGGGAGGCGCCTTTAAGCCCAGGACGAGCCCTTACAGTTTCCAGGGATTGGCAGAGGAAGGGCTTAAATATCTTGCCGAAGCAAAAGAGAAAACGGGGCTGTTTGTCGTCACGGAAGTGATGGACGTACGCAACCTTGCGCTGGTGATGAAGTATGCGGATATTTTGCAGGTAGGCGCCAGGAATATGCAGAATTACGATCTTTTAAAAGAGATCGGCAAGACAAAGAAACCGGTGCTGTTAAAAAGAGGTATGGCCAATACCATAAAGGAACTACTCATGAGCGCTGAGTATATACTTTCGGAAGGCAACACCAACGTCATACTCTGTGAAAGGGGCATCCGCACGTTTGAGGATTTCACAAGATTCACGCTGGATCTGAATGCCGTTCCCGCGCTTAAGAGTTTGAGCCACCTGCCCGTGGTAGTGGATCCTTCGCATGGTACCGGGAGGTGGGGGATGGTAAACTCCATGGCATGGGCAGCGATAGCCGCCGGCTGCGACGGGCTTATTGTCGAAGTACATCCTCAACCGGAAGACGCGTTTTCTGACGGGGAACAGTCACTGCTTCCCGTTAAGTTCGAGGAACTTATGCGTCAGGCCGAAAAAATCGCACAAGCTGTGGGACGGACTCTGTAATCTTGAATTTGTGGTTCAGTGCGCTTCGCTTGCTCACCATGAATCTTTAATGTAATGAAGAGGTGCTTGGGGCAAGGAACACCATGGGTGTGAAGGCGCGGATGCAGAAGTTGTGATGACAACAGGCGAAAAGATGAAACCAGGGACGTAAGTCCATGAAGATTCATTTAAGAACAAGAGGATTTTATGAAACTGAAGAAAGTAGCGATTATAGGTATGGGCCTTATAGGCGGGTCTATCGGTAAGGCGCTTCTCGAGAAAAATCTGGCCGGAGAGGTCGTAGGGGTATGCCGCAGACAGTCGTCTCTGGATAGGGCGGTAAACGAGAAATCTTTGACTAAAGGGTATGTCAACAGTTACACTGAAGCACTTAAGGGGGCCGAAGTCGTGTTTATCGCAACGCCGGTCGACACCATAAAGAAGACTTTGGAACTAGCGGCAGGAGCTATTAAAGATAACAAAGTGATAGTTACAGACGTAGGCAGCACTAAAAAAGAGATCGTCGATTATGCCAAGAAATTTAAAGACAGTTTTTCTTTTGTAGGCTCTCATCCTCTTGCCGGAAGCGAGAAGCGGGGTGTGGAACATTCCAGCTCCGCTCTTTTTGAAGGGAGTCTCTGCGTGCTGACAAGTGATGGGTCTACCAATCCTCACAGTTTAAAAAGCGTGCAGAATTTATGGGAAGCTCTTGGGGCGCAAGTGGATGTCATTACGCCCGAGGCGCATGACAGGGCGCTTGCTTTTACCAGCCACCTCCCGCATGTTGTCGCTTACGCGCTGGCGGGCTCAGAAGAAGAAAAGTACGCCAGGTACGCGTCAACGGGGTTTAAGGATACTACCCGTATCGCTTCTTCCGACCCGACGCTTTGGGTCGATATCCTTATGAGTAACCGCGGTAATGTGCTTGAGTCCATCAAACGCTTTAAAGGGATCCTTTCACTCATCGAAGATGATATCGCCGGCGGCCGGGCTGAGGACCTCCGGGAAAAATTAACGGAGTACAAGAAAATAAGGGATGAGATTGTTTAACAGGGTCAAAGCTGTAGCCATAGACGGTCCCGCCGGAAGCGGGAAAAGCACGGTAAGCAGAATAGTCGCCGAACGCCTGGGGTTCACTTATATCGATACGGGGGCGATGTACCGCGCGCTTACGTTAAAAGCCATACGGAAGCTTGCCGATTTGACCGATATAGAAGGGATCATAGGTCTTTCGAAGGATCTGGATCTGAAACTTTTACCGCCCGAGGGGAAAACCTCTTCCATGCGCGTGATACTTGACGGGGAGAACGTAAGCGAGGAAATACGCAGAATGGAAGTCACCACGAACGTTAAACACGTGTGCGGGATACCAGAAGTGAGGGAAAACCTCGTAAAGTTGCAGAGAAAGATGGCGAAGGAGGCAGGCGCCTCCGTTATGGAGGGAAGGGATATAGGGACTGTGGTCCTGCCCGGTGCCGAATATAAATTTTATGTTGATGCTTCGTTCGAGGAAAGGGTGGAAAGGCGCCTGGCGGAACTTAAGGCCAAGGGGCATCCTGTGACTCTGGCTGAAGTGGCTGATGACCTCAAACAGAGGGATCATACAGACAAGACCCGCAAAGTCGGGCCCCTGAAAAAAGCGAAGGATGCCGTTCTTATCGATACGACGGACCTCTCCATAGAGGAAGTCGTCTTAAGGATAGTCCAACATGTAAGTAAAGGAAGTAAAAAGGCCTTCCCGAGTCACTAATAATTATCATGTTATATTTTCTTTCACGTTCAGTATTCGAGATATTCATAAGGATTTGTTTCAAACTCCATATATTCGGCAGGGAAAACTTCCCCGAAGCCCCGTATATCATAGTCTCTAATCATGCGAGTCTATTGGACCCGCCGCTGGTGGGGATATCGTGCAAGAAAACTGATTCCGTGGATTTTATGGCGAAAAAAGAACTTTTTACCGGCTCTATCCTGGGGCGTTGGACACGTTCAGTCGGATGTATCTTTGTGGACCGTAATGCCGGCGGCATTGGCGCTATGAAGGAAGCTATCAGGCGTCTCGGCAAGGGCCATGTTGTCGGCATCTTCCCGGAAGGCACACGTTCAGAGGACGGGAGCCTTCAGGAAGGCAAAAGAGGTGTCGGTTTTCTTATTGCCAAAGCTAAAGTGCCGGTAGTGCCGGTTTATATTCACGGTTCTGGAGAAGCGTTCCCGAAAGGCAAAGGGATCAAAATGGGAAGCGTCATTAACGTATTTGTGGGAGACGCCATCCCGCCGGATGAATTTATAGACGTACTGGGTTCCGGGAAAGAGACTTATGAGGCTATAACGAATATGGTTATGGACCGTATAGCACGGCTAAAAGACGAGAAGGCACCAAAGGCATGAAAGCTGTTGCATCTTTTTTGGAAAAAGGGTAAAATATGTGGTCAAAAATCTATAAAAAGGAGTTGATTTGTTAATGGGAATTGGAAAAGGAAAAGACAAAAAAGAATTTACTGATCTTGACAAGGAGCTTGCACAGCTCTATGAGGAAAGTATTTCCGAGATCAGGGAAGGGCAGATACTCAAGGGTAAGATCGTACAGATCAGTGATAAGGAGATACTGATCGATGTGGGATACAAGTCCGAAGGCAGTATATTCAAGTCGGAATTAACCGATCCTGATGATCTGAAAGTCGGCGATGAGATAGACGTCATGGTAGAGGCTAAGGAAAACGATCTGGGTATGATCGTTCTTTCCCATGAGAAGGCCAAGAGGTCTAAGAGCTGGCAGAACATAATGGAGAACTGCAAGGAAGGTGATATCATCGAAGGTAAAGTCATCAGGAAAGTCAGAGGCGGGTTTATGGTCGATGTAGGCATGCAGGCTTTCCTGCCCGCAAGTCTTTCTGCCATGCAGGAATACGGCGGAGCTGACAGTATCCTGGGCCAGAGGATGGAGTTCATGATAGTCAAGATCAACATACAGCGCAAGAACATAGTGCTTTCCCGCAAGGAGATCGTTGAGGAGAAACGGCGCGGCGAAAAACAAGCCATAATAGGCGATCTTAACAAGGGAGACCTCGTTAAAGGCATCGTACGCAACATCACTGATTTCGGGGCATTTGTCGATATAGGCGGAGGCATAACGGGGCTTTTGCATATCACCGATATGAGCTGGGGGCGTATCAGTCATCCCGGTGACGTAGTACGTGTCGGAGATGAGATAGAAGTGAAGGTCCTGGACTTTGATAAGACGAACGTAAAAGTCTCACTGGGGCTTAAGCAGAAAACCGCCAATCCATGGCAAGATATAGAAAGCAAGTTCCCCGAGGGCAGCACGGTCACCGGCAAGGTGGTAAACATAATGCCTTACGGTGTGTTCGTGGAACTGGAAAAAGGGATCGAGGGGCTCATCCATATATCGGAGTTTTCCTGGAGCAAGAAATACGGGCACCCGAGTGAAAAGTTCCAGGTAGGCGATAAGGTGGAAGCGGTAGTACTTAAAACCGACAAGGACAACCAGAAGCTCTCCCTCGGCATAAAGCAGCTGGAGAAAGATCCGTGGGAAGGTGTGGAGGAGCGCTACAACGTAGGCGATAAGGTCAAGGGGACCATCAACGCCGTTACCGATTACGGCGCGTTTGTGGAGCTGGAAACGGGGGTTGAGGGTCTGGTGCATGTTTCCGATCTTTCATGGACAAAAAGAGTGACTCATCCTAAAGACGTGCTGAAAAAGGGTGAGGAAATAGACGCTATGATCCTGAATGTCGATGAACAGAATAGAAGAATAGCCCTCGGTGTTAAGCAGCTCTCCCAGGATCCCTGGGATGACATAATCGCTAAATACAAGCCTGATACCGTGTGCGAGGGCGTGATTACGAATATCACGAATTTCGGGATATTCACAGAACTTGAAAAAGAGCTCGAAGGCCTTCTTCATGTTTCGGAGATAGATCTGGCGCCTTCTGAAAGGATGGAAGACCGGTATAAGCTGGGCCAGACCATCAAGGTCAAGATAATACACATAGACGGCGTGCAGAAGAAAATAGCTCTTAGCACGAAAGGGCTGGAAGGCGAGGCGGTTTCTGAAGAGAAGCCTCCCCTCGAAAAGGCACCAGAAAAAGAGTCCGGAGAAGAAGCTTCCGGCGGCTCTTCTTAAGAGTGTGTAATAAAGCAATAAAGAAGAACTTAAGAAATTTACCCATGCACCAGAAGGCCACGCCCGTAAGGGCGTGGATGAATGGCCTTCGGTTCAGGGTTCCGCTTGATGGAAAGACTGAAACTGTGGATGCCATGGGCGTTAGCCCATGGAGCTTCACAGGCATAAAAAATAGACCGGATTTTAATAAGTCCGGTCTATTTTTTTACAGATGGGTCAAAGCGTCATTTCCTGTCAAAATACGGGTTTTTACCTGTAGCCGACAGAGGTATACCTATAGCCTGGATAATATTTTTACCCAGGACGTTCGTTTCAATAGCTGCTTTGCCGATGGAATACATAAGGCGGTTATCGATATGAAAGCGCGCCGCACACGCGGCGCAAGACCCCAGAGCTATACCGAGATCCATGGCGTTATAGGCACATACCCCTTTTGTTTTTGAAAGCGCTTCGCATGAAGGATATCCGCAAAAACCGCAGCCGAGGCCCAGAGTTTTTTTCTTAGTCCCTATAACGACTATATGGCCGGTATCCTTTATGCTTTCCGCATCCCGCATGAAGCTTGGACGCGAATCTCTTTTTGCGATCTTTTTCATCTGCGAGACGACCTTTTTTTTATCGCTAGCGGCGAGAATGGTTATCACGAGATTATCCATGCCCCTTGTCTTTGGTGCGGTCCTTGCGGAAACGCACATTAGCCGAGAGACATCTTTCAGCACTTCATTTTTAATACTTTCATATTTTCTGGCCATGTTTTCTTTTCTCCTTTCAAACGGATATATTCTATCATAGCTAAAGATAAGATAAAAGAATATATGCCTTTTGCGATTGAATAGAGGGGCCTTGACCCTTCTATGCGCATATGCTAAAATGACCGCACTATGAAAGCCGTAAGCGAACAGTTAAAATTGATCAAAAGAGGCACGGAAGAGATTATAAACCTTGCGGAACTCAAAACAAAACTTTCCCGGAAAAGGCCTCTTATAATAAAAGCCGGATTCGATCCGTCCGCACCCGATATTCACCTGGGTCACACGGTTCTTTTACGTAAGATGAAGCATTTTCAGGACTTAGGACATAAGGTGTTTTTTCTTATAGGGGATTTCACGGGTCGTATAGGTGACCCTTCAGGGCAGTCGAAACTCCGCAGGCAGCTTAGCGCCGGAGAAGTCGCAGAAAACGCCAAGACGTATAAAAAACAGATATTTAAGATACTGGATGAGGAGAAGACCGAGGTTGTTTTCAATTCCAAATGGTGCGCAAAATTAGGGGAGGAGGGTTTATTTGACCTTGCCTCGAGGTATACGGTTGCCCGTATGCTTGAACGTGATGACTTTCTGACGCGGTATAAGAATAATGCGCCTATAAGTATTCTGGAGTTTCTTTATCCGCTTCTTCAGGGGTACGATTCGGTCGTAATGGAAGCTGACGTAGAGCTGGGCGGCACTGACCAGAAGTTTAATTTACTCGTAGGCAGGGGTCTTCAGAAGAATTACGCCTCCAGCGAAAAGACAGTCTCATACCTGGCAAAAAGCATGGCGCTGTTCAGAGAAAGCACAGGGCGAAGCGCTAAAGAACCCGTGAACTTTGAGCCCCAAGTGATAATAACCATGCCTATACTTGAGGGGTTAGACGGCGCCAGCAAGATGTCAAAGTCACTCAATAATTACGTGGGTATAAACGAAGAGCCCGAGGAGATGTTCGGCAAGATCATGTCGGTCTCTGATGAGCTTATGTGGCGGTATTATGAGCTGCTTACGGATATTGATTACCACAAGCTTAAGAGCGACGTAGAGAAGGCACTAGAGCATCCCAAAGAGGTAAAGGCTCTTCTTGCAAAAACCATTATTTCTGAATACCACAGCCCTCAAGCCGCCGAAAAAGCAAGGATGAATTTCGAGAAGATTTTCGCGAAAAAAGAGACTCCTCTGGAGATGCCCGAATTTAAATTTAAAGAAAGCGCTTTGGATATAATCTCTCTTATCACGCGATGTGAGTTTGCTGCCTCCTCCAGCGAGGCAAGGCGTCTTATAACACAGGGTGCCGTGACGCTTGATGGAGAGAGGCTAACTGGCATTAAAAGCGAAATTCACCTGGATCAAAAAGGCAAGATCCTTAAGGTCGGCAAACGCAAATTCGGCAGGGTTTTAAAGGGGTAAAACCCCTTAAAAAGGTGCTTTTAAAGGGGATTCTCAGCCTTAGAAAAAAACATTTAAAAAACCTTGACATTTTAAAAGATACATGTAAAATGTCATCTACGCCTGAGGGCGTAAATCTTTGATATTTTTGCGCATATTTGACACATACCATTTTATCTTGTATACTTTAAGTAGACAGGAATAATCAATAGGTGTACATTAAACACCTCTAAAATGGTGTTAAATAGAACATCATTTTACAGGTGTTTTTTGTCCTTGAAATTGCTCTTTGAAATCAAATAACCGAAAACACATGTGGGTCAACGAGATCAAACTGGAGAGTTTGATCCTGGCTCAGAACGAACGCTGGCGGCGTGGTTTAGGCATGCAAGTCGAACGATCCCTTTCGCAAGAGGGGGATAGTGGCAAACGGG